>CAMAUL010000017.1 GCA_945861405.1 Candidatus Methylobacter oryzae | reverse complement strand
CTTCGCGACTCCGAGCGAGTGTTTGCAAAATTTCTTGTAACTCAATATTCAGTTTCAGTGGGGGTAAAGGTCGTGCCATCGGCTCTAATATTTTTAATTTAAAACAGGGTATTATCTAACATATTTCAAGTTGTTTGTACTAGGCTCTTCAAAAAATTGCTTTCCTTTATCTTGTACCAAATCAAATAAAACAGATTTATTGATCAGAAACAGATGGTCTGGAATATCAGCAACGCACATCTTGCTGTAAAACTTTATTGGATCGATGTCATATAACTCAAGGGCTTCTTTAATCTCCATTAGTTCTAACTCCGATGAAAGCGAGTCGGGCAAAACTTTTTCAGGCTGTTTATCTTGGATTACTTTGGCCTCAGCTAAAAAATTCTTTGATTGTAAGCGTAACCGACTCTCATCCTCTTCCTGCACGGAAGTAAAGGTTCCTTTATGTTGCCTTCTTTTTTGAATCAATCCAAAATCGCTAAACCGCTGAAGGATGTCTTTTGCCTGAAAAGGAAGTATGCCAAAAGTTGATGTCAGTTGTTTAACGAACAGCCCTTCCAATATCGAATCGCTATTCGTGGCTCTAAAGTTAAGATCAAGTAATGTTGCTACGGCATAGAAAAAATCAGGCGTGGTAGTCTTGTTTACTGCAAGACCATTCGACCTTTTTAACCGCTTCAATAGCACGTTGATAATTTTTCCAATCAGGGGGTGTACATTTTTTAAGGTTTTTTTAAACTCTTCGTTGCTAACCCGAACAACTTCTACGGAAGTGATGGCTTTACAGGAAGCGGATCGCGGTTCGTTGGAAAGCAAGCCCATTTCACCAAAAAACTCTCCAGGCCCTAACTTGCCAATAACGAATCGCTTTTCGTTTTTTCTGATTGAAACTTCAACTTCACCTTTTTGTAGTATATAAAAGTGCTCACTGGGTTGGCCTTCATGGAAAATAACATCCCCTTTTGAATACAATTTTACCTTATTGATATTTTCACTCATTTTAGAATTCGCCAAAAAGTTGTATTTTTATGACATAAGCTTAGCTTTAAATCCTGCAAGATCCAAATAATAAATGTTATGTATGAGCTTGATATGAAATGGAAAATTAAATTCCCTTATTCACACCTAGACAGAAGTGGTGTCGTGCATAGGCTGCTAAACTCAGTCAATATACGTCTAACACAGGCGTTGCGCTTTATGTCTTTGAACACCCTGTCGATTGAATACGGTCTCAGATTATCGCGTTATTTCTAACTTAAGCTATTCCATCAACCAAACGCTCCAGCTCCTTGGCTAACGCAATATAGGGGAACAGGTTAACCGGCAATCCGCTGTTAATTTCCTGATAAACACACCGGTATCGGCTGATTTTATCTTGCTGATCCGGCTGGTCGAAGTAATCGGCGCAGGTCTCAAACTTGCTTGCAAGGATGGCCTTAATCACTCGGCCTACCACCCGCTTCATGTCCTCTTGTAATTCATTCAACACTTTCCGCTCCCAAACATCGTGCATGGGGATTTTCGCCAACTGGTCATTGACTTCATTCAGCCCCAGATAGCGGGTGATTTCGTTGAACAGTTTCAGCGTGGCTACAAAATCCTGCGCGGTTTCGGCGGTCAATGAGACGATCAGAGGAAAGTCATTGAGGCTGGCTACAAACACCATATTCAGCGCCAATTGCTCTGGAATGCCATCTTGCCGATATTGCTCCAGCTGCTCGCTAAACTCGGAGTAATCGCTTTTAAAGTACTGCTCATAATCCTTTAAATGACGGCGATAGCAGCTAACGGTCTGCTCATTCGGGCGGATTTTCCTGCCCTGCATTAAGGCCCAGCGACAAAAACCGGCCAAGGTATTTTCCAACTGTAGCAATAACCGGTATTGCAGGTCGGCTGGCGTTTTATTGTCCAGCGCAGCTATCGCCTGCCGCAACGCGTCGCCGTCTAAAACCCGGTCGAAGGCCAGATAACAGGTGACATAATTCAGGGTATTTTCGCTGCCTTCGTCCAGGCTTAAAAAACCGCAACCGGCCTGATTGATGATTTTATTACTGACCAGGGTGGCTTTAATTTCATGAGCCAAGGGATGTCCGGACAGATGGTTAGCATACTGATTGCTGATCTGTTCAGGAAAATAGGCCTGCAGATAACAGCTGCAACATTCTTCCTGTAACAAGGCGGATTGTTCCTGTATCAACTGAGTCAGGTACATTTTGCTGGCGGCCATCAATACCGCAAGCTCGGGCCGGGTTATGGTTAGGCTGGGGCGGGACATGACCTCTTTGTTTTGCGGAAAACATTCTTCGGCCCTGTCGAAAAAACCGGCGGCTTCCAGACGTTCGGCCAATTGTAAAAAAACCGCAGAACCTTCCTCACAACGCAATTGCTCCAAAGATAAACAAAGGCTCTGGGCAATATTGTCGGCCAGCACCAAGCGGCACACATCATCGGTCATGCTGATAAATAACGGCTGATAATCGGCAATCAGGTTTTTCTTCTGCAAGCCGACCAGAAAGATTTTTAAATTCACTTCATGATCGGAGGTATCGACGCCTGCCGAGTTATCGACCGCATCGGTGTTAATGCGCCCTCCCTTCAGGCTGTATTCGGTGCGCGCTTTTTGGGTGAAGCCAAGGTTAGCGCCTTCGCCGACGACACTGGCACCGAGATCGGACGCATTCACGCGCACGTTGTCGTTAGCCCTGTCGCCAACATCCTCGTTTTTTTCCGAGTCGGCTTTTACATAAGTGCCAATGCCGCCCAGCCATAATAACTCCACCGGAGCGGCCAGTAGGTACCGGATCAGAGATTCGCCATCCAGCGATTTGTAGCGTACGCCTAACCATGCTCTCAGCTCGGCGGAAACCGGTATATCTTTGGCCGACCTTGGATAAACACCGCCGCCAGCTGAAATAAGCGTCCGGTCGTAATCATCCCAACTGGAACCCGGCAACTCGAACAAGCGCTTGCGTTCATTAAACGCGGCATCGCTATCGGCGGGATTGGGATCGATAAAAATATGCGATCCGCTAAAAGCCGCCTTTAGCCGGATAAACGGCGACTGCAACATGCCGTTGCCGAACACGTCGCCGTCCATGCTGCCGATGCCGACGACGGTAAAGGCTTCGCTTTGTATATTTTTGCCTACAGGACGTAGGTAAGGGGCATGAGCAGGAGCGGAAGCTTTTCCGATTTCCCGAAAATGGCGTTTTACGCATTCCCAAGCGCCGCGAGCGGTAATGCCCAACGCTTTATGGTCATAACCTCGGGAACCGCCGCTGGCAAAGGCATCGCCTAGCCAGAATTGATATTCTGCCGAAACCGCATTGGCGATATCCGAAAACTGCGCCGTGCCTTTATCGGCGGCCACCACCAGATAGGGATCGGGGTCGTCGTAGCACACGATGTTCCGGGGCTGGACGACTTTGTCGTCGATATAGTTGTCGGTTAAATCCAGCAAGCCGTGGATCAAGGTGAGATAGGCTTTTTTACCCGCTTCTTTGAAGCCTGACTTTGAACCGTTCTTTTTAACAACAAATCCACCCTTGGCACCGGTTGGAATAATCAGCGCGTTTTTGCTGATCTGGGTTTGCATCAGCCCCAAAATTTCGGTTCTGAAATCATCGGGCCGATCCGACCAGCGAATACCGCCACGGGAAATCTTGCCGCTACGCAAATGGATGCCTTCCATATCCACCGCGTGGACATAAATCTCGTTTTGCGGCTTAGGCGCGGGCATATCGATAACGCCCAGGCTGTTTATTTTAAAGGCGATGAAATAATCAGCCGAGCCGCGCCGCTGATGAAAACTACAGCGCATCGTCGCATCAATCAGGTTAAACAGGGTACGCAAAATCCGGTCATCATTAATATCCAAAACCGAGGCGATGCTCTCCAGCAACTGCAAACGCGAGAGAAATAAAGCCTGCTCTTCCCTGATAGCCGGATCGTCCCAGTCGGGATTCGGCCTAAAACGCACGTCAAAGTAATTAAACAAGCCCAGCGCAACCGGCGGATTGTTAAGCAAGGCATGATGAATACTGGCTCGGGTAGTTTGATGTCCCAGTTGCAAATAATAATTCCGATAAGCCCTGAGCACATCGATTTCCTGCCAAGTCATTCCAGTCAGTACGCACAATTTATTCAGCGCGTCATTTTCCACTATCCCGTCCATCATCACCTGAATGGTTTCCAGCATCCGGTTTCTTAACTTGGAGATCGAAGCACACTGGCTTTTTGCCTTGATGGTGAAACTTTTAATAAACAGGGTATCGCCGTCAACCGTAACCTGAAACTGTACCTGATCCATGACCCTTAAATTCATGTTTTCCAGAACCGGGATATATTCGTCCAGGTAACGCGGTTGTTTGCTGTAAAAATGCAGTCGGTAATGATCGACTTGAATGCCGGGATTAAGCAGGCTGGTGCATTGTTTGTCTGATGCCAGAACCTGCTCAAGATGCAGCATGTCTTTTAACGCATAACGCGGCGAAACCAACGCCCGATATTCGTCTGAAAATGCTTTATGGTATTTTTGCCACAGCAAATGAGCGGCTTGTTTGCCCAAAGCCCTTTCAGCGAGTTGCTGCAAGTGAATCGGCCAAGTTTTGGTGGGGTTGTTCAATGACCTATCCTCCTGTAACTATTCGGCTGCTCCCAAGCGGGGCGAAGTTTACATCCCCGATCCTAACGTTTCTGAGATGCCTAACTAAAATGGCTATACTTAATCAACGCAAAACATTTCGAACGGGGCAACATGCTCCATCCGGCCTTGAGAAAACTATTCGGCAGTCTCGTCTAATCCGCGTGATCCGTGTGTCATTAAAATATGCTCAGCGGCAGAGTCTTAGCAGGAGTGATTTAGGTGGGCAGAACGCTTGGCAATATCAATTAGTGAGCGCAATGCCTCATTAACAGCCTTGGCATTTGGAAAAGCCTCAATGACATCCGGTTCTAAGCGAACCATATCGCCAAAACTTTTACGTCCAGAACCTACTTTTCTTACCTGTAAACTGTTCAAATCATATTCAGGCCTAAGCTCGTCGTCTATTTCAATCTTGTTCATATGCTTTACGCTCCAATAGTGTTGCTTCTCTTGCGCTAATCAACCGAATGACATCGTTACGTTCCATATACGAAATAAACAACAAACGTCCTTGATGTGATTTCCCCATCAAAATATAACGGTGTTCGCCATAAGAATGATCTGGATCATAGAAATCCACATACAACGGGTCATTGAAAACCGTCTTGGCCTCTTCAAACGTAACTCCATGTTTTGATAGATTGGCCGTTGCTTTGTCTTCATTCCATTCATATTTCATAACTGGATTGTATTTAGCATGCGTTAAAAAGTCTATGGTTGTGTAGTGCCCCGCCCCTGGACACTGTTGTCAGCTCAAATATTTGATGATTTCCAGAACATTGCAATCGCCCTGTCGGGTGTAGGTCACCGAATCCATTAAGGTGCGAATGAAGAATATACCCATACCGCCTTCTTTGGGATGTTCAAAATCCGGCAACGGCACGGATTCCAGATCGAAACCCTGACCGTGATCGTACACCTTGATATTCAGCTCGTTTTCCTGAATATGGATGGTTATTTTGACGGTATCTTTCGGATTTTTATGATTGGCATGTTTGATCGCGTTGACGGTCGCTTCCGTTAACACCAGATTTAAATGATAAGCCAAGGCCTCGCGGTCACCGGAATAGTCATCCAACTCTTTCGCGATATGCTCACCGATACTGCCGATCAAATCCAGATATTTGGTCTGCGTCGGAATGATTACCTCAACCTGAATAATCGAGTTACACATACACAACCTCTACGTTTCGCCTTCAAAAGCCTCGTTTAAATCCGCATAGATTTCAAACACCCTGTTTAAACGGGTCAACTCAAACATCGATAATACCTGTTGCTGCATGTTGGCTATAGCTAGCTTGCCCGACTTCGCCGCCGCATTTTTATAGCCAGACAGCAACGCACCCAAACCGGAGCTATCGATAAATCGCACCTGTTCCAACTGGACGATAATATTAACTTCGCCCTGCTCTATCAGGCGCAAAATAGCTTCCTTCAATTCGCCTGAATTGTGCGCATCTATCCGTTCATCCTTGATAAAAAGGACGGTACAGCCGTTTATTTTTTCCTGCTTCAAATTCATAGATTTTTCTTGAGTGAGATGAATGTTGAAAACCAATCCTATAGCCGAATCATAGCACCATCAGCGGCATTGCAAATTTATTATCCTAAATAAGCGCTCTTACCCTGCGTGAATTTGCGGTGCCCCATGATTGCCCTCATCATGTTCATGCGCAACAGTACGCAGATGAACATCCCGCTGCGGGAAAGGAATTTCTATATTATACTCACGCAGGGCTTTTTCCAGCCGAACGTGTAAATCATGCGTAACCGGCAGCCGGTTGGACAATTCGCTGACAAAAATTCGGATAGAAAAATTCAGCGCGCTATCGCCAAAACTGACCAGCACTACGCTCGGCTCAGGCTCGGAAAGCACCAGCGGCATTGCTTTTACCGTATCCATCATGACTTTATGCGCCAGATCGACATCGGAACCGTAAGCGATACCGACGGGAATCACCACGCGGGTTATCGCGTCGCTTAACGTCCAGTTAATCAACTGGCTGGTAATAAAAGTCTTATTCGGCACGATCAGGTCTTTTTGATCCATGTCGATCAGCGTGGTAGCGCGCATCTGAATGCGGCTGACTTTGCCGGTGACCGTACCGATGGTGACGGTATCGCCGACCCGAATCGGGCGCTCAAACAGCAATATGATGCCCGACACCATATTGGCGAAGATTTCCTGCAAACCGAAACCCAAGCCGACGCTGAGCGCCGCTACCAGCCACTGCACCTGCGACCAGCTGCCGCCCAGCTCGTTTGCGACGCTGATAAAGCCTATCGAAACCAATACGTATTTAGCCAGCTGGTTAACCGCATATCGACCGCCCGCCTCTATCTGCAAGCGCCTGAACACCAGCAGCTCCATCACGCCGAAAAAGTTGCGCACTGCGACCACCGCGATAAACACATATAACCCGGCCAGCAACAGATTGGTCAGGGTGATCGGCTGATAAACATCCTGATGATCGACAACAACCTGATGCTGCCAGAGCACAATACGATCCAAAAATGAAAAGGCCGGCAGGATATTTTTCCAAATCATCCAGAAACCGATCACCAGCGTAAAGCCGATAAAGACATTGAGCAGCTTGATGGTTTGGGCGTTTATTTTGGGAATATCAATTTGCTGCGCATCAACCGGCAATACAGGATCTTCCGATCCGGTTAAATGCTTTTCCGGAATCGCCGCCGTTTTGCGTTTTTGTTCAGCATTGGCGATAGCCAACTGCCGGTTAACCAGCGTCAGCCAACGAAACACCAACGCATGAATGATGATGGTCGAAAAAATCAGCCGCAGAGTAATAATGAGCTTTTGCTGCAACTCCAAGGCACTCAAATAATAGCCTGTGACGGCAAACCCGATAATAACCACCGGGATACCGATGGCTGCAAAATACCAGACATAGCGCAGCTTCGCAGCCCACCCTTCAGGATTCTTGTTGATATAGGCCTGCAATAACCCGGTCGAAGGTTTTAACACCCGACCCACAAACACAGCCATGGCGATCATCACGATAACCAGCGCCAAGCGGCCGATACTGTCACTGTGCGCCGAAAACTTCGATGCGCTGGTACAGCTGATAATAAATACTCCCGGTACCGCAATAAAACGTACCCAGGCAATCTGCTTACGCAAAAGATTGACTGACGCTTTCTGCCATTGAAAATGTTTACGCGCTATGCCATCGGCTGCAAACAGGCGATAAAAAAATTGCAGAAAAAACAGCGGCACCGCAGTACTCTGCAATCCCTCGCCGACAGCTTTGGTGAAATCGGCAACCTGAATGCTGCCGCTCAAAAACCAGCCTAAATAGTGGAGAACTAAAGGCAGCGGCAATACCAACATCAAGTTATAACCTAAGGCTCTTAGGGTGCAATAAAAACTATCCGTTCTGCCGGACATAGCCGCTAACTGCAACTTCGCCCAGCTTCTGCCCCACTGCAAACCGACAAAACACAGCGCCGCAACAAAGGTCAAAAACAGGTGTTCAAAGACCAGTTTAACCGCATCTTTAATCACCGCCATCCAGTTAAACGGCGACAACAACCATTGCGTGGAATGATACAACTCGGCGATATAACTTAAGTTTATCGGTTCGGAACTGGGTACCCACAACAAGCGCTCGTCCAGATAGATGGCGAATTTACCGGCCTGAGTGCCCATCTGTTGTCTGGCAAAATCGAAGTCGCCCAGAGTGCGTAGATACGTGGCATAGGCAACCGACAGCTTATTCAGCAACTCTTTCTGATTGTTCAGCAACACCCGCAACTCGGCCTGTATCATCATGCGCTGATCGACAGGTAGGGTTTGATCCACCTGTTCGCTCATCATGTTTTTTAGCTCGGCATCGACATCCATCAACCGTTTCAGTTTATCTTCGACCTTGAATTGCGCAAGACTGGTTATCGCGGTTTCATTCTGGATAGTTTCGGACTGCTGCTTAAACTCATCCTGAACCGGTAAATTGCGGCGCTGCTCGCGCAGGATTTTGCCCAGCGCCGGGCTTAAACCCGCCAGACTAATTTTCTTTTCGGCACTTTTAAAGTCGGTTTCAATTTCGTTGGCTTGAGTCTCAACCTTGGATTTTTGTTCGGTGTATTGTTCAATCTTGGCGGTAATGTCCTGCAAATCCCGGCTATATTGGACATTTTCCCGTGTGCTTTCCTGAATGAGAATGTGCTTACCGGAAACCGCTTTTTCCGCCTGACTGAGGGCATCCTGCATTTGTTTCGCTTCCTGCTGGCGCAGATCGAAAGTAAGGTTTTCGATTGCCGTAACAACCGGGCTTAGCGCCGCCTTTTGACTATCCAGCAACTGAAACTGAGATTTAAGCAACTCGACTCGACCCGGATTGCTGATCGCTTCAACCTCAAGCATTTTCAGCTCGGCAGTACGTGCATTGATCAAGGTTTTCAGCTGCGCTTGCCTAGCTTCTACTTCCAATTTATGATCCGCTTTACCGGCCGGAGCTTCCAGTTTTTTCTGCGCCGCCTCAAGGTCTTGCTGCGCCGCTAACGTTTCTTCGCGAATCAGCTGCGGACGTCTATTTTGCAGGGTTAGGTCACTTTCAATTTTCTTGATCTGCTCATCCAGGTTACTGATTTTTCCCTTCTCAAGCACAAGCCGCTGCTCAAGTTCCTCGACCGGTATCCGATTAAAATCTTCCAGTTTTTGCTTGGATACCTTCAACTGATTCTGCTCAATTTCCTTTTGCAGCTTTTTGGTTTGCTCCGGCGCTTGCTTGATAGCCGTTTTAAAATCGGCGGTCTGCGCCTTAAACTTTTCGATATTGCCCAAATTATCTTCAGCCGCTTGGTATATAGACAGCAACTTGGATTTTGTCGCCTCATCAATGCCTTCACGGGCATTGATGGCGTCGATTTTGGCTTTTAGCGTGTCTTTATTGATTTCAAATGTTGCGTTTTTTTGCCCGGCATCCGGCGTAGTGCTTTTAGCCCATGCTCCGGTTGAAGCCAGGGTGATGACAAGAAACAAAAACAGCAATGGGGAAGTCTTTGCTTGAGCGGCAGGGAAATTAATGATTTTCATAGATTATTTAGGATGCAGCTAAGAATGAATACACAGAGATATTGTAAACTGTTTTTGGCGTTTCCGAAGCAGGAAGCTTGGATAGGGTGGGATGGTAGCGAAACCCATCCAGACCGTTTAATTGCGGGACTAACCAGCTAATGTTTAAAACGATTATAGACGCGCCCCGCTATGGTCACACAGGCCAACACCAGCGCACCGGAAACGATGCCAGCCAGCGCATTGAGTAATGAAGCAGCCACCACTTCCAACATGCCGCCGATGCTGGGCACAACATTAGCGCCTTGCGCCAACTGCTCGATGAACTGGTGCGCTACCGGAATGCCATGCATCAAAATTCCGCCGCCCACCATAAACATAGCCGCCGTGCCGACTATCGCCAGCGACTTCATCAGATACGGTGCGCCGTGCAAAAAGACCCGGCCGACTTGATGCTGGATTTTCGCCCATAGATTCAATCCCGGCTTTTGACACAGGTAGATTCCCGCATCATCCATCCTCACGATGGCCGCCACTAGGCCGTATACGCCTGCGGTCATAATCACCGCAATGCCGGAAACTACCGCCACTTTGGTCACAAAAGCCGAAGTGGCTACGCCCCCCAGCGTGATAACAATGATTTCTGCCGACAGCACAAAATCGGTGCGTACGGCTCCCTTAATCTTGTCCCGCTCAAACGCCACCAAGTCGATCTCAGCATTGGCGACTGCCGCCGCCAGTTCGGCATGACGGGCCTCATCTTCGGCATGGGTATGCAGCAATGGGTGCGCCAGTTTTTCAAAGCCCTCAAAACACAGGTAAGCGCCGCCCAGCATCAGCAGTGGCATAATCAGCCACGGCGCAAGCCAGCTGATTGCCAGCGCCGTCGGCACTAAAATCAGCTTGTTTTTCAGTGAGCCTTTCGCTACCGCCCACACCACTGGCAACTCCCGCTCCGCCCGGATGCCGGACACCTGCTCGGCATTCAGCGCCAAATCATCGCCCAACACTCCGGCAGTTTGCTTAGCCGCAACCTTGGTCATCAAAGCCACGTCATCCAAGACTAAGGCAATGTCGTCAAGTAAAACTAAAAGGCTTGCTCCGGCCATGTTGAACTCTTTTGGGTAGATGGATGAGAAGAATTGTATGTTCTTATCGGCAAATATTCGTTGCAAGCTTGTTTATCGACCCCCCTAAAAGACATACAGTCCCCAGCCTGCGAGGGGTTGAGCCTTGTGCGCCAACTCGATAGCCAGGCTCATAAACACAAATTTGAATCTATTTATTCAAATTATTTTGCTTTTATTTGCTGACATGTTAAATTCACGCACAGTTAGTACGTTTTTTGCTCAAGCAGCCTAGGTTTGTTGCATGTTCAGGGTGGATTTGTGTATTAGCTATTCAACTTCATATTAACCTAAAATAATAAGGAAAAGATTGTGGAAGAAGAAAATGATAATAAAATCTGGATCATTACCGCTGTCGTCGTCGTCGCGTTAGCTGGCACTCTATTTATGGTAAGAAGTGGTGAACACGGCAAATATGAAAGCAGCGCAAAAGCCATTGGAGAGAGCAAAGATTTCTCGGCATACAAGAACTCCCCGCTGGACAAAAAGTAAGAAAAAACACAGAACCCCAACTCGATCAGCCATGCTGGTTGGGGTTCTGTTTACCCGCACAGGCTGATTATTTAACCCCGCAATAATAGCGATTGCACTTCAACCACGGCTTTAAATCCTCGGCGCTCCTTTCCGAGATGTGACTATTTTCAGAGGCTATCTTGTTCCAAACACCACGACAGTTTTGCCGTGCGCGGTAATCAGTTTTTTATTTTCCAGTTCCTTTAACACACGCCCGGCCATTTCTCTTGAGCAGCTAACCATGCGCCCTATTTCTTGCCTGGAAATATGCAGTTGCATGCCATCAGGGTGCGTTATTGCCTCGGGACTCTTACACAAATCCAACAAGGTTCGAGCAATTCGCCCTTCTACATCCATAAACGCCAGATCGCATAAATTACGACTGGTGTTTAATAATCGAGCCGATAATTGCTCGCCTATCATGAATAAAATATCAACGCCGTGCTCCAAGAGTTCTTTTCTTAAGACCTGCCGGAGTCGTTCGTAGCTTATTTCTGCCAAATGGCACTCGCAACGAGTTTTAACGCTGACTTTGCGTCTTTCAGCTGCTTTAAAAACGCCAATTTCACCGATAAACTCGTTTTTATTTAAGTAAGCGAGTATCAATTCATGCCCGCCTTCGGCCTCTTCCACGCAAACACTGACTGAACCGTCTATGATAAAATACAGTCGATCTCCTACATCGCCAGGGTGGATAATAGTGGTTTTAGCCGGATATTTTTTGATATGGCAAAAACGTAAGAAATGCTCCAGCGCTTCTTTATAAGGGGTTTCTTGGATTTTAAGTGTCATAGCAACGATTCATCTATCATAAGTGCCGTGGTAAATTCAGCTAACAATGCAGGATTTTAACAAAAAAATCAACATTGTTACTCTGGCAATAGGCATTTTTATGCTAATCTATGCGTCATTTTTAACCGGGAAAATAAATGCAAGTAACAGTCAAATGGGTCGACGGCGTAATGTTTGTCGGCGAAACCGGCAGTGGGCATGCTGTCGTCATCGACGGGCCACCCGACCACGGCGGCCGTAATATAGGCATGCGCCCGATGGAAATGCTTTTGCTGGGCGTGGGCAGTTGTTCATCTTTTGATGTGGTTCAGATCCTGCAAAAAGGCAGAAATAACCTTGTTAAATGTGTGGCTGAGGTTACCGCCGAGCGGGTCGATGCCATCCCCAGCGTGTTTAGCAAGATTCATCTGCATTTTATCGTCACCGGTCATGACTTAAAGGCATCGGTAGTTGAAAGAGCGGTAAAATTATCCGCAGAGAAATATTGCTCTGCTTCCATCATGCTAAGCAAGGCAGTGGAAATCACCCATGATTTTGAAGTTATTGAGGTTTGACTACGTTGAATAAATTGCAATTACACGGCTTTAATAATTTAACAAAGTCGCTCAGTTTCAATATATATGATATTTGTTACGCTCCGGCTGAACAGCAGCAGGCTTATATCGAGTATATCGATGAAGCTTACAACGCCGACAAACTGACCCAGATCCTTAAGGATGTCGCCGAAATCATCGGCGCACAGGTTCTTAATATCGCCCGTCAGGACTATGAGCCGCAAGGCGCCAGCGTTACCATGCTGATCTCCGAGGGCGAAGCTCCGCCGCCGCCCAGCATGAACAGCCAATCGCCCGGCCCCTTGCCGGAAACGGTTCTCGCGCATCTGGATAAAAGCCATATTACTGTGCACACTTATCCTGAAAGCCACCCCGATAACGGCATCAGCACCTTTCGTGCCGATATTGACGTGTCAACCTGCGGTCGGATTTCGCCGCTGAAAGCGCTCAATTATCTGATTCACAGCTTTGAATCCGATGTGGTAACCATGGACTATAAAGTGCGCGGCTTTACCCGTGACATTTCCGGCAAAAAACATTACATCGACCATAAAATCACCTCGATTCAGGACTACATTGCGATCGATACGCAAGAAAGTTACCAGATGATCGACGTGAATGTGTATCAGGAAAATATTTTCCACACCAAGATGATGCTCAAGGAAACCGAGTTGGAGAACTATTTATTCGAGAAGGAATGCGATTTGTCCGCCGATCAAAAAGCGGAAATAGAAAGCAAGCTGCATAAGGAAGTGACCGAGATTTTTTATGGCCATAACTACCGTCAGCGTTATGAGGAAGTTAAGCCCTGATTGTTGATAAAGCATCAACTTAAGACATTTCACGAAGTCGTAGGGTGGGCAAACGATAAAACTGTTTGCCCACCCTACACTATTTTAATTGCCGTGCGATTAAAGCTGCCGGATGCAATACTTCCAACGCCACTCCCCGCTCCCTGAGTCCCGCCGATATATGCAAGGCGCAGCCTATGTTGGAGCTGACCAGATACTCAGGCTGATCTTCCAAAGCCACATTCAACAGGTCGCTTAACAACGCTTGCGCCATTTGCGGATGATCCAGCATGTAACTGCCCGCCGAACCACAGCATTGTATCGTCGCAGGCAGCGGCCTGATCTTAATGCCGGGGATTTGTTGCAGCAACTTGACTGCTCCCTGCTCCTCACGCATCACGTTTTTTAACGAGCACGGCGTATGCAGGCACACCGATGCGGCCAATGGCAGCAGCTGATCGCTGAGATCGCAGCCCGACTTTATTAAGAACTGGCTGATATCGACCACTTTTCCGGCAAACTCGGCCTGTTGATATTCCTTCATCTGACCGCCGCAGCCACTGGCGATGGTCACTATCGCATCCAGGCTTTTATCTGCAAAAGCGCTGCAATTGGTTGCGGCCAGCTGCTCCGCTTTTTCAATATCACCGTCATGCCTATCCAGCGCACCGCAACAGGTTTGCTGTTCAGGTAAATGCACGTTAAAACCCGCCGCAGTTAACACCTTAATTGCCGCGTCGACGGTCTGATGATCCAGCAAAGACCCCATACAACCGATAAACAGGCCCACATTACCTTTAACCGGCGAGATTTCGGTGAAATAGCTTGGTTTTAGAGGGGGGCTATCGCTTTGAGCCGACAACAAGCGGTCAACTTTATCGAGATGTAACAATTCCGGTAATTTAAAAAAACGAGCCATTTTTTGCAGGCCGCTGGACTGATAAAAGCTCAAACCCGATTGCGCCAACCGATTTGAGATTTTATTGTGAGACACTTCTTTCAGCAAAGTCCCGGCTAAAGAGAATTTCTTATGAGCTTTTATTTGCCCACGAAAATTATCAATCAAGCGCCCATAAGGCACCACAGCAGGGCACACCCGTTCGCAGGATCGGCATAGCAGGCAATTATCGATATGCTCAACCAGATTTTTTGATGTTTCCAGATGCCCACCCGCCCAAGCTTGAATTAACGCAATGCGGCCACGGGGCGACTCATTTTCGTTTTGAGTTTTAGTGTAGGTGGGGCAATGTGGCAGACATAAGCCGCATTTGACGCAAATATCAGCATCGGCTAATAAGTCATTCATGGTTTTGTGCAGAGATTGCGTCAATTATTTCGGAATATTCATCGACTTTCGGCCGATATAAAAACAGCCCCAGCGCCGACAGCCCGGTGAATATGTACAAGGTGTTGAAACCATCGCCGAACATAAACATGACTAGCCCAAAAACGCCGACCACTTCAACCAGCGCCATCGAAACGATGATCGTCACCAGATAACGGCTTTTTGCCGTAGCAGCCGCTCCTTGTGTTGTATCGAAACAAGGCATAGTTTGATTCAAACGAAGCTGAATGTGCCGGATCAGGTTTGTCAGCGGAAAGGTCATGATCGCAACAGCATAAAATACCGTCCGAATCAGCACCCGCTGAGCTTCCGGCAACGGCTGTTGCAGTTGTTCGCCCATGACATGACAAACAATGACATAAGCCGTGAGCATGACCAGGATCATACCTACAATGACCCAGTGCAAAATAAGATCAGACTTTAATTGTTCGCGTTCAACCGGGTTCCCCATGTTGTTTCCTGCCAAGTGTATGTAGCGGCCTATGATACCAAACCCTGTTGCAATGGAGCTTGAATTTGTTGACTGACTTCCCATGTTGCTTTGGTGGAAACATCAGGCCATTCGCTAAAAATAGAAATAAAATACTTTTTGACAGCATAAGACAACCGGTCGTATTATTCTGCCATGCTTGAAATTACAAAAAAACAAATAAATCGGGAAAACCTGTTAAACCAAGGCGTAACTTTGCTTATGGAGCAGGGCTATCACGGCACCGGGCTGAAAGCGATTCTGGATGCGGTGCAGATTCCCAAAGGCTCTTTTTATAATTACTTCGGTAGCAAAGAAAATTTCGGCGCAGAAGTCATTCAACACTATATCGAGCCGTTTATTAAGCAATTGACCGCGCATTTGCAACAGTCCGAAGGTGACGCGCTCGGCGCATTACAACGTTATTTTAATGAGGGGATTGCCGATCTTGAGAAAGCGAACTTCAAAGGCGGCTGTCTGCTGGGCAATT
This sequence comes from Candidatus Methylobacter oryzae, assembly GCA_945861405.1. GTDB lineage: Bacteria > Pseudomonadota > Gammaproteobacteria > Methylococcales > Methylomonadaceae > Methylobacter_A > Methylobacter_A oryzae_A. Next base: position 32,371 of record CAMAUL010000017.1, on the reverse strand, counting down.
TAATGGGCGAAATCGGCGACACCAGCGATCTTTGCCAGAAATCGCTGCAATCTGCGGTAAACCGTTATCGGGATTTATTGCAAGCAGGCCTCGCCAAAGCTCAGCAGCAAGGTACAGTAAGAATCGACAAATCAGCTGAAGATATGGCCGACTTACTGGTGAACACTTGGCAAGGAGCCTTGTTAAGAATGAAAATTGAAAAATCGTCCGCACCGCTTAAACAGTGTTGCCAGAATTTATTAGGAGATTTTTTTAAAGCGCAATCTTGATTACGCTTTAAAAAGCCGACCCATTATTACTACTAACCAGGAGACCAACATGCCAAAATATATTATCGAACGCGAAATCCCAGGCGCAGGTTCATTAGCTTATCGTGAGCTGCAAGACATTTCGCAGAAATCCTGCGGCATTCTTTGCGACATGGGGCCGAAAATACAGTGGGTAGAAAGCTATGTGACCGACGATAAAGTCTATTGCGTTTACATCGCACCGAATGAAGAAACGGTTAGGGAACATGCCGAAAAAGGCGGATTCCCGGCCAACCGCATTTCTCAGATCAGATCCATGATCGACCCCACCACCGCAGAATGATTCGGCGCTTATCGTAGGGTAAGCCTTCTGGTCAGTAGGAAGAGGAAAAACGACTACCTACTAACCAGAAGAGCATCGTCAACTAACCAATAACCAGGAAAACAACGATGAAAACTAAATTAATAAAAGCCGCCCGCTCATTACTTATTTGCACGACGCTGCTTAGCCCTGTGCTGGGCTACGCGGAAATATTGGCGATGGTGAATTATGAAAGCAAACCGGGGCAAAATCCAAGACGTGAAGGCATCGCGATTATCGACATCGATCCTGCATCGAAAAGCTTTGCCAAAATCCTCAATGACATTCCGCTGCCGACCGATTTAGTCGCTCATCATATCTTCTACAACAGGGATCTGAGCAAAGCTTACATCACCTCTCTGGGTAATGGTGCGCTGCATGTGATGGACATGAACCATGTCCCTTATCAGCCCAAGAAAATTGACCTGCCTGACTGTAAAGTCGGAGAAGATGTGGTCTTTTCCAAAGACAACCTTACCTGGTACATGACCTGCATGGGGTCGAGTAACGTGATAGTCGGCGACGCGCAAACCGACAAACCGATCAAAGTGATTGCCGCCGATTCTGAGAAGGCTTTTATCCGTTATCCGCACGGTATCAGCATTAATGACGACATCGACCGCATCATGATCACCAGCACCGTGCGTCCGTCGGATCTGGGCGATGCCGGTGAAACCGTGACCATCATCGAAGCATCCAGCGGTAAAGTGTTATCCAGCCATAAACTGTCAGATAAACCGTCCCCTTCCGGCTCAGCCCCCGTCGAGGCGGTTTTCCTGCCCGGATCGAATCCGCCGATGGCTTATATCAACACCATGTTCGGCGGCGGGTTGTGGACTGGTACCTGGAATTCCGGCAACAAGAATTTTGATTTTCAGCATGCATTCGACTTTAACGCCGTTAAGCAAGGCGTACCGTTGGAAATCTACTTCAATGACAAGCATGACCGCATGTACATCACCACAGCCAATCCCGGTTATTTCAATATCTTCGACATCAGCCAATCCGCGCTGAAACCGACATTAATAAAAGCCATACCCACTGCAGGCGGCGCTCACCATGTGGTACTTTCACCCGATGAACAGTATGCCATCGTGCAGAACAGCTTTTTGAATTTACCGGATATGAGCGACGGTTCGATTACCGTAGTCGACCTGAATAAACAGGAAGTGAAGGCTACTATCGATACATTTAAGAAGCAGGGGCTTAACCCTAACTGTATTATCATGATGCCGAAATGGCATCATGATGTTGCGCATTAAAAATGCTTTGAGAGATGAGGTGGGCAAGATTTTTTGCCCACCCCGTTTATAACTTATAAACGCCGCTGCTTAATTGCCTGCGCCAATTGATGCACTGCCATCGCGTATTTATCGCTGTTATTGTATTTCTTAATCACCTTGAAATTGGGATGGACGCGCCAGTATTCGCTCCCTTTGTTCGCGCCCAGTTCAAGGGTTGATTCGCCGTTATTGCCTTTTGTTTTTTCCGCTACCGGCCTGTTGTTTTGCCAGCCATTATGTGAAAAATAGTTCGCTACGCTGCCGATTGCATCGTTCTGATCCCAAAGATTACGATGCCCGTCGTTGTTGAAATCAACCGCCAAGGTGCGGAAACTGCTGGGCATAAATTGGCTCAAACCCATTGCGCCCGCCCAGGAGCCAACCGGCTTAAGCGGCTCGTAGCCTTCTTCGCGGGTCATCAGCAAGAAATTTTCCAGCTCCAGGGTGAAAAAATTGGAGCGCCGTTGGGTGTCAAATGCCAGCGTGGTTAAGGCATCGATAATGCGCGTTTTGCCGACATTGCGGCCAAAAAAAGTTTCCACGCCGATAATCGCAACGATATATTCAGGATCGACGCCGTAAGTTTCGCTGGCTTTTTGGATAGCGTCGGCATTATTGCCCCAAAAGGCTACGCCATTACTGATATGCGCATCGGTGATAAATTGTTTGCGGTAGCCCATCCAGTTCCCCACCTTGGGATGGATGGGTTTGGGGCCGTGGTACTGCGGCGTATTTTCCAGGCGGATAACGTAATCCAGGCGTTTGGCCTTTGAAAACAAACCGTTCAAATAGCTTTCCGAAAAGCCATGATCGAATACCATATGGCGAATGAATTTCTGCATCGGCATCGAGTTGGCGTAAAGCCCGGTTAATGTCTGCGCTTGATATTCCGTAGGTTGATTGCCGGTAACGCGATATGGCGCGTCGGTTTGAATCGCGGAATTGCTGGCGCAGCCGGTAAGCATGAGCGCCAAAGTCAGTTTGAAAAAGCGGTTACAGCCTGTGTTTTTCACGGTCATCTCTTTATGATGTTGGGTGGTTGTTTATTCTAGTAAAACGCATGGAATTTGAAAGCGGACGGACTTGATAATGCTTTCCGCATCACGAATCCCAGTAATTTCGCGCCTATTTCATGTTCATTTTCAGACCTGCGCTGCAAAAAAACACTTGATCGCAATACTGTCCCATCAACTGGGCGGCTTTGCCTGACAGATCGACAAACTGTCTAGCCAAGCGGTTGTCGGCAATCACACTCAACCCGACTTCGTTGTGCACCAGCACCATGTCGCAGGATAACTGTAGCACTGCTTCCAGTTCTTGCAAGATGTCCGCTTCAGGAATTTTGTGGTAAAGCTGATTGTTCAGCCACATCGACACGCATTCGATCAATACCGGGCGTTCGCATTTTTGCAATGCTTCAAACAGTTTAACGGGTTCTTCGATAGTGGCAAATAAATCCTGGCGGCGCTGTTGATGGATGCGGATACGCGCCCGCATCTCGTCGTCAATAAACTCGGTCGTCGCCAGATAATACGGCTTATCGGTTGCTGCCTGCTCTAAAATATAGCTTTCAGCCAATCGGGATTTTCCGCTTTTGATGCCGCCTATAAACAGTGTTTTCATGACAGCAAAGCTCCCATTGTCAAAAGGCTTAGAACGATCAGATTAATGCCTGTTTTCATTTGCAATGCGTTGGTTAAGGTTGATTTATCGACCGGATTGACGGCCAAGCCCAGCGTCGGTTTATGTTTGATTTGGCCGTGATAGCTGGCATCGCCGCCCAAGGCAACGCCCAAGGCACCAGCCATTGCCGCGATGGGATAACCGGCGTTGGGGCTTTCCAGTTTGTTGCCGTCACGCCATAGACATTGCCAAGCGCGTTGTTTGTCTTTTGCTAATGCGACAATCAGCAACGCGGTCAGCCGGGCGGGAATGAAGTTGACTATATCGTCCACTATCGCCGCCGTTTTGCCAAAATAAAAATAGCGTTCGGTTTTATAAGCAATCATCGAATCCATGGTGTTGATCGCTTTGTACACGGCAATTCCCGGCAAGCCGAACAACAGCAGATAAAACAGCGGCGCGATAACGCCGTCGCTGAGATTTTCCGCCCAGGTTTCAAGGCCTGCTTTATAGATTTCGGTTTCGGTCATGTCTTGGGTATCGCGGCTGACCAGATAGCTTAGCGCCTGCCTGGGCTGCTCGGCGGTTAGCAGGGCGGCGACGCTTTCGTGCAGCATATTCATGGCTAGGCCGGTAGAAGCAAGTACTGCCAAAACCATCAACGATAACCAGTCGGGTAACAATTCGCACAGAAAAACCAGCGTGACGCTGATCGATAAGGCCAATGCGATCAAGCAGATCACCAATAGCGCGCCGGGTAAAATACGGTCGTTGTAAAAACGCCGCTCAAACGCAGAAATAAAATCACCCATCAACGCTACCGGGTGCTTGCAGGGGAACTCGCCAAAAACCATATCGATAAGATATGCCAAAGCCGCTAATTCAAAAAACATCGTAATTACTCAGCAATTAGAAAAATAGAACGCAGATGACACGGATTAGGCGGATTTACGCGGATTTTTTCTTTTTTATCTGCGCTTATCCGTTCAATCAGCGTCATCCGCGTTCCATTATAAAACCTGTAACGCTTGCAAAATGGCGGCTATATCCAGGTTTTCCGCGACCATATCGGCAAAGCCCTGTATTTCGGCTTCTCGGTAATGCGCATAAGCATAGCCCTGGTACTGCGGATTGATGGCTTTAAAGTAGTCGGTGCGGAACGCGTCGTGGTCAAAAATGCCATGCACGTGGGTTCCAGCGAACTGGCCGCCTTGATAATACAGCGGGTACTTGTCCATGCGCCCGCAATGGATTTCATAGCCGCTGATCTCGGCGTACGAAAACAGTTGATACTGTCCTCGCGTGAGTATTTTAGGGCTTTGGTAAAGCACCGTATCGTCGATAAAGCTCAAGCCTGTTTCGACAATCGCGACTTCATGTTCAATAGCATCAGGGTCGTGCAGACTTTGGCAGAGCATTTGATAGCCGCCGCAGATGCCGAACACCGGCTTATTGAAGCGCAAAATCTCCTCGAACAAGCCCTGGCCTTTCAGCCATTGCAAGTCGCGGATCACGGTTTTGCTGCCCGGCAACAGCACCATATCGAAGCTTCCCAGCGGGCGATAATCGTGGATCAGCTCAACATACAGTTCAGGATCGCCCATCAATACATCGAGGTCGTTATAGTTGCTCAGGCCCGGATAGGCGATCACCGCAACGCGGATTTTGGCGTCATCCAGGCGCTGCCGGTAATTGCGCAGCGACTGGGAATCTTCCATGTCGATATTCAAGGACTTAAACGGCAGCACGCCTAAAACGGGGACGCCGAAGCGCTCGGCGATGATCTTTTCGCCCTCGTCGAAAAAACGCCGATCGCCGCGAAATTTATTGATCACCACGCCGATCAGATTGCTGCGCATAACGGGATCCATCAATTCCAGCGTGCCGTAAATCGACGCAAACACGCCGCCGCGTTCGATGTCCGCGACCAGGATGTTTTTGGTATTGAAACTGTTAGCGACAAAGGTATTGGACAAATCCTTGTTCAGCAAATTCAACTCGACCGGAGAACCCGCGCCTTCTGCAACGATCAGGTCATAGTCTTGCTGTAGCAATGAAAATGCCTGTTTAACCTGTTCTTTCAATCTGTCGATTTCAGCATAATAATCAACAATCGACTGGTTTTGGTAAACCAGCCCGTTGACAATCACCTGCACCGAACCGTTGCCGTGCGATTTAAGCAATACCGGGTTGAACAGGTAACTCGGTTCGACGCGCGCGGCTTCCGCTTGCAGACATTGCGCCCTGGAAATCTCCCGGCCCTCTTTGGTGACCGCTGAGTTATTGGAGACGTTCTGCGCCTTAAACGGTGCGACCTTCAAGCCTTGGTCTGCAAAAATCCGACACAAGGCCATGACCAGCGTGGTTTTGCCTGCGTCTGAACTGGTGCCGAATACGGCTAATGGTTTCATGGATAATCTCTTTTGGGCTGGCTAATGTGGGGGCGACTTCAGTCGTCCAGTGAGGGCATAGGCAACTGAAGTCGCCCCACATTCAATAAACTGCTGGCAAGTTGGGCTATGGCCCGCTCATCCTTGACCGCAAAACGCACATGACTTTTATCCAGGCCTTCGAAATTGTCGCAGACGCGGATTAAAATCCGCGACGGTTCCAATCGCTCCTGCAACTGATAACCATCGCCACCGTTTGCCAATCGCGCCAGCAGAAAATTAGCTTGCCCCGGATAAATCTTATCGAACAAGCCGGATGCTTGCAGCGCTTGATGCAGCAACTCGCGTAAATGCACGGTCTGCTGGCGGGTCTGTTCGATAAAAGCGGTATTTGCCAGCGCCTGCTGCATGTAGACCATATCCAGGCTAGACAGCTTCCATGCCGGTTCAAAGCGCCGTAGCTCTTTTATAGCCTCTGTTGACGCCAGAATAAAACCAATGCGAATACCTGCGCAACCGTAAAATTTACTCAGCGATTTGATTACATAAAGCTTATCGTAATGCGCGATGTGTTCTGCGACCGACGTAGGGGCTGGTCTTGTGCCTGCCCTTTCTGCCCCAGCCCTATCAGGGCAACCACAAGGGATTGCCCCTACCTCCTGCGCCCATGCACTCGAGCAAAAGTCCAGGAACGACTCATCGATGATAATCGTACACTCTGCCGCCTGCCATGTTGCCAACAGCTCTTGCAAGTCGTAAAGCTGCCCGTCCGGCGTGGACGGGTTAACAAAGATCACCGTGCTGTGTTTGGGAATATCTGCCGATAAATGGTTAAACCGGTCGATGTTATGCACCGTACAACCCAGCTCCCCGGCAATATGCGCATATTCGCCATACAAAGGCGTATACAAAACCAAGTCTTTCGGTTGCAAGTCGCGCAACAGGGCGAAGATAGCCGCGCTTGCGCCGTTAAACGGTTCAATATCAACACCGGAAGGCATCGAATAGCGCTGATTGAGCGCCTGTTTTAACAAGCCGTAATCAGGGTCGGCATACGGGGTAAGCTGGACATCTTGCAGGCAACTTAAATCGACCGCCTGCTCCGGGTTGATGTTGGCCGAAAAGTCCAGCACCTGTTCCGGCAGGCAGCCAAGGCGCTGGGCGAACTGGTAAATATTGCCGCCGTGGTTCATTGCTGACTTAAGTATTTGCCAAAGCCAGCTTTGGACTCCAGATAGCGGAGTTCAAAGCTGGCTTTGTAACGTATGCGAACATGGTTCATTTATAAGTTGATGTATTCGACGTAAAGGTAATCGTCAGCCTGCCGCAGTTTATGCACGGAACCTGAATCGATCCGCAGTTGAAACGAATTAGCTAAAGGCAGGTTCAAAGCGCGAGCCAGCAAGGCGCGAATGATACCTGCATGGGTTATCACTACAACCTGTTCGGCTTTAGCGGCTAGCAAATCCTGCCAAAAGCTGCCCGCACGCTGGTACAAGTCTTCAAAGTTTTCGCCGTTGGGGGGGGCCGCTGTCACAAAATTATTCGTCCAATGCTGCAAAACATCAGCGTCGATGTCGTCAAAACGCTTGCCTTCCCACTCGCCGAAATCAAGTTCCTGCAACCGCGCATCGGCGATCACCGTATCCGAAAAAGTCTCGGCCAATTGCAGGCAGCGTGTTAACGGGCTGCTGAAAACGGTGCAGTCATCGGCAAACTCGGGCAGCTTGTCATGCAGGTTTGCCATCTCGTCGGGAAAACTGTCCGCCAGGGCAATATCGCTTTGCCCGTAACACAGCCCCGGATCGGTAGCGGTTTGGGTGTGGCGAATTAAATAAATATCCATAAGGCACTCACGCTTAAATAAAAAACAGTCTCGGCAACTTGCTGGCTTGCGCCCAGGCAATCGCCGGTATAGCCGCCGATGCGGCGGTAAAAATAATGTCCCAGAAGGATAGTCGCAATCAATACGGGTATAATTGCCAGCGCACATAAAGCTGGCAGCAACACCAGCGGCAACAACGCGATGACGGTAGCAAAAGCCAGTTCCCGGAAATTGGGTTGATAAACGGCTCCCGATGATTTGCTGTCATTTCCACGCGCATAAGTATAACGTTGCATCAGCAACAGCGGCGACAACCGGCTGATGCTGTGTCCAGCCAGCAAGACCAAAGGCACGATGGCGGAGGGCATTGAGGCTAACACGCTGATCTTCAACCACAGCATCAACAGCAGCCCGATAACCCCGTAAACGCCGATATGGGAATCTTTCATGATCTCCAGAATGCGCTGTTTATTCATGCCGCCGCCGAAACCGTCGCAGACATCGGCAAAGCCGTCTTCATGCAATGCACCGGTCAGCAAAATACCGGTAATTAGCGCCAGAATCACCGCCGTCGTTTGCGGCCAAGCTAAATCAGCTAAGTAGAATGCTAAAGCGCAGATGCCGCCAACCAACCAGCCGACCATTGGCAAATAAACGGCGGCCTGGGGCAATTGCTTGTAATCCAATGTTTGAGGATGAGGCAGTCGGGTGTAGAAGCTGAGGGCCAAAAAGAATAGCTTTAAAGGAGGCATGATTGTTATGCCCTATCTATCCAATAATCAGGTTTTCGATGTAAGTGTGCCACAGCGATAACAACAATTTTATCGGCATCTATGCCGTACAAAATGCCATAAGGAAAACGTTTAACCAAGCAACGCCTTACATTTTTTTCAATCAATATGTAAGATTCGGGATAGCTGATAATTCTCCTGATTGCCGCATCAAATTCATTTAAAAACTGCACACCTAAATCTTTCTGTTGAGTTTCATACCATTCAAAAGCTTGATCTAATTCTGTTTGCGCAGCCTTAAGAAATTCGATTTTCATTTGTATTTTTGCATAACCGTTTCATAGCTTACTGTTTTTAGCTCACCCGCTTTATACGCTTGCCATCTTTTTTGCGCTTCTTCACGCCAGATGGCATCGATTTCAGGATTGGGCGTATCTAAATCAGCAAGTAGTAATTCCGCCAAGCGTAGTTTTTCTAATGAGGGTAAATGGCTAACCTGTTGGTAAAGCTCTTGGCTGTTAAGCATGGTCATGTCTCCGAGAGTTTTGAGAGTCTATCTCGTTACTAAATAGCGTGTAGGAACAAGATAAATGATTTTAACGCAGACGAAAGATTCAAGGCTTTTTACTTTGAACCTTTCGCCTTGAGCCTTTTACCTGATTTTTTTCAACTCCAGCCTCTGCAAACGTAGCCATCTCGTTCAAAAACGCTACCGCCGATTGCACCAGCGGGTAGGCCAAGGCAATGCCGGAACCTTCGCCCAAACGCAGTTCCAGGTTCAGCAACGGTTTGGCATTGAACTGATGCAATAAAGCCTGATGGCCCTGTTCGCTGGAAACATGGCTGAACACGCAATAATCCAGCACCTGAGGATGCAGCCTGTGCGCGACTAACAGCGCGGTGCCGGCAATAAAGCCGTCGACCAAAATAAGCATGCCCAGCTCGGCGGCCTTAAGATAAGCGCCGACCATCATCGCGATTTCAAAGCCGCCGAAAGTAGCCAATACGTCTAAAGGCTCCGTTGCGCCTTTATGCAGATTTAACGCCCGTTGTAATACGGTAACTTTGTGCTGCAACTGCACATCATTTAAACCGGTGCCGCGTCCTACACAGCGCACTAGCGACAGGTTGGTTAAACGGTGCATCAGCAGCGCGGCGGATGAGCTATTGCCGATACCCATTTCGCCAAAGCCGATGCAGTTGCAGCCGCGCTCATGTTGACGCAAAACCTGCTCCGCTCCCGCCTTCATGGCTTGGTCGCGCTCCTCTGCGGTCATCGCTAAATTATTTAAAAAACTTTGAGTCCCCTTGCGGATCTTCGCATTGATCAGCTTAGGATGAGTCTTCAAATCGGCGTTGACTCCTGCATCGACTATCAATAACTCTAAATTGTGTTGCCGGGCAAAAACGCTGATCGCCGCGCCACCGGCTAAAAAGTTGCCGATCATTTGAGCGGTCACGGTTTGCGGATAAGCACTGACTCCGGCCTCAACAATGCCGTGGTCACCGGCAAAAATAAGAAGGCACGGTTGGTTTAATTTTGGGGTCAAGCTATTTTGAATGCGCCCAATCTGTAACGCCAGCGATTCCAATTGCCCCAGGGATCCCTTTGGCTTGGTCTTCTGGTCGATTTTGGCTTGTAAAGTAGTACTAAGTGTTGATTTGAGCGGGGGAATATTAAAATTTAGCGGCACGGTGTATTCCAAACGTTTTCAAATAATAAATCTTTTAGGTCTTTACGATCCGCCCATTGCTCTTGTTCCAGCATCGGTTTGTCGTAAAATTTATCAACATGCCCGAGACATAAAACCGCAAACGGCTGGCTGTCTTCGGGCATCTTTAGCAAAGCTTTCAAAGCTTCCGGTTCGAACATCGACACCCAGCCCAGGCCTATGCCTTCCGCCCGTGCCGCCAACCACATGTTTTGTATGGCGCAGGACAACGATGCCAAATCCATTTCCGGCAAGGTGCGGCGACCGAATATATATTGTTCCCGCTGTTCGCACAAGGCGGCAACCAGGACTTCCGGGCACTCTAGTATACCTTCTACTTTCAGCTTCATAAACTCGTCTTCGCGTTCGTTTAAAGCTTTGGCGGTCAAGATGCGTTCCTGTTCGACCAATGTGTGTATGGATTTCCGCAGCTCCGGGCAGCTGATGCGCATAAATCGCCACGGCTGCATAAAGCCGACGCTAGGCGCATGATGCGCGGCATCAAGCAGACGGAGCAACAGCTCAGGCGCTATCGGGTCGGGCAAAAAATGACGCATATCGCGACGCTCATAAATGGCTCGATAGACGGCGGCGCATTCTGCATCAGAGTAACGGTTTTGGGTCATGGAATTAAGTGGTTGGACATAGTTTTTGTGACTATTCAGCGCATAGAAAAATGGAATCAGGTTTTTTGCGTTTTTTAATCCGCGCTTATCCGTTTAATCTGTGTCGCCTAGAGGCGCCTACTTTTGGCATCCGTGTTCCATTTGATCATAATTAGTAATCTGTGGCTAAATAGAGCTTGTTCCAACATCAAACATTATACGGATGAACCGCCTCAAAACCATGCACCTTGGCTTTGGTGGTGAAAAACGGCGGCGTCCAGAAGTCCTGTTTTTGCCCTGCCAAGAACTCCGCCAACCACAAAGCCTGATTGCGTATCGGTAAAATAAAGGCGTACAGCTTTCCATTCGGCAGCTCGGCCACATCGCCCAGCGCGTAAATGGATTCGTCACTGGTCTGCAAATATTGGTTAACCTTGATGCCTCGGCCTATTTCCAAGCCCGCAAGTTCCGCCAACTCGGTGCGCGGCTTAAATCCGCAGGCGACTATCAGCCCGTCAAACTCGGCCGTCACCTCGGTTCTTACGCAAACCTTATCCTCCTCCTTAATAAATTCCTGCACAGCCTGATTTAGCAACACCTTCACGCCGGAATCCTGCAACACCTTAAGCAACAAAGCCGAATCATCGGCCACCAGTTGACGCTCCATCAACCGATCCATCGCATGAAACAGAGTCACCTTATCGCCTGCCGCCGCCAAATCGGACGCCACTTCGCAACCGATTAAACCTCCGCCGACTATCGCCCAGTCAGGCCGTTGGTTTTGGCTTAAAAAACCTTGCCGGAATTTACGCAAGGCTTTCAAATCGACCAGACTGTTCAGGCAAAAAAACAGTTTTTCATAAGGCCTGAAGGGCGGCGGAATGAACGCAGAAGAGCCCTGCGCTAAAATCAGCTTATCGTAGTGCAGCTCTTTTTCCTGACAGGAGCCATTGATAGCAACGGTTTTATCGGCTCGGTTGATAGCCGTTACTTCGACGCCGCAAAGCACATCGATATTGTTTTCGCGCAGCTTATCGAATGGCTTCAAGATGATGGATTGTTCAATATCGGCCTTGCTAAAACCGCGGGACAGCAGCGGCCGTGAATAATAGCCGTCATGCTCCCTGGTTACCAGCGTAATCTCGTCATCGGCAGATAACGAGCGGTACTTTTCGGCAAAGCTGACACCGGCTACGCCTGAACCGATAATAACAATCTGCATACTGTTCCCCGGTAAGGATTGATTAGGCCATTAAAGCATATTCGCTTTTTTCTGCTCCGCATTCAGGGCAACGCCAATCATCGGGAATATCTTTCCATAATGTGCCCGGTGCAATGCCTGTATCCGGGTCGCCTTCCGCTTCATCGTAAATATGGCCGCAAACGCTGCATTGGTATCTTTTATAATCAGGCATAGCTATTCCTTGTTTAATGGTTAAAGCACAGCTGACTTTAACAGGTCTAGGCTAATTTTCAATCCGATTTTAATCGATAGAGAGCCGAAATATCTTCATCGCCGTAACCTTCCGCCATTAACCGCTCATAATCGGCAATGGTCATGTCGATCAGCGTGGTCGATGCGCCGGATTGAGTTGCCATGTTTTGGCAGATCTTCAGGTCTTTATGGTGCAGCGCAAGCTTAAAACCTGGAGCAAAGATGCCGCGCGTCATCGTGGAACCGCGATGCTGTAAAAACCAGTTGCCTGATGCGCCGCCGGAGATTACTTCGATCACTTTTTCCATCGGCAGATTTTGAGCCTGTGCAAAAGCCAGCGCCTCAGTCACCGCCTGATTGATGCCAGCGCCCATGATTTGATTGACCGCTTTGGTGGCTTGACCTGAACCGGTAGCCCCCATGTGCATAATGCATCGGGTCATGGCTTCAAGTACCGGACGGGCTTTTTCCAGCGCAGACTCATCGCCGCCGACCATCATCGCCAGCGTGCCGTTTTTAGCCCCCTCCACCCCACCTGAAACCGGCGCATCGAGAAAAGCCACCTGTTTTTCTGCCAGCATGGCGGCGGCTAGTTTGGCGGTATTGCTGCTGACCGTAGACATATCGACGACGATAGTGCCGGGCTTGACGGTAAGAGCTATCGCCTCAACCATCGCCAGCACATCCTGATCGGCAGAGACGCAAATCAGCACTATATCGACATTGGCGGCGAGCTCTTCCGGCTGATGGTAGGCTATGACATTCAGATCTTCGGCCAGACTTTGCGCCTTTGCCGCCGTACGATTATAAACGCCGACCAAGTATCCGGCTTTGGCGATATTTCTCGCCATGCCGATACCCATTGCTCCCAAGCCGATCATGCCTGCTTTCATGTTATTTTCCCAAGGCTGTTTAATATTATGAGTTTAACCTAAGATTTTTTAGAGCCTGCCTTAATGCAAAGCCCCACCTACAACACATCCAATTGGGCATAGGCCAGCATCAACCACTTGACGCCTGATTGCTTGAAGTTGATCTGCACCCGTTCCTGTGCGCCGCCGCCTTCCATCTGCAATACCACGCCTTCGCCAAATTTAGCATGGCTGACACGTTGCCCCAGTTTGTATTTGCCTGTTGTTTGCAAAGACTGCACTTTCGGTTTGACGAATGTCACCGGACGGGTCACGGTGGCGCGCATTCGGACTTCCTGCAAATGTTCCGGCGGAATCTCGCGCAGGAATCGCGACGGCCTGGGATAAGTTTCCTTGCCGTATAAACGCCTGGATTCGGCATAGGTCAGGTACAACTGCTGCATCGCGCGGGTAATGCCCACATAGCAAAGCCTGCGCTCTTCTTCCAGTCGCCCGACATCATCGACGGACTGTTGCGACGGGAACAAGCCTTCTTCCATGCCGACCAGGAACACCAGCTTAAACTCCAGGCCTTTGGCCGAATGCAGCGTCATCAGTTGTACGCAATCGTCGAAGTCGTCGCCTTGCAGTTCACCGGATTCCAGCGTGGCATGCGCCAGGAACATGTCCAGCTCACCCAGGTTTTCTTCGACTTCCAGCGCCGCGTCAGCTCCCGGCTGACCTGCGGCATACACGCCATCCATGGCAATATCGCCGATGGTACTCGCATCGAAAAGCCGCGCCGCGTTGACCAGCTCTTCCAGGTTTTCTACCTTCTCTTCGCCTTTGTCGGCCTTGTCCTTTTGATACAGCTCGATCAGGCCGCTTTTTTCGACGACCAGTTTGACCTTTTCAAACAGCTCCAGGTCTTCCGCCTGTTCTGCAAATCGCTTAATCAATTCCAAAAAGCCGATCAAGGCATTGGTCGCCCTGGCCGACAGGGTACGCTGGTTAATCAGCATAATCGCCGCCGCCCATAAAGACAGGCTTTGATCCCTGGCAATACCCCGAATGTCGTCGATAGTTTTAGCGCCGATGCCGCGCGTCGGGGTGTTGATCACCCGCTCGAACGAGGCATCGTCATCGCGGTTGGACATCAGCCGCAAATAGGCCAACGCGTTTTTGATTTCCGCCCGCTCGAAAAAACGCAAACCGCCGTATACGCGGTACGGCGTGTTGGTGGTCATCAAGCGTTCTTCAAACTGGCGGGATTGGGCGTTGGATCGATACAAGATGGCGGCATCTTTGCGCAAGCCGCCCTCATTGACCCAGGCCCTGATGCGCTCGACCACGAAATGCGCTTCGTCCTGTTCGTTGAAGGCCGCATACAGCGAAATCAAGTCGCCGTCACCGGCATCAGTCCACAGCTCTTTGCCCATGCGGCCGTCATTGACGCTGATCACCTTGTTCGCGGCTTTCAGGATGTTGCCGGTCGAGCGGTAATTCTGCTCCAACTTGATGACTTGATGATTCGGGTAATGCTTTTGAAAGCTGTAGATGTTCTCTATTTTCGCGCCGCGCCAGCCGTAAATGGACTGATCGTCGTCGCCCACCACGAAGATATTGTCCCTGCCGTCGGTCAGCAGCCGCAACCACGCATATTGTATGGTGTTGGTATCCTGAAACTCGTCGACATGAACCTGTTTGAAACGCTGCTGGTAAAAGTCCAGCACATCGGGGTTATCGCGCAGCAATTCATGCACCCTTAGCAGCAATTCGGCAAAATCGACCAGGCCGGAGCGGTCGCACAGCTCTTCATAGGCCTTATAGATGATCAGCATTTGCCGTTGATACAGATCACCGGTCTCGATCATATGTCTGGCCCTGATGCCCTCGTCTTTTTGCGCATTGATATACCATTGCGCTTGGCGCGGCGGCCACTTGTCGGCATCGAGATTCAGCGTAGCTAACAGACGCTTGATAAGCCGCAACTGGTCGGCAGAATCCATCACCTGAAAGGTTTCCGGCAATTTGGCCTGCTTGGCATGGCGTCTTAACAATCGGTGCGCGATGCCGTGGAAAGTGCCTATCCACATTGATTGCGCGGATAGTTTCAGTAAATCCTCAATCCTGCCGCGCATTTCCTTGGCCGCTTTATTGGTAAAAGTGACCGCAAGAATGCTGTGCGCCGACACCCCCAGCACCTGAATCTGCCAAGCGATGCGATGCACCAGAACACGGGTTTTGCCGCTACCGGCACCGGCCAGAACCAGCATGGCCTGGGACGGCGCGGTAACTGCCTGACGCTGGGCATCATTGAGAGGGTCTATTATTGAAGTAACATCCATTAGTTTTTTCGCTTGCACATTTTTTGTAGCTGTGTATATTGCAAGTGGTTCAATACTGACAGACTGAACATTGCCTTGTTAAACATAATAATAACTACACACAGAGGATTTTAAGATGAATTTTGATTATAAACGTATGCTTAAATTTGAACACAATGTTGGAGAGAAGGAAAAGAAATGCCGTTTGTACGGGGGCGCAGCACTTCTAGCCATTTCACTTTTCGTCCCTGGCGGTGAAGTTCTATTATTATTAGTGGGATTGGTTCTTGTCGCAACCGGCTATTCAGGCTGGTGCCCGATCTATTCAGGGCTTAACAAAAACACCTGCGACACACAAGGCTAAGCTAAAAAGGCACGAGGCTAAACTGGATTTTGCCTCGTGCCTTTTTAACGTTTACTCTTCTTTACGAAACTCGCCTTCCAACACGTTATTTTCAGCCGCTTTTGCCTGCTGAAAATGCGCTCCGGCCTGAACCAGATGATTTTCAATCACATATTGGGCGATTTTCCTGCGTAACTGCGGGATCAAACAGGCAAAGCCGATTATATCGGTAATAAAACCCGGCGTTAGCAATAATGCCCCGCCTACCAGGATTATCGGGCCTTCAATCATTTCATATGCAGGAATCTCGCCTTGCGCCAAACTCTGCTGAAAGCGCTGAAACGTTGCAAAGCCTTGCTGCCTTAACAGCCATGCACCCAGCACGGCGGTAAACACCACCAGTAAAATGGTCGGGAACGCGCCAATAATCCCACCTACTTGCAGCAGTAAATAAATCTCTGCAAACGGGATAATCAGCACGATCAGAAATAGGGTTTGAAAAATTCTCATCTAAAATACTCATGTTGTAGTCATCGTCGATACAATATAAGGGCAATCTGGCTTAATTTCTAGGATAATATCCGACACGCCCGTTTTTATGACCTGTAACATGCCCGCTAACCATCTAATAATCTTCTGCACTTGCCCTGATAAAGACACGGCAGAAAAACTGGCCCGGCTGCTGATTGCAGGCAATAACGCCGCTTGTGTGAATATTTTGCCCAGCATCACCTCTGTTTACAGGTGGCAGGGGCAGATTGAATCCGCCGAGGAACATCTGCTGCTGATTAAGGCGAATAAAGACCATTATCAGGCGATTGAAACGACTATACACGAGCATCACCCTTACGAACTGCCTGAAATAATTGCCGTGCCCGTTGAGCGCGGCTTACCCGAATACCTGCATTGGATAGATTCATGCCATTCTTTAAAATAGTTCTTCTCTGCCTGCTGCCGCTGATTAATTCAACAGCCTTTGCGCTAGGCGCTGACGAAATCCTGCCGCCCGATCAGGCCTTCAAGGTTTCTGCCAAAGTGATTGCCGCCGACCGGATTGAAATCTCCTGGGACATCGCCGAAGGTTATTATCTTTACCGCAATAAAATGCGTTTCGAATCCAAAACCGGGCCAATCCGCTTGGGCGATCCCGCCTTCCCGTCCGGGCAAACCCACCATGACGAAAACTTCGGCGATGTGGTTATTTACCGCAACACCCTGATCGTACCAGTTGCCTTGACTGTCGAAAATGGCACATCGTCCCTGCAACTGCTGGTGCAGTATCAGGGCTGTGCCGACCGGGGCATTTGCTATCCACCGCAAAAAACCACGTTTGATCTGGATCTGCCGACGCCTGTCGCCGCAGCCGACCCGATCAAGCAACTGCTAAAAGGTAATCAGAATTTAAAACTTAACTTGTTTGAAGACGAACTGCTGCAGCCGGATCAGGCTTTCGGTTTTTTCGCCTCGGTCAAGGATGATCATACCGTGCATGTCAACTGGCAGATTGCGGAAGGTTATTACCTGTACCGGGAGAAAGTCCAGCTTGAACTGGTTAATGCCGACGGCGTAACGTTGGGCAATTACGACATCCCCCGAGGCGCGCCCAAGCAGGACGAAGCCTTCGGTCAGGTTGAAATATTTCACAACGAACTCGGCTTCGACCTGCCGCTGAACCGCTCCAACCAAGCCGCGCAAACCGTTACCTTGCAGGCGAAATATCAGGGCTGCGCCGACCGCGGCGTTTGCTATCCGCCGATGAGCAAAAAAATCGACTTGGCCCTGCCCGTGGCGCAGAAACTTGTTGCCGCCGCCCCAGAACAACTTTCCGAACAGGATCAAATCGTGCAATCCCTGCACAAAGACAGTTTTTCGGTAACCTTGCTCAGCTTTTTCGGCTTCGGCTTATTGTTATCGCTGACCCCGTGCATATTCCCGATGATCCCGATTTTATCTGGCATTATCGTCGGCCACGGCAACCGGATTACCACCAAAAGGGCTTTTTTGCTGTCCTTAAGCTACGTGATCGCCTCGGCGCTGACTTACACAGTGTTCGGCATATTGGCCGCGTTGTTCGGCAGCAACCTGCAAACCGCTTTTCAGCAGCCATGGATTATCGGCCTGTTCAGCGGCATTTTTGTGGCGCTGTCTTTGTCAATGTTCGGCTTTTATCATCTGGAACTGCCCAAATCGTTACAGGTCAAACTGCATAATTCCAGCGAAATACACCGTGACGGCTCGCTGTTGGGCGCGGCCATCATGGGGTCGCTATCCTCGCTGATCGTCGGCCCCTGTGTCGCAGCGCCCTTGGCCGGTGCGCTGATTTTTATCGGCCAGACCGGCGATGCGGTGTTAGGCGGCAGCGCCTTGTTTGCCTTAGGTCTTGGCATGGGCGTACCATTGCTGCTGCTGGGCGCGTCCGCCGGAAAACTGCTGCCCAAGGCAGGAAACTGGCTCAATTCCACCAAAGCCGTGTTCGGCGTAATCATGCTGGCGGTTGCTGTGTGGATGCTCAGCCGCATTTTGCCGGGCAACGTAATCATGATGCTGTGGGCGATGCTGCTGATATTTCCGGCCATTTATCTCAGCGCGGTCGACCCCTTGCCCGAAAACTGCTCCGGCTGGCGGAAATTATGGAAAGGCCTAGGCTTGATGATGCTGGCTTACGGCCTGCTATTGCTGATCGGCTTTAGCCTGGGTAACAGCAATCCGTTAAAACCGCTGCAAGGACTAGGCTTAAGCACAGCACAGGCCGCAGAACCGGGCCTTAGCTTTGAACGGGTCGCCTCGATAGCCGCCTTGGAAAATCGGATCAATCAGGCCGCCGCCAACCATCAACCGGTGATGCTGGATTTTTACGCCGACTGGTGCATCTCGTGCAAGGAAATGGAAACCTATACCTTTGCCGACCCGCGCGTTAAACAGGCGCTCAAGGGCTATGTGCTGCTGCAAGCCGATGTCACCAATAATTCAGATGACGACAAAGCCCTACTGGCAAAATACCAGCTGATCGGCCCGCCAGCCATTTTGTTTTTCGGTTTGGATCGTCAGGAGAAAACCGCCCACCGGGTTATCGGTTATCAAGAGGCAGAGGTATTTATCGCATCGCTGCAACGCGAAAAATTATGAAGCAAGCCAGCCTGATTATTATTGCCGCGCTTATCGCGCTGGGTCTTGGCATCAGCGCCCGGCATCTTTTCTCATCTGCTGAAAAACCCGACATTAGCGCCTTACCCGAGTTCAACCTGCCCGACCTGTCAGGCCGTCAACACAACATTTCCGAATGGCGGGGCAAGGTATTGGTAATCAACTTCTGGGCGACCTGGTGTCCGCCGTGCCTGAAAGAAATTCCCGATTTTATCGCCTTGCAACAGCAATATACTTCTCAAGGCCTGCAATTTATCGGCATAGCTTTAGAAGACCAAGAACCGGTCGCCAAGTTTATCGCCGCCACCAAAATCAATTACCCGATTTTATTAGGCGGCGACAACGGCATCACCCTGGCTCAGCAACTGGGCAACCATATCGATGCGGTTCCCTATACCCTTATTGTTGACCGCCAGGGGCAAATCGTAGATCGGCATCCGGGGGAGTTTTCCAAAGATCAGATAACGAAAATCATTGCTCCGTTGCTAAACTAAACCTCACCGATGTTAATAGCCCAAACATTCATACCGGCACGAAGGATTAAACCTTCCTGACTACGACAGGCCGGGCGTAACTCAGTATCAACAGACTTTGCGCTTTATTGATTATCCACAGCGAAACTAAAAAACTCAGTACGGCGCTGGCAGCAATCCATAAATCTGCGTATTGGGCATTATCCGCCACCAACCAGTCGGCAATGCCTGCACCGGTAAACAGGGCGATTAACGGTGCCAGATACAATAACAGGGAAGCTCGCAGTAACAGACTTTCATCAATTGCGACCGTGACTTGATCGCCGATTTTCAGTTGAATGTCGTTATCTACCGGCACTGATTTTTTCTTAAGAACGCTGCCGAGCGCATTGGTTGTACATGACGCTTTTTGTAAACAACCGCCACACGCGCTGTTTGATCCACTTTCTACCCAGACTTGATGGTTTTCTATTTTTACCACTACCGCTGATTCTTCTATCATCGCTATAACCATTCAATTGATGAGGATCAAGCAGCCCGTTATTATTACGACTGTATTTGCAGCAGTCCTGAATTCTTCTGCTGATCCTGCCATTCATCCGGGGTATACGCTTTAACGCTGACTGCGTGAAGCTTGCCTGACGCCAAGGGTTCTTTTAAGGTTGCCAGGATCAACTGCTGCTTTTTTACCATCGTTAAATTGCTAAATTGCGGACTGACCACCGTGATCAATAGATCGCAGCCTTCGCCTTCGACCATCACTTTGGCATCGTCAAACCCCTGCTGCACCAGTTGCACGACTTCCCCGACGGTTAATGCGTCTTTTTCAGCTTCCGCTTTTTTCGGTGCGGCGCTTATTAACAAGGGTAATAAACTGCCGTTGTTGGACATTTCTTCAATGATGTCACAACCGCCCACCAGTTCTGCGTTGACAAACAGTTGGGGGAAAGTCGGCCAGTGCGAAATGCTCGGCAACTTTTCGCGGATAAAAGGCGCTTCCAGCACATTCACATGCGCGTAGGGAATATGCGTCGCATCGAGTATGCCGACTGATTTGGCCGAGAACCCGCATTGCGGATTAGTCGGTACGCCTTTCATATAAATAATGATCGGATGGTCTGCCAGTTGCTTGCGGATTTTTTCTTCGGTTTTCATAAGGTTCTTTTGTTGGTCTATTTCTCGTTCCCACGCGCTGCGTGGGAACGCCAAGGTGGGACGCGCTGCGTCCCGTATTTGCACTGTGTACGTTTTCGGATATTGCGTGTGACTCGAGGCGCAGCGCGCCTTAAACTGCGTTCCCACGCAGTGCGTGGGAACGCGTAACGGTATTACCCAGCCTGCTGCCGGAGTTTGGTTTCGGCCTTTTTTACTAACCTGATTTCGCCTTCCCCCTTCACCACATCAGCATCGACTATGCATTGCTCAACGTCATCGACGGACGGAATATCGAACATGGTTTTTCGCAATATCTGCTCCATGATGCTGCGCAAACCCCGTGCTCCGGTTTCACGTTCTATAGCTTTTTGGGCGATTTCGACCAGCGCATCCTGTTCGATTTTCAACTCCACGCCTTCGTAAGCAAACAGCTGCTGATACTGCCGCACCAGCGCGTTTTTAGGTTCGGTCAACACCTGGATCAATGCATCGACATCCAACGGTTCCAACGGTGCCAACACCGGAAAGCGACCGATAAACTCGGGGATCAAGCCGAACTTGCGTAAATCGCTGGGCTGCGTTGCATTTAGCATGTCTTCCAATGCCGGTTTTTTATCAGGATTGTTAACCTCAGCATGAAAGCCGATTGCGGAATTGCCCGGCACCAAGCGTTTTTCGACATGTTTTTCAAGGCCCGGAAATGAACCTCCGGCAATAAACAGGATATTGCGCGTGTCCATCGTGGTCTCGCCGTCCTTGTTGCGGCCTTTGGCCGGAATTTTAACGTGGGAGCCTTCGACCAATCTTAATAATGCCTGCTGTACGCCTTCGCCGGACACGTCGCGGGTTCCTGTTTGCTGTTCTGGGCTGCGGGCGATTTTGTCGATTTCATCCAGGTAAACGATGCCCCATTCGGCATTGGTCATATTGCCTTCCGCCACATCCAGCAACCTGACCAGGATGTTTTCCACATCATCGCCGACGTAACCTGCTTGCGTCAAGGTTGTCGCATCGGCAATAACAAACGGCACACCGACAACTTTTGCCAGGGTGCTGGCTAACAACGTCTTTCCTGTACCGGACGGGCCTATTAACAGGATGTTGGATTTACCGATTTCCACATCCTTGTCGAATTCGCCCAAGCCGACATCGCCGCTTTCGTGCTTGAGGCGTTTGTAATGGTTGTAAACCGCGACTGCTAATATCTCTTTGGCAAGATGCTGGCCGATAATGTACCGGTCGAGATGCTCTTTTATTTTTGCAGGGATGGGCAATGCGCCCTGCATTTCGGATAGCTCTTTTTTGCGGCTCCAATTGCTGACGACTTGGTTGGCTAACTGCACGCAAGCACCGCAAATAGTGCCTTCGCTACCGGCAATCAACGGTACCGAAGCGGATTGCTCTATGCCGCAAAAAGAACAATGTTTGATTTCTTTATCGCTCATTACCTGTTCCCCTCCGAATCAGCGCTGGCTAAGCCTGCTACCCAAGCACGCTGACAAGTGCGACGGGCGCGTTCTTCTAAAAGCTTGCGTATTTTCGGTGTGGCTTTTGCCAGAGACAAGGTTTCAGATCTTTGTATGCTCTTGCACAATAAGACATGAAAGCCGATTTCCGATTTGACGACATCGCTGACTTGACCCGGCTTTAAGTTGAACAGCACAACATCCAATTCGGGATAAAGCGTACCGCGCGGTACTGTGCCTAGAACGCCGCCTTGCAAAGCGGTCGGGCATTCGGAATGCCTTAATGCCAAATCGCCAAATTTGTGCGGTTTTTTACGCAGTTTATCGGCAAGCTCCTGAGCGCGCGCTAAAGCCGTTTCATGGGTATTTTCCGCATAATCAGGGTTAATACTGATAAAGATATGACAGGCTTCGCGCCGTTCAGGGAGATTAAATTGATCGGCATGGAGGTGATAGTAGATACCTATATCGACATCGCTGATAGCAGGCGCACGGCTGCCAACTAAGTCCAACACCGTGTTGACTTTGCACTGACGATGCAAAGCCGCTTGCAAGCTGGCTTTGTCGAGCTGGTTTTTCATCAGGTCACTGAAAAAAGCATCCTCGCCATCATAACGGTTACGAATTTCCTGATAAGCCTGTTGCAGTTCTTGCTCGGTAATGATTACCGCCGCCGCTTCAGACGTATTCAGCACTCGGCTCTCAATCCTGAACTCATTTAAAGCCTGGGTTCTTGCTTGGCTTAACTCGGTTTCAGTTAATTCATTGGGCGATTTTTTGAATAAGCTTAACGCCGCCCGTAATAAATTATAAGTTTCCAACTGGACGGGGTGTTCGATCACAGTCATATCAAAGCTCCGGTTCCTTAAATAACTCTGGATGCGCCGGGGCAAGCGCCAACTCAGGCACTTGCAGGACTCTGCCCTCGAAAGCGACATGGTATTGAATCTGTTCGCTGTCTCTAAGCACTTTAAAAACCTGGCCTTCCGTGCCTATAGGAAACACCACTTCACCCTGTAGGCTTAGATTGATCGCGCAAACAACCTTGTCCCTAAACTCAAAGCGGCTGGGATTCCAGGGCTCCTCAATACCGATCAATTCTTCCAGGCGGCATCCGACCATCCGTCCCTGATCCAGAAAATGCACGGTAAAAATAATCTGATCCTGAAGAAAAGTGCCGACCTCAATGACATTGCCGACACTGCCCCGCCGAATCAACAAAGTACCAACTTCCATGCCGGGGTAAGTGCCGTCATTGCGGATGTTCCGGGTAACCCGAACCGATTCGCCGAATTCAAAGCGGCCTTCGTCGAAGCGCTCGGGTTTCATGTTTTTATATCGCTTAACGAAACAAACGCCGTTTGCGATAACTCGCCCATTGCAAATACTTTAAACACTTTTTCGGTTTGAGCGTTGGACTCGACAAAGTCCTGATAAGCCCGTTGCAATAGCTTGCTGTAAACCGCCCTTTTCGGAATTTCATTTTCCGGCATATCGTCAGCAGCCTTTTGTAAGTAATCATGAAAACGCTGCAAAATATGCAAGCGGTTGACATGCACCACGCTGGGCTCATATTCAAGTTGAAAATATTGCAGGAAGTCTTCTGCCGATTCCAGCTCTTCCATTTCTTCTTCAAAACTCATGGGTTTTCTCCGGTAATTAAAGCGGGCCGACTGAAGAGGCATCCTGAAGTAACAGGTAAAGCGCCAGAATAACAAACGCCACCAACGGCATGATGGTCATCAATGAATCGGTTAACTCTTTTTTCAACATGATCTTGCTCCGGTAATGAAAAATTCGTGTGCGCTACGTTGACTCATACGTATCAACTGTTTGCCCATATAACAACCGTGTAGGGTACGCTGTGCGTACCTTTCGATATTCTAATGGTACGCACAGCGTACCCTACATGGCTGTTTTGCGTTTGATCACCAATTCCAATAATCCCTGTGCGCCGATCCTGTCCTTGCTGTCCAGACTCACCAGCTTTTCAAACACGCTCTGGCTCAAATCCAGATTCTCCAAACGCATATTCAAAAAACCGACGGCCTTCAGGGTGAACAAATACAGCCTGATTTTGGTTAATGACTCAGCCGGTGCCTCGTTAATATGGCTGGCTTGCAAATCCTGCCAATCCTCGGGAAAAGCTATCGTCGGCCTGATGACAGCCAGCGCTTTGGTGGTTGCGGTTAGAGCCTCTTCCAGACGATGCTGGTAATAATAAAAGCGGTTTAATGCCACCAGTACGTTCAACGACTCGGGCGCGAGAAAATAAGCTTTCAGTAAAGATAACTCGGCATCGCCATCCGCATAATTTTCTGCCGCCGTCGCTATCAATTCTTTAACACCTGCAACATCCGGTTGCTCGAAATACAAACCTTGCGCTTCGAAATCCAACAGATCCATCTATAGCCTCGCCGCCTGTTTTACCGGGCTGTCTTTCTTGGGAACGCAAATACTTTCGGCGTCACACACATCACAACTATCCTCAACTAATACCTTATGTGCCAGCTTTTGCCCGGCCTCCAGTTCGTCTATCCGTTCGATCAAACAGGCAATCGCTTTGCCGACCGGATCGGGAATCAAATGATGATCCAGATCAATGCCGTGCCGGTTTTGTATTTGCGTACCTTTACTTTGGATAATGCGGCCGGGAATACCCACCACCGTACAGCAGGGCGGCACATCTTTGATCACGACGGAGTTGGCGCCGACACGGACATTGTTACCCAGGGTAATCGCTCCGAGAATCTTGGCTCCTGACCCCACCATCACGTTATTGCCTAAGGTCGGATGGCGTTTTTCCTTGTTCCAGGTGGTGCCGCCCAGAGTGACGCCGTGATAGAGCGTGACATCATTGCCAATCTCAGCCGTCTCGCCGATCACCACTCCGAGTGCGTGATCGATAAATAAGCGTCGCCCGATAGTTGCCGCTGGGTGAATGTCGACACTGGTAATCATTTTGCTGAATGCGGCCAGGATTCTGGCAGTCAATTTCCAGTTTGCTTTCCATAAACGGTGGCTGATCCGGTGCGCCAACACCGCATGGACACCCGAATAGGTCAGCAGTATTTCCCAGACGCTATGCGCTGCAGGGTCTCGACCGAAAACACAGTGGACATCTTCATGCCACTGGGACAGAAGCCCCTGCGGCTTTTGCGCTTTAGTTATCATGTTATCTGATACGGCCATAACCATTTTTAGCTCCTGTTGAGTACGGAGGTGTTCACCCTCGTTCCCACGCGCCGCGTGGGAATGCAGTGCCGGACGCGCTGCGTCCCGTTTTGTGCGATTTCCATTTTTACATGCTGACCATGACTCGCGGCGCAGCGCGCCTTAACTATGCATTCCCACGCAGCGCGTGGGAACGAGAAGCGACTTCAGGCTCGCATGACTGCTGTTCTTTATGTTCGTTCATGATGAATCGCCCTCTACAGATTTTGATGAAAAAGATTAAGGTCTTCGGTTTTTGGCGACCTTTTCGTGTCGCAGACAAAGCGCCTGACCTGCGTCAATAAAGCCTGTGCCTGTATCCGGCTGACCGCAATGCCTATTTGTTTATAGGCGTGAATCACACCTTGAGTACCGGAATGTTTACCCAGCACCAACTGATGGCTGCGCCCGACAATCGCAGGGTCGACGCCTTGATAATTGTTCGGATCTTTTAACAAGCCATCGACATGAATGCCCGCTTCATGACTGAATACGCTTTTGCCGATCAGGCTTTTCCGGCTGCCGATCGCATCGCCCGAGGCACGGGCAACCTGCTCGGACAAGGCGGGAAACAATTGCAAATTAATCCCTGTCTCAATGCCATATAACTGCTTTAAGCCAACAACAACTTCTTCGAATGCGGCATTGCCCGCACGTTCGCCCAAGCCGTTAACCGTGGTATTGACATGAGTCGCGCCTGCCAGCGCCGCAGCCAGCGTATTGGCGGTAGCAAGCCCTAAATCGTCATGGGCATGCATTTCAATTTCCAGGTCGGTGGCTGCCCTTAATTTTTTGATCGTCTCGAACACGCCGAACGGTTCCATAATGCCTACCGTATCGGCGAAACGGATTCTGCTAGCTCCTGCCAGTTGCGCGGTTTCGGCTATGCGTATCAAAAAATCCACATCCGCCCGCGAGGCGTCTTCCATGCCGACGCACACTTCCATATTCAGACTTCGCGCTTCCTGAACACAGCTGGAAATAGTATCTAAAACCCATTGCCGACTTTGCTTAAGCTTGTGCTGAATATGCTGATCCGAAGCCGATATGGATAAATCGACTTTGTTCACATTCAGGCCCAAACAGGCATGCAGATCATCGCTGCGCATCCTCGACCAGACCAGCAGTTTTGACGGCAAACCTAAATCGGCAATAGCCTTGATTTCCTCCCGTTCCATCGACCCCATCGCCGGAATGCCGATTTCCAATTCCGGCACGCCCAAGCCCGCCAGCTGCGTTGCAATCGCCAGCTTTTCGTCCAGCGAAAAAGCAACACCGGCTGATTGCTCGCCATCCCTGAGCGTGGTGTCGTCGATGATGATATGGCGGGGTTGAGTTTTCATAATTCACCATAAGTGCTGATTTTAATAGAACACGGATGACACGGATTCGACTGATAAACACTGATAACAAAAAAAATAAAATCCGTTTAAATCCGTCTGATCTGTGTCATCCGTGTTCTATTTTTCTAACTGTTAAGTCCCTACGAATACGTCGGCGCAAAAGCCTGTTCAGGATTTGCCACCGGCCCATCGCCCGACCAATACGGCGACAACTTACGCAAAGTCGCAACAATACCGGGCATCGCTTCCACGACTTTATCCACTTCCGCCATCGTGTTGTAGCGCGAAAACGAAAAGCGGATCGTGCCGTGCGCGGCGGTGTAAGGAATATCCATAGCCCGCATCACATGCGATGGTTCCAACGAGCCTGAAGTACAGGCCGAACCGCTCGACGCCGCGATACCGGCTTTATTCAACAGCATCAAAATCGACTCGCCTTCGATATATTCAAAAGCGATGTCAGTCGTATTGGGCAGGCGGTTGTACATGTCGCCGGTCACAAAACAATGCGGAATCTGTTCGGTGATGCCTTGCTCCAATCGGTCGCGCATGGCTTTGACTTTGGTGTTTTCATACTCGATAAACTCCAGCGCCAGTTCGCAGGCTTTGCCTAGGCCGACAATGGATGCGCTGTTTTCAGTCCCCGCTCTTCTGCCGCGCTCCTGGTGGCCGCCGCGCAGCAACGGACGATACCGCGTGCCGCGACGCAGGTATAAAACACCGATGCCTTTGGGCGCATGCAGCTTATGTCCCGATAACGACAACATATCGATTTTGGTATCCTGCAACATCATCGGAATCTTGCCGACCGCCTGCACCGCATCGGTATGGAACATCACGCCTGCGGCATTGGCCATTTCCGCCATTTCCGCGACCGGGAAAATCGTGCCGGTCTCATTATTGGCCCACATCACCGACACAATCGCCACTTGGTCGGATAACAAGCGTTGATAAGCGTCCAGTTTTAAACGCCCGGCTCTATCGACCGGCAACCGATGGATCGTATAACCCTCTTTTTCAAGATAACTGCACAGGTTCAAAATCGCCGGATGCTCCACCACGGTGGTAATGATTTCCTTCTTGTCCGGCTGAGCTTTGATTGCGGACAAAATCGCCGTAGAGTTGGACTCGGTGCCGCAGGAGGTGAAAATAATCTCGGAATCATGCTCGCAACCGATCAAGGCCTGCACCTGTTGCCGGGCCTGCTTAAGCCCACGCGCCACGCCGTCGGCGAATTTATGGATGGATGACGGATTGCCGTATTGCTCAAGGAAATACGGGATCATCACATCGACCACCGCCGGATCGACCTTGGTAGTGGCATTGTTGTCCAGGTAAATGTCAGCCATCACGCCACCTCTATATTGACTAATTTAGCCATTTCCGATGCCGGCACGACTTTAATGAATTCGCCCATCACTTCCATCAGCCGTTGCTGGATTCCGGCAATGGTCATCGCCGCCATTTGGCAACCGTTACAGGCGCCGGTCATATTGACGTAAGCGGTGTTGCCGACGACTTCGACCAGTTCCACGTCGCCGCCGTCCGCCATCAATGACGACCGTAACGATTCCAGCACTTGCTCGATTTTTTTGATGCGTTGCAAGTTGGTCAACGGCGTTTTGACAGCAGCGATTTTTTCCACTGGTTTGCTGACCGGTGCAGCGCCGGGATCGAACTTCTCGCCTTTTTCCGCCAACACTTTTTCCAGGATAGCCTCAATGTCTTCATGGCAAGCCGCGCAACCGCCGCCCGCTTTGGTAAAGTTGGTGACATCTTCCACGGTGCGCAATTTATTGGCCCAAACCATTTCCTCGATCATCACCGCATCAATCGCGAAACATTTGCAGATCAATGCGCCTTCTTCATGATCGTCTTTCCACTCTTCGCCGCGATAATTGGCTATCGCTGCTTGCAGCGCTTCGCGTCCCATCACAGAACAGTGCATTTTTTCAGGCGGCAAGCCTTCGAGCTGGTCGGCAATATCCTGATTGGTCACTTTTAACGCTTCGTCCAGCGTCATGCCTTTAATGATTTCGGTCAGCACCGATGACGAGGCAATCGCAGAGCCACAACCGAAAGTTTGAAAGCCCGCTTCAAGGATAATTTCACTGTTGTCATCGACCTTTAGCGTTAACCGTAGCGCATCGCCACAACTGATTGAACCCACTTCGCCGGTCGCGTTGGCATCAACGACCGCGCCTGCATTTTTAGGGTTAAAAAAATGTTCTTTAACTTTGTCTGAATAGTCCCACATGGCTTTATCCTCGGATTAAGTTTGCTGGTGCGTTAGAGCAGCATGTAGGGTGGGCAACGCTTTTCTGCCCACCTTTTATCGCGTCCCGTTGGGCAAAAATCCTGCCCAACCTACAAATTAAGAACAGGTCTTAGTTCCGGTACCTTGGGCGCTGGTATTAAACGAAGTGCCGCAAGCGCAACTTTTAGCCGCATTAGGGTTGGTAAACTTGAACCCCGAACCTTCGATGCTGTCGAGAAAATCGATAGACATGCCGGTCAGCATCGGCATACTGACCGGATCGATAAACACCTTCACCGCGCCGCAATCAATAACGGTGTCTTCCGGCGCTTGGCTGCCCTCGAGTTTCAAGCCGTATTGGTAGCCCGAGCAACCGCCGTCGGTGACTTCTATCCGCAAACCTGCTGTAGGCGTTTCCGAACCGGCTATGAAGCGGCCGACGGCGCTAATGGCTTTTTCTGTTAATGTAATCATTTTTCATGCACTCCTGAGGTTGTGGCATCGTTCTTGTTAATACTTAAAGCAACCTGTATGCCATTCCGTTATTTATTTTTAATGCATTGTTTAATAAAACATTAGTCTCAGTATCCGCACAATAAGCAATGTATTATCAAACAGGTTTTAATCACACAACCGGCTGACAATGTAAGCTTTGCTACAAAATGAAAGGAGATAAGAAATGAACGTAGAAGATTTAGATTTGGGCGATGTAGTTTATGCAGCAAAAACGATTACTGATGACGGCTCAATACCCGGCGGTGCCGAAGGCGAAATATTGGCCGAAGCCGGAACTCGTGGGGTTATTACCCTGATCGGGCATGTTGAAGAAGAACCGAACCGAAGCGTTTTTTTGGTGCGCTTTGAAGATAAGGATATGAATCTGGGCAACCCGATTGGCTGCTGGGTTGAGGACTTGGCTATGGAGCCTAAGCGGGTTAATTGATAATTAGGTGAAGATTTTCACCATGAAGGGCACGAAGAAAAAATTTCAACAAATGGACAGAGGATATTGCCCATACGCGCCAACTTAAAGAAAAACACCGTCATCCCGGCAGGGATTCACGTCAGGCTTCCTGCCTGACGCCCTTCGGGTTAATGCAAATCTGTTCCAGACAGATTTGTGCCGGGATCCAGAGCACAGGGACGTGAAGTACGTGATGGAAAAATAATCGTGCGGCTAAAAAAATGGTTGTAATAATCCCCAGTAACAAGACTAGTGGCCTGACTTAGCATTGCCATCCATGGCATCTGGATCCCGGCAATCCCTGCCGGGATGACGCGTTATCTGGAAATCTATGCCTTTTGAACGAGTGCCTTTCTTCTTTGGATTTAACTCATCATGAATAAGCAAACCGAAACCGTCCTAAGCTACCACAATCGCACCAAACACAGCCTGGAGCGATACGCCAAAGGCCCGGAATCTATCGACTGGGAAGACCAACCCGATCAATTCCGGCGTTTTTCCGGTTGCGATATTGTCTCACTGCCCAAACCCGGAGCCGAACTTGAACCATTGTTTGCCGATCTGGATAACCCGGAAACAATACCGGCAAAACCGTTAAACCTGACTAATGCAGGTTTATTGCTGGAATTAGCCTTCGGCCTGTCGGCATGGAAACAATTCGGCCCGAGCCGCTGGGCATTGCGCTGCAATCCTTCCAGCGGCAACCTGCACCCGACTGAAGCCTACCTGATCAGCACCGACGATCGTTTGATCAAATCAGGCGTTTACCACTATGTCAGCCACGATCATAGCCTTGAACAGCGTTGCCGGTTTGCAGGCATATTGCCCGATTCCGGCATGCTGATCGGCTTGTCTTCAATCCATTGGCGGGAAGCCTGGAAATACGGCGAAAGAGCTTTCCGCTATTGCCAGCATGATATAGGCCATGCTTTGGGAGCATTGCGGTACGCGTCTGCGACACTGGGTTGGTCGATTGAATTGCTGGCCGAATGGCCGGATGACGACATCGCCAAATTATTAGGGCTTGATCGGGATGATTTTAAACAACAGGAACATGAATCCCCCGATATTATTTGTCGGATTCATACCCATGCCGATGATAGGCCATTAGATATGCTCAACAAGGGTGTACATTGTGGCAGCAATCCCCCTCTCCCCTCGGGAGAGGGCTGGGGTGACGACTGCAAGGATGCAGGAGGTAGAGCAACGCATGGAGCAGTTGCCGAGGGAATTCAAAAAAGCGCAAATAGCAACCATTCGAAGTATAGCGAGGCTCTGCTGGGAGCCGCACAATCAGGTGCCTGGTTCGGCAAAGCCGACAGCCTTCGCGCCTATCATATGTATCAATGGCCGATCATTGATGAAGTTTCAATTGCCGCGAGTAAACCGCAAACAGAAGAACCGGAGTGGCAAGTCGCCCGACAGCAACTTATAAAATCATCCTGCACAAAAACGGCAACTCAAATCATCCGTCAACGCCGTAGCGCACAACAGTTTGACGGCAAAATGGTACCGATGCCAATGACTGATTTTTATCGGATGCTGGCGGGCGTTTTACCGACCACAGCGGCATTCGGACTATGGCGCTGTCCGCCGAAAATTCACCTGTTTATTTTCGTGCATCGCGTTGAAGGCTTAGCCCCCGGCATCTATGCGCTGCCTAGGCATAACGATGCCCTTGAATCATTGCAAGCCGCAACATTGGCTGATTTCGACTGGCAAAAAGTATCCGAAGCAATACCGCTGTATCATCTGCATTCAGGCGATTGCAGGCAAATAGCCAAAACACTGTCCTGTCATCAACCCATCGCCAGCGACAGCGCCTTCAGCCTGGGAATGGTTGCGGAATTTGGCGAAACGATCAAAGCAACGCCGTGGCTTTACCGCCGCTTGTTCTGGGAATGCGGCCTGATAGGCCAAACGCTGTATCTGGAAGCGGAAGCGGCAGGCATTCGCGGCACCGGTATCGGCTGTTACTTTGATGACAGTGTGCATGAGATTTTAGGTTTCAAGGACGATAAATTCCAAAGCCTTTATCATTTTACGGTGGGTAAACCGCTGGAAGATCAACGACTGGAAACGTTACCGGCTTATGGGCACTTAAACGACGTAGCATAAGATTGAACAGACATCACAAGTAAGTACGAGTGCCGCGTTTTTGTTTGTGCATCATGTCCAATTAGCTTACAATTTATCCAATATAAACAATAAATTAGGCAATATTATGAAAAATATACGACAACTCAGGTTTTTTATAAGACAATTGATGTCGTATATCACGTTATAAGCAAAAGGAGATTACGTGGTAGCCCGTAAGTATTTATCTGAAGGTGCTTTGGAGCTCTATTCAAGTGGAGCAACTGTAATTCAGCCAACAGATATATATCATCTAGGAGGCAGACGGATTAATAGAGCGAACCACCCCGCTTAATCACGTTTAAAATTTAAAAAAATGGTTTGTTGGGATTTTTTAAGGGGGTGTAAAAAATTCCGTGTAAACCGCCGTTAAAAAATCTCTGGAAATCGATCTTCGTAGAGAATCATAAACTGATTCAGGGCGGGCTTCCAGTCACGGATCGGCATCGACCATTTCTTGGCGGCCTGTTCGATAGCTAAATACAC
>CAMAUL010000016.1 GCA_945861405.1 Candidatus Methylobacter oryzae | reverse complement strand
GTATTGAGAGGCTAATAGGGAGGAAAAGAGCCTTGATGGGGTGATAAATCAGAACCAAGGGCATTAAAAATCCCAACAAACCATTTTTTTAAATTTTAAACGTGATTAAGCGGGGTGGTTCGCTCTATTAATCCGACAGCCTCCTAGAGTCAAAGCCATCCGCTAATTTTATCGCCCTAATGTTTAACTTGTGTGAAACTCGTAATCGCTCACAATATTTGTAAAGGGTAAAGGCATCTTCTGTCAGAATGAATGAAATGCCTTCATGCAAGGCTTGCGCCATTATCTTCACATCATCTCGGACTACTGATCGATTATCGCCGTTATCATGTCCACCAAGCAAATTCCATATACGTGCAGCTTCAGTTGAATGTGGAATATTGAAGGGGATATGCCGAAAATTTTTAAGTGGAAAATCTGTAATGGGTTGCTTGATAGCAATTTCTGCCGCTACGATAGCTGAGAAATAGAGGGGTGACTGCTGCTCAAGTAACCATTTATAGTATTGAGTTGCAACGCCATGGTTAGCCCGATTACGGTCAACTAGTGAAATCAAAAAACTGGTATCCAACAGAACGGATGCTGTCACGCTTGATTACCCCGCAGAGCTTCCAACCATGCAGTTGCATCAGGGATATCTGCCCACGCTTTAGTTCCCCGTTCTACCATGAGATTGAATTCATCATCGTCATAGCTGGGTTGATGGTCTTCGAAAGCAAGCAAATTCAAGTTCCGTAATTCTCTAGTAAGCAAATTTTCCTCTGCTGTCACATGAAGCAGAGCAGGACGATATAATCGGTTCTGTTCACCTTGCGCCAACAAATTCTGAGTGGAGGCAATAGGAGGCAGTGTCATGCCATTTTCTAGTTTAAGATGAACATTAGGCTTAGTATTCCCTCCCATATCAACAACGATGCCGTGCAAATATTTTTCCACATACACCCACGCATCTTCAATTCTGCGAAAGTTAGATGTTGAGTCGATCATAAAAGACACCTGAGCTGATTGATCTGCAACCGAATAGCGTCTATGTGGATTTTTCTGAGCTACAGATTGCCAGCGCTCCACCACGCTTGCCCGTTTTGAGTCGATTAAACTGAGTGAATCCGCCGATTTTAAATGTTCAAGATCGGCCCATAGAGTGCTTGCCGCAAGCAATCCGGTAGCCACGAAAGCCAGTGAACCCTCCTCTATTGAAACTAGAATCTTAGCAGGATCAACATCACGGCTTGAGCCTTTTAAAAACTCGCTCACGTCTTTTTGAAATTCGCCCAACAACGCCAAAGGGACATGCGTCGGCCTGACTTCTGCATCATTGATGCGGTCATTAACGGCGAAACGTAGTTGGTCGGTTGGATTCATGGCTTATTTGTTTCAATGTGTGTTTTTAATACCATAACATTATATGCTTGGTACTATCTGATGAAAAGGATGATATTAGTCTCCGCTAAATAAAGCATTACTGACATAAATATAGACTGGTTATCTGGATTCAGTAATAAAATCACACTTTAAACGACTGCTTTTACCAGACAACTCGGTAAGGCGCATCTGGATGCGCCTACGCTACGCAGAACAACCCCTACAAGCGCTATTAAAAGATGCGTTTGCAGGGTAAACTTATCTAAACCAATTCCCAAACAAGCCGTCCGAATTATCAACAGAGGAGCTTATATGCCAGCATTAAAAAAACAATTAATACAAAAGCTGACTTTGACTTTTTTCAGTACGCTGCTTTTGGCTTCACACCCTGCAATGGCAGAAACAGACCTCGCCGATCAAAAAAAGCTTCTCAATGCACGGGTAATGAACCGCCAGCAAACTACCGATCACGCCGCCCATTTAACCCCTGTAGATAATAGCCTGGAGTTTCATGGTGTGTTTTACGGCTATCTCCCTTGCAATGATTGCGATGGGATTAAAGCGACGTTGTCGTTAAAACAAAATAACAATTATCTGTTGGTGACTCAGCCCGCAAAAGATTCCTCAAAGGAGTTTTATGAAAAAGGCAAATATAGCTGGGATGATAAAAATCAAATCGTGGTTTTAACGCCGCGCCAGGAATCAACCATACGGAAATATTACATTGAAGATGAAGGCACGCTCATTCAGCTTAACAGTGATGGAATGCGGATGACTGGCTGGTCGGCGGATCGCTATACTTTACGCAGAAGCGATATGACAAAATCACGTGAGGTACATATTCACTAAGGTGAATAGTGAGGGCGAGCCGCACAATGTCGGCATTTGGAGTGCAGGCGAAGCCTGCACTCCAGCAAACGCTCTTTCTCATATAAAATTAAAGAACCCGCTTCTTAACGGCATCGGCACAAACTGGGCTGGGCATGTTGCCTCGCCCAGTTTGAGGGACTTCGAAAAAGGCGCGCACGGTACGCCCTACCTTAAAGAATCTACCTTTTAGCCCCGTACATTGCCTCGATTAAACCGAGAAACTCTCGCCGCAGCCGCAGGTGCCTTTTACATTCGGGTTGTTGAACTGGAAGGCTTCGTTTATGCCTTCCCTGCGGTAATCCAGCTCTATGCCGTCCACAAATTCCAGGTCGTTTGCGGCGACGATGACTTTGACGTCGAAATTTTCAAACACGGCATCGCCGTCATTCAGTGCGTCGGCGTAATCAATCGTATAAGCATATCCTGAGCAGCCGGATTGCTTTACGCCCAATTTTAGACCTAAGCCTTTGCCGCGTTTTTCCAGTTGTTTTTTGATTTGCCGGGCGGCGCTTTCAGTTAGTGAGACAGACATATAACCTCTTTATCCTTTTTCGATTAAGGATTTTAATTGTTTAATAAATTCAAAAATTTCAGCTTCAGTGTTGGCTTTCCCCAAACTGATGCGAATTGCGGTTTTTGCTTGATCGGGTTCAACGCCCATCGCGACCAACACCGGGCTGGGTTCTCTGATGCCGCTTGCGCAAGCTGAACCGCTGGAAACGGCGATGCCTTTTTGGTCTAGCTGCATCAGCAGCATTTCGCCGTCGATGCCGTGGACGCCCATTTGCACAGTATTGGGCAATCGCTCCGCCTGCCCGGCAAAAACAGTCAGGCCGGGAATCGCGCTTAAACCTTGCTCCAGCAGTTTTCTAAGTTTTAGCAGATGCATATGGCGTTCGGCAAGTTCGGTTTTGGCAAGTTCCGCCGCTTTGCCGAATCCGACGATGGCGGCGACATTTTCAGTCCCCGCCCTGAATCCTTGCTCCTGCCCCCCACCCAGCAAGACGGGGTTTATCGCCACGGATTTATCGAACACCAGCGCACCGCAGCCTTTGGGGCCGTAAATTTTATGGCTGGACAGCGACATCAAATGTACGCCGAGCCGGTTAAAATCCACCGGGATTTTGCCCAGCGCCTGCACAGCATCGGTATGAACCTTGATGCCTTGCGCTTTTAACTGATCGGCATAGTGCGCGATATTCTGCACCGCGCCGGTTTCATTATTGGCCAGCATCATCGAAACCAGACCGGGTTTTAACCGGATAACCTCATCGATAGCCTCCTGAATTATCTGGCCGTTGGCATCGACATTAAGCAAGGTAAGCTGATGCCCCTGGCTTTGTAAATGCCGGGCTGGCTCAATAATTGAGGGATGTTCAATGGCTGAAACGGCAAGTCCGGCCTGAGGAGCCAGCGCCGCCAAGGCCAGATTATTAGCCTCGGTGCCGCCGCTGGTAAAAATGATTTGTCCAGGCTGAACGCCGACCAGCGCCGCAAGCTGCTCACGAGCGGCATCTATGGCGCTATTGGCGACCCTGCCGAGACGGTAAAGGCTGGAAGGATTGCCGTAGAATGTTTTCAGGAAAGGGAGCATCGCCTCCAGAACGCGATCATCTAACGGTGTGGTCGCGTTATGATCGAGGTAGATCATTCCGTGACATTATTCGGGATGATGATAAATTTCACCGGATTGATGTACCTCGTGATGCTGTCTTTTGGCAGTCTCCTGAACCTGATTCTTTTCCAACAGGTCGGCTAAAGAAATGCCCACTAAATAAGTCCTGATATGCTCACTCAAGCCCATCCACAGATTATGCGTTAAACAGGCCTGACCCTTATGGCAGTTACCTTCGCCGCCGCATTTGGTTGAATCGAGCGGTTCATCGACAGCGGCAATAATCTCGGCAACATTAATCTCGCTGGCCTTACGACACAGCTTGTAACCGCCGCCAGGCCCACGCACACCTTTGACCATACCTGCGCGACGCAGGCGGGCAAATAGTTGCTCCAGATAAGACAGGGAAATGGTTTGACGAGCTGCAATTTCCGTCAGGGTGACCGGTTTGGCTTGACTGTGAAAAGCCAAATCCAGCATTGCAGTGACCGCATAGCGACCTTTAGTTGTTAAACGCACAGTAGCATCCTCAATAAATACCGTTAAGATATTGTTACTATACTTAACCCAGCAAAATAGTCAACTATTATGGCCCTGACGGGCAGGGGAAAGGTACAAGGCTATAGGCTCAAAGCTGAGTAATCGCAATAAATGCGGATATTATGTTTTACGATTAAGCCCTTTCGCCCTTGAACCTTGAACCTTGAACCTTGAACCTTGAACCTTGAACCTTGAACCTTCATCCTTCTCTCCCAAAACCATCCTCAATTTCGCAGCCGTCTAATTTGGAAATAGGCGATTCAGCGTATTGAATACCGGCATCGTTGAGTGCTTTTTGCAGGGTTTCTATCTGTTTATCCATGTCATGAATATGATCCAACATATGGTTAATGGCATAGGCGATGGGGTCGGGCACGTCGGTTGTTGCGCCGTAGGCATGAAAGCCCATCTTGTAGGCAATCTTGTCACGCTCTGCTGTTGCGGCTTTGCTGTTAGGATCAACGATATGGGCGGGAATGCCGACTGCAGTCGCTCCCGCCGGTATCGGTTTCAACACTACCGAGTTTGAACCCACTCTAGCATTTTCGCCTATATCGATAGGCCCCAAGACTTTTGCCCCCGCACCGATCACCACGCCGTTATGCAGGGTCGGATGACGCTTGCCTTTATCCCAGCTGGTTCCGCCTAAGGTTACGCCATGATACAAAGTGCAGTCGTCGCCGATAATGGCGGTCTCGCCGATCACTACGCCCATGCCGTGATCGATAAAAAAACGCCTGCCGATGACTGCGCCGGGGTGAATTTCAATCCCGGTCAGCCAGCGGCCGATATGGGCAATAAACCGGGCCAGCCATCTGAATCCGGCTATCCAGAAAAAATGACTGACCCGGTGAATCAAAACGGCATGAAATCCGGGATAGGTGGTAATCACTTCAAAGACCGTTTGCGCCGCCGGATCGCGGTCGAATACGCAGGCAATATCTTCTTTAATTCGGTTAAACATCGTTATTCCTCTTGTGGCCTTGAGACATCCTTAAAATGCCCCGGAGTATGTCCAGTTCCTTGGTATCCATTTGTACCCGGTTATAAATCCGGCGCAAACGGCGCATGATGGATTTTGATTTGGCAGGATGCATAAAGCCTATATCGGTTAAGGCTTCTGCCATGTGAGCATAAAAAGACTCCATTTGCGCCGCCGTGGCCAACGGGTCTTCGCCTTTATCGCCAACCCTGATTTGTTCTTCGGCGGTCTGCCCGGATGCGACAAATAATTCATAGCAAACCACCTGCACGGCAGCGGCGATATTTAGGGAACTGTACTCGCTGTTGCAGGGGATGCGCAGCAAAAAATGGCACAGATCCAGTTCGTGATTTTTTAGGCCTGAATTTTCCCGACCGAAAACGATAGCCACTTTATTGCCAGGGATGGTGTGTATGCCGCAAGACTGCTGGGAGCAGTCGCGGCGATTGCCGGGTTCCTTGACCAACACTTTTTCCGCGCATTCCCTGGGCGTCATTTCCGGCCAGCTGATGGTTCGGCCTCGGGCGCTGGCACCAAACACTAGCTGGCAGTCGGCAATGGCCTCTTGCAGGGTTTGGCAAACGGTCGCACCGGCTAGCACGTCATCCGCGCCGGAAGCTCTGGAAGTTGCGTCAGCGCTGGGAAATATCTTAGGCGCAACCAGCCAGAGATTATCCATCTTCATGTTTTTCATCGCGCGGGCAACGGCACCAATATTCCCCGGATGCGTCGTTTCGACCAGCACAATTTTTATAGTAGACAGCAAAGCGTCGTCCTTGGTTAAAAAAAGAGCCTAAGTTTAGCAAAATATTTGGTATTATATGGCGTTTTCGGCAATTGCTCCTGCATTGCTCTACCTCCTGCGTCCATGCAGTCGTCTGTACTCATATAAATCCATCTGCCTATGCAACCGATGTTAAATACTGCCGTCCGTGCCGCAAGAGCCGCCGGCGACTTGATCCTCCGCTCATCCGACAATATCGGCCACCTCAAGGTCGATCAAAAAGGCAAAAACGATTATGCCAGCGAAGTTGACCGTATGGCCGAACGGGAAATCATCAACATTATCAAGGCGGCCTATCCCGACCACAGCATCCTTGCCGAAGAAAGCGGCGCACAGGAAGGCAACGATTTTGTCTGGGTTATCGACCCGCTGGACGGCACCACCAACTTCCTGCACGGCTTTCCGCAATACGCCGTGTCCATCGCCTTAAAACACAAAGGCCGGATTGAAGTCGGCGTCATTTATGACCCGTTACGCGATGAACTGTTTACCGCCAAACGCGGTGGCGGCGCGATGCTAAACAACCGCCGTCTTCGGGTGACCAATCAAACCAGCTTGAAAGGCGCATTGATCGGCACCGGCTTTCCGTTTAAAACCGGCCTACACATGGATGCTTATCTGGGCATGTTCCGCGCATTAGCGACCGATTCGGCTGGGATTCGCCGTGCAGGCGCTGCAGCGCTTGATCTGGCTTATGTGGCTGCCGGTCGATTGGATGGCTTTTGGGAAATCGGCCTGATGGAGTGGGATATGGCCGCAGGGATTTTATTGATAAAGGAAGCAGGCGGCGTAGTGACCGATTTTTCTTTTAATGACAAATATCTGGAATCAGGCAACCTGATCGGCGCAAGCCCCAAAATGCATCAAATCATGTACCAGCTTATCGAGCCGCATGTGACTGATAATTTGAAATGATTTGCATTGTAGGGGCAGGGCTTGTCCCTGCCCTTTTATCCGTGCAATTGAAAAAAAGGGCAACCACAAGGGATTGCCCCTACTAAAAAATCTGCAACGCCAACATAATGGCATCTTCGCGACCGTTTTCCGCTTCGTAGTAACCTTTTCTGATGCCGATTTCGTTAAAGCCTATGTCCTGATACAGGGCGATGGCGACGGTATTGGACGGCCTGACTTCCAGGAACATGGTTTCCGCCCGACCCCTGGCTGTGTCGATAAGATTTTCCAGCATTTTGCGGCCTATCCCCTGCCCTTGCTCGGCTGGCGCTACGCAAATATTTAAAACGTGCGCCTCGCCGACGGCCATCGCAAGAATACAGTAACCCAATACGGTATCGTTCTCCTCGCAGACCCAGCAACCATAGTTGGCTTTAAAGCAGTCCGTGAATATGTCTTCTTCCCAGGGAAATTGATAGTTTGCTCTTTCAATCGCCATCACTCCGGGTAAGTCGGAGCTGCGCATTTTCCTCAGGCGCATTAAATCTTTTCTACCCACCGAATCGGGAAACAGCTTGGCGTAGAA
The DNA here is from genome assembly GCA_945861405.1 of Candidatus Methylobacter oryzae. Classification (GTDB taxonomy): domain Bacteria; phylum Pseudomonadota; class Gammaproteobacteria; order Methylococcales; family Methylomonadaceae; genus Methylobacter_A; species Methylobacter_A oryzae_A. The sequence goes on along the minus strand of CAMAUL010000016.1, from coordinate 41,091 downwards.
CTCTTTATCGGCATCATAAACCACAAAGTCTTTTATTTTTTCCAGCATCGTTCCCAACATGATCAACCTTTAATGTGTTTAACTGTTTGCATTGCGAGCTTTAAATCCGCCCAGGCTTTACGCTTATCCAGCAACGACCTTAACAAATACGCCGGGTGATAGACTACAACAACCGGCGTGTCATTTAAAGCGTGTATTTTGCCTCTTAGCCTGCCTATCGGTTCGTCCGTGTTTAGCAACGCCTGTGCGGCCACTCGCCCTAAAACCACGATGATTTTCGGTTTGATGAGTACCAATTGTCGCAGCAGGTAAGGTTTGCAGGTCTCGATTTCGATAGGATTGGGGTCACGGTTGGCGGGAGGGCGGCACTTTACAATATTGGCGATAAAGACTTCTTCCCGGTCAAGACCGATGGCTCGCAGCATTTCCGTTAACAGCTGCCCCGCCTTGCCGACAAACGGCAAGCCTTGCTGGTCTTCGTTTTGTCCAGGCCCTTCGCCGATAAACATCCACTCGGCATTTTTGTTGCCTGAGCCGAAAACGGTTTGGGTGCGTGTCTTGCACAAATCGCATTTGGTGCAAGGCGCGACTTCGGCCTGCAATAGTTCCCAGCTGTCGATTGTCTCTGGCAACGCATCGGATACCGGCGCTTGCTGATGATCGGCAGAGGCTCTGGACACCCAAACATCAATGCCCATAGCCTCCAGGTATTGCAGACGCGTCGCGTTATCCAAAACTGAACTGGTTGTTATTGCCACACTTCGGAAACTTTAAAATTAAAAAAGCTTGCCTAATAAAGGAACAACTTCAGCGGCAACGACTAACGCCAGCATCCATTGAACAAGGGTCAACTTACCATTAATTTCGGCTTTCATTTCACGCAACTGACCTTCAACCCGTTCAATATCGCGCTTGGTAGCTACTTCCGCTGTTCCAAGAACCTCCTGCAATGCTTCGGATTCAGCTTTAGCCTGTAATTCAGGCACACCCGCAGCTTTGAGTTTTTCAACAAACTTCAAGGTATCAAATGTTATTGTTGTCATGATGAAAATCCTGCAAGTTTTAAAATGTCAGTAGCATAACACGAATGCATTCCCACGCAGGAGCGTGGGAATGATGAGTTTTTCGCTTTTCATCTTGCGAGCCTTAGTCAAACATCCCCTTTCTGAGGATGCCTACGCTGATCAGGACTTTGCAGCTTATTCACGGCATTGATATAAGCCTTGGCCGAGGCGATCACAATATCGGTATCGGCGCCCAAGCCGTTAACGATCCGGCCTGCTTTTTCAAGGCGGATAGTCACCTCCCCCTGAGCATCGGTGCCGTTAGTGATGCTGTTCACCGAATACAGCTCCAGCGTGGCCTCAGTCTGCACCAGCTTTTCAATGGCTTTTAAACTTGCATCCACCGCGCCGCCGCCATCGGAATTGCCGGTGACTTCTTTGTTGTCCACCCGCAAAGTAACGGTTGCATTGGGTATTTCGCCGGTTTCAGAACACACTTTCAGCGCGATCAATTTGACATGCTCGTCTTCCGCCTCAAAACTGGCTTCCGAAATCAAGGTTTGCAAATCTTCGTCAAAGATTTCGTGCTTCTTGTCGGCCAGCTGCTTAAAGCGGGCAAACGCTTCGTTCAACTCTTCTTCCGAGCCGAACTCAAAGCCCAATTCGGCGATGCGGCTCTTGAACGCATTTCGGCCCGAATGCTTGCCGAGCACCATCCGGTTAGCCGTCCAGCCGACATCTTCAGCGCGCATGATTTCGTAAGTCTCGCGGCTTTTCAAGACGCCGTCCTGGTGGATACCCGCCTCATGGGCAAAAGCATTGGCGCCGACGATGGCTTTGTTAGGCTGCACAGGAAAGCCGGTGATAGACGACACCAGTTTTGAGCAAGTCAAAATCTCGCGGGTGTCGATACCGGTTTGGCAGGTAAACACATCCTTGCGGGTGCGCACCGCCATCACCACTTCTTCCAGCGACGCGTTACCGGCACGCTCGCCCAAACCATTGATGGTACATTCAACCTGCCGTGCGCCGTTCATGACCGCCGACAAGGAATTGGCAACCGCCAGCCCCAAGTCATTGTGGCAATGCACGGAGAAAATCGCCTTGTCCGAATTAGGGATGCGGCGGATCAGGTTGGCAATGGTCGCGCCAAACTGTTGCGGAACGCTGTACCCAACGGTATCGGGAATGTTAAGCGTCGTGGCTCCGGCGTCGATTACCGCCTCCAGTATCCGGCACAAAAAATCTTCATCCGAGCGTCCCGCATCTTCCGGGGAAAACTCAACGTTATCGGTATATTGCCGCGCCCGCTTGACTGCCCTGACCGCGTACTCAATCACCTGCTCCGGCTGCATCTGCAACTTCATTTGCATATGAATCGGCGAGGTGGCGATAAAGGTATGAATCCGCGATTGGTTAGCGCCTTTAAGCGCTTCGCCCGCACGGTCTATATCTTTGTCCAAGGCTCTGGCCAAACCGCAAACCACGCTGTCTTTAATGACGTTGGCGACTGCCTGCACGGCTTCAAAATCGCCGGGACTGGCCGCAGGGAATCCGGCCTCGATCACATCAACCTTTAAGCGTTCCAAAGCCTTGGCGATTCTGACTTTTTCGTCGCGGGTCATCGATGCGCCGGGGCTTTGCTCGCCATCGCGCAAGGTGGTATCGAATATTATTAATTTGTCTTTCATAAAAGCTCACTCCATTCTTGGAGAACTGCCGACTATTACGTCGGCACGGGATATTGGGATATAAATGATTAAATAGAAAAAGATTGATTGCCCGTCAGGGCAGGAATCTTAAAGACAGGCATAACCACGCGCACAAAGCTGTTCCGGCGGACATTGCACCGGAAAGCGGGGTTTGAAATGCTGGTTTGATTCGAGTAAACATGGTTACGACTATACGCCAATGGCTGTGCGGCCTCAAGCAGATTTTACGCTTTGCGCCCCTGTAGCCTGCGTCTGCGCATGACCAAAGTGATGACCGGGCCTGAAATCGCATAACCCAAGAAAAACAGAAACAACATCGTCTGCGGCTGCGCCATCACAAACGCGATACCCAGCATCGCGGCAATCGCGACAATAAAAGGCACTTTGCCTTTCAAATCGATTTTTTTGAAGCTCCAATAGCGAAAATTGCTCACCATCAGCAAACCGGTGCTGACCGTTAAGCCGAGAGCAAAATATTTGAACATCTCGATGTCGTATTTATATTCCAGACAAATCCAGATAAACCCGGCAAGAATAGCGGCGGCGGCAGGGCTAGGAAGCCCTTGAAAATAATTCTTATCGGCTGTCGCAAGCTGGGTATTAAAGCGGGCCAACCGTAATGCGCCGCCCGCCGCATGGACAAATGCAGCAAACAGCCCCACTTTACCGAGGCTCGAAAACGCCCACAAATACATCACCAATGCAGGTGCCGCGCCGAATGAAACCATGTCCGAAAGGCTGTCGTATTGAGCGCCGAACTCGCTTTGGGTATTGGTCAGCCGCGCCACCCGGCCATCCAGGCCGTCCAGAATCATCGCCACAAAGATGGCGATAACAGCGGTTTCAAAACGCCCGCCCATCGCCGAAGTAATCGCATAGAATCCGGAAAACATGGCTCCCGTGGTAAATAAATTAGGCAGCAAATAAATTCCACGGCGACGAGTTAAGCGTTTTTCTGGAAGCATACTTTAATCAATCCTTAAGTTTTAGGAAGTCGGTAAAAAACATGGCTTGAATTATACAATGAGCCTGCAAACTGCGCCTAGCTTAATCACCCCGTATGAACCATCATCATGACGATCTAATACGCATCGTTATTTTTTGATGCTAATTGTAATCAACATTCCCTCTTAACGCTTTTTGCCGACCTTGTTTGCTTTTGCTATCCAAGCGCCTGAGCTTCGAGCCTTTAGTGGGCTTGGTGGCTTTGCGTTTTTTATGCGTTATAGCCACGCTTTGAATTAATGCCTGTAGCCGGTCGAAGGCATCTTCTTTGTTTTTTTCCTGAGTGCGATACTGCTGCGCCTTGATCACAATCACCCCCTCCTTTGAAATGCGCTGGTCATTTAAAGCCAACAGCTTTTCTTTATAAACCTCGGGTAATGAGGACGCGTTGATGTCAAAACGCAAATGAACGGCGCTTGAAACTTTATTGACATTCTGCCCGCCAGCGCCCTGTGCGCGAATGGCATTAACTTCAATCTCATTGTCCGGGATGCTGACCTGATTGGATATTTGTAACATTGATATTAAGATTTTTTGTTAAACGGGTGACTTTATACGCAAACGCTATTTTTTAATTATACGTTATTTGCTTTTAGACTTAGCTGGTCGCCACAGCATCGGGTGCGATTCAAGCTGATGTGGGCGATTAAAACCGCCCCTACAAAATCCCCAATGAACGTTCAAACTCCGCCATCGGCATTGGCCTGCCGATCAAGTTGCCTTGAAAAGTATGGCAACCGTGAAGCTCCAGAAATGCGCGTTGTTCTTCCGTTTCTACACCCTCGGCGATGATGTCCATCCCTAAGTTTTTGGCCATACCGATAATGGTCTGTACGATTGCTGCATCGGCAGGTTTGTCACCGATGTTGCGCACGAAAGACTGATCGATTTTTAGTTGATCGAACGGCAGCTGGGTCAGGTAGGTCAGTGATGAATAACCGGTACCGAAATCATCCATAGAGAAACTCACGCCTATTGCTTTGAGTCGCTGCATTTTGGCGATGGTGTCTTCGATGTCCTCGAACACCAAGCTCTCGGTGAATTCAAGTTTAAGTCGAACCGCTTTGTAAGTGGTTTTTTTCAGCATGGCGCACACATGCTCGGTAAATTCGGATTGATGAAACTGACGGGCGCTGACGTTAATGGCAAGCTGCAAATGCCGGGTTTGCGCATAATCCTCCCAGTGTTTAAGTTGATCGCGAGTTGCTTCCAATACCCACAGCCCAATGGGTATGATCAGTCCGACTTCTTCAGCCAGTGGAATGAATTCAACGGGCGAGACAAAACCCCGCTCAGGGTGGTTCCAGCGTAACAGCACTTCAGCGCCAACGACTGTTCCGTCATGCAGCGCCTGCCGTTGAAAATACAGCTCAAACTGATTGTTCGCCAGCGCAGCGCGCAAGTCCGCCTCCAATGCGGCACGCGTCGTCACCGCCTTTTGCATGTCCTGATCGAAGAAACGCAAAGTATTGCGGCCTGCTGCCTTGGCTCCGTACATGGCAATATCCGCCCGTTTCAGCAGTGCGCCGATAGTATGATGATGATTGACGAACAACGTGACGCCAATGCTCGGTGTATTCAGGTACTCGTGGCAAGTGAGCTGGTAGGTCTGATTCAGTGAGTAAAGAATTTTCTCGCCGATGGTTTTAGCCTTGGCAGCAGCTTCTTCAGAATACTCGCTCAGCTCTTCCAACATGATGACAAATTCATCGCCGCCCTGACGAGACACCGTATCACCCTCCCGCACACAGGCAAGAAGGCGCTGCGCGGCCTGCTGCAACAAGATGTCGCCCATGTCATGCCCCAGATTGTCATTAAGCGCCTTGAAGTTATCCAGGTCGATGAACAGCAGTGCGCCGTATTTCTCACTGCGCGCACTGGTCGCCAGCGCTTGTTTCAGCCTGTCCAGCAGCAGCCTCCGATTCGGCAATGCCGTCAGTGGATCGAAGTAGGCCAGTTGATTAATTTCCTCTTCCGAAGCCTTGCGTTCGGATATATCGGTATGCAGGAAAACATAATGACTAATGGCTCCGTCCTTGTCCTTCACCGCCGTGATGGTCACCCATTTGGGATAGACCTCGCCATTTTTGCGTTGATCCCAAATTTCGCCGTGCCAGGATCCGGTGCTGTTAATGCTTTCCCACATCTCAGCGTAAAAATCCGCGCTGTGGCGTCCCGATTTAAATAGCTGGGGAGTCTGCCCTACGATCTCTTCGGCGCTGTAGCCGGTGATCTCGGTAAAAGCCCGGTTGACCCGCAAAATCACCTTGTCGGCATTGGTGATCATGATGCCTTCCTGCGCCTCAAAGGCGACGGCGGCGATGCGCAACTCCTCTTCGGCACGCCTACTTTCGGTGATGTCGGTGAGCGTAATACGCAACATCGGAGTCTGATCGTCAGTCATTATCGACAGACAGTCCAGCCGGACAGGAAAGTGGCTATCGCCGCGTTTGAGCATCAGTTCGAAGTTGGTCTGTCCTTCCTGCTGTTGCATATTTTTGAGCAGAAGATACCAGCGGTCGCAATATTCTGGCGCGACCCAGTTGGTGAAATAGCTATTGAGCAGATGGTTGCGACCTACCCCAAGCAGCCCGGCGGCAACAAGATTAGCCTCGACAATCTCATCCTCTGGCGTGAGAGTGAGGTAGCCGACGGGAGCGAATTCATAAAGATTTACATAGCGGTTATGGGATGCCTCCAGGTCGGCACGGGTGCGCTGCAACTCCTCGTTTTGCATCTCCAGCTCGACCTGATGCACCCGCAGTTCATGCAACAGTTCTTCCACAGAAGGCGATGGCGATGGTGGAGAAATGGCTAGCCGCTCTTCGGCATCGATACGCAGCCTTGCTTGTTGATCCGGTTCGCTGGTTTGGTTTGGCACGTAAACTCCTTGCTGCTCTTTGAAGGTAGTTCGGCAGATGATTTGCAAAGGTTTTTAGGATAGGAGGTTTAACTTTTTCAAGCAATTAGTGCGATTACTTAGCAGGGGATGCAGTAAGTGACGCTCCAGCATTGTGTTTGGTTGTTATGCACACGTTTTCCGGCAGGGACAGATATTTGCTCCTCGGCAACTGCTCCTGCGTTGCTCTACTACAGACCATCCATGGTCTTATGCAATATCTGCATTCCCCACATCCCTGTGGGTTATGCCGGAATCCTTTTTTAGTTCACATGAGAAATAGTGATCGCTGGAGTGCAAGCTCTGCTTGCGTTAGCAGGCAAAGCCTGCACTCCAAATGCCGAAGGCTTTCCTTACCTTAACGGCATTGGCCTACCCCTTATCAGTCACATCATACATCGCCAGTAAAATTAATTGCGGCTCGCCGGTTTGGCCAATGATGCTGCTGGCGTTCAGCAGCATTTTGCGGTAGCCGATACCAGGAAAATCATGCGCCACCATATAGCCCTCAAAAGCCTGATTGTTCGACAAAACGGCTCCCAGCAAGTCGCGCAAGACGGGGATATTCCATTGACCGTCGCCCAACTCATAAATCGGCCTACCCACCGTCTGTTCGGCAGTCACCTGAAAGCCCTGGTAAAACGAGCGGCTGGCGGTGATGACCTTCAACTCGGCATTGAGCACCAGCAGCGGTTCGCGCACCGTGTTGACGATGCCTTCGGCCAACAGCCCCGCTTCCTGTACGGCTATAGCCTTCGTACGCTCGGTGATATTAGTGAAAGTCAGCACCACGCCGTCGATCATGTTTTCCAGCGTCCGGTAGGGCTGGATGCGTGCCAGGTAGAAGTTGCCGCCCAGCGTTTTTACTTCGCGTTCGATGGGCACCAGATTGTCAAGCACGGCATGGGCCGCATCCAGCAGCTCATCGCCCGCCAGCTCGGCTTTAATGTCGCTCAATGCGCGACCTACATCCGAGGCAACCAGCCGGTAGATTTGCGCCGCATCGCGGGTAAAACGCCGGATGATCAGGTGTTGATCGAGGAAGATGGTACCGACCTGGATATTGTCGAGCAGGTTCTTCATGTCGTTTTGCATGTCGGCCAGTTGCACAATTTTGGCCTGTAGCTCGGAGTTTACGGTGACCAGCTCTTCATTGATCGATTGCAATTCCTCTTTGGAAGTCTCCAGCTCTTCGTTGGTGGATTGCAGCTCTTCATTGGTCGATTGCATCTCTTCGTTGGTGCATTTAAGCTCCTCATTAGACGCATACTGTTCCTCGATGGTAGCCTGGAGATTTTCCTTGGTGTAGGACAGCTCGTACTCCAGCTCCTCGATATGACGCAGTTCATCCGGTTTGGAACTACGCTTGCGTGGCAGTTTGGCGAACGCCGAGGGCGTTATGTCCTGAAAACTGGTCAGAAGTAGGTTTTGCTGGTCATTCGGATTACTCAGCGTTCGCACACTAAGCTGCACCGGGTGAAAATCGCCGTCGGTCTTGACCGACAGTTCCCGATTCAGTGCTTGTGTGCCCTGGTTGACGGCCTGGATCGCGGCGCGCAGCTCCAGTTGCAGGCCTTCCCGCGCCATCTCGATCATATTCAGGGTAGCGTGTCCTGGCGCAGGGCGCAGGTATTTTCCAGTCTCGCCATAGACATACAGGATATTGCCCTTGAGATCCGACACCACCGAAGCGGGGGCATAGTATTGCAGCAACATGCGCCGGGTCAGTTCGGCCAAGTTGGTCTCCCTGACGGTTTTTATGACTTCTTCCGGCGCTTTGTGCGGCTGTTCCGCAGTCCAGTTTAAATTGCTGGTCAACATGGCCCGGGTTGAGGCGGCGGTAAGGGTGGCGCGATAGAATTTCCACTTGCGGTTAATCGACGTAAACAGCTCGGTATGGTTGCCGATGCCCTCCGATGGCGACAAAAACAGCACACCGGCCGGTTTGAGCGCGTAATGAAAGGCCGGGATCAGGCGGTTTTGCAGCTCCGGCTCCAAATAAATCATCAGGTTGCGGCAGCTGAGCAGGTCTAACTTGGTAAACGGCGGATCCTTGATAACGTTCTGAACGGCAAACACCAGCATCTCGCGGATGTCCTTCTTGACCCGGAAACCCCCGTCCTCCTTGATAAAGAAACGGCGCAATCGTTCAGGCGAGACATCCGGCGCAATATTGGGCGGATAAAAACCGGCTCTGGCGGTGGCAATAGCATCCTCGGCAAGGTCGGTGCTGTATAGCTGCACTCTAAACGGATAGCGGTTTTCATCCATCAGCTCACGCAACACGATGGCAATGGAATAGGCCTCCTCGCCGGTAGCGCAACCTGCCACCCAGACGCGGAAAATATAGTCATCCGGCTTGTCCATAAGCAGTGGCGGCAAGATGTCCTTCTTCAGCGCCACGAAAGCCTCCGGGTCGCGGAAGAAATTGGTGACATTGATCAGCAGTTCCTTGAACAGCGCCGTAATCTCGGACGGATGTTCCTTCAGGTAACGGATATAACCCTCAGTGCTCTCAATGCCGTTCTGCGACATGCGCCGCTGGATGCGGCGGGTGATCGTGCTTTTCTTGTATAACGAGAAATCGTGACCGGTGCTGGTGCGTATTTGCAACAGGATGCGATTGATACCACTTAATGCAATCGTGGGTGTAGCGGCGGGGGACGGAAGGATCAGTGTTCGCAAGCCGGACAGCAGCGCTTCGGGCATTTTATCGACCGGTAAAATATGGGTGACGTAGCCTGCCTGAATAGCGCTAACCGGCATGCCGTCGAATTTGGCGGTAGTCGGCTCCTGCGCCAGCGTAATGCCGCCTGCACCGAGGATCGCACGCAAACCCAGCGTACCGTCGGTGCCGGTGCCGGACAGAATAATGCCGTTGGCCTTTTCGGACTGGTCTTCGGCCAGCGAACGCAGGAACGCATCAATGGGCATGCGCTGTCCACGCGGTTCTGCCGGAATGCTCAGTTGCAATGAGCTGTGGTAGATGGTCATGTCGCGGTTAGGAGGAATCACATAGACATGGTTAGGCATAACCTGCATCCGATCTTGCGCCTCAACCACCGGCATGGCCGTGATGCGTTGCAGTATTTCAGTCAGGATGCTGGCGTGGCTGGGATCGAGATGCGATACCAGCACGAAGGCCATGCCGCTATCGGCAGGGACATGGCGGAAGAACTGCTCGAAGGCCTCCAGCCCCCCGGCGGAAGCGCCCAAGCCGACAATGGGGAAGCCTTTGTCTTGTTGGGGCTGATTATCCGGTTGCGCTGATGGGGTTTTATTCTGGGTCATGGCAAGATGCTGGGTTTGCGCGGCACTGATGCGGCGGGCAGGTAAATGTTTTGAGTCCAGCTGGTTTAATAGTGTTTTATCGGGGCAAAGTCAATTTAATTTGCTGTGGGGCGTTACATTATTGATAAGCAGATCCTCGTATCCTCGTTCCCACGTGCTACGTGGGAATGCAGTGCTGGACGCGCTGCGTCCTGAGTTGGTAAGACCTGTATTCACTTCGACTCGCGGCGCAGCGCGCCTTGGATGCATTCCCACGCAGCGCGTGGGAACGAGACAGTCACTCCCTTAAGTTAAGGGTTGCCCATTTTCAGCGACTGGAGTGCAAGGCTGGCCTTGCAGTATGGAGGAGCGGTAGTACAAGGCCAGCCTTGTACTCCATTTTTCTCGTTCCCACGCGCTGCATGGGAATGAGGGACAATGAGACTCTTCTCAACTACCCCAGCAATGCCAACATTTCATCCCTGTTAATCACTTCCTTCTCTTGTAATAAGTCAGCCAATTTTTCCAGAGCCTTCCTGTTTGCGGTGATGATCTCACGAGCCCGCGTTTCGGCTTCTTCGACCAGCGCTATTATTTCGGTATCAATCAGACGGGCTGTCTCATCGGAGTAATTGCGGTACTCCGAGACCTCTGTTTCCAGAAACTGGAGCTGCTGGCGTTTGCCGTAAGTCAACGGCCCCATTTTTTTGCTCATACCCAAGTTGCAGACCATGTTGCGGGCAATCTCGCTGGCTTTTTCCAGGTCATTTTGGGCGCCGGTTGAGATGCTTCCCAATACAATCTGTTCGGCCATGCGTCCGCCCAGCAAGATGGCAAGCTGGTCTTTAAGTTCATCTTCGGTCGATAAGAACTTTTCCTCTACCGGCAATTGCAAAGTAAAACCCAATGCCGACACGCCACGCGGAATAATGGAAATCTTATGCACCGGCTGGCCGGTCGGCACATGCTCGGCGACCATCGCGTGGCCTGCTTCATGAAAAGCTACCCGGCGCTTTTCGTCGGGAGTTAACACCCGGTTCTTCTTTTCCGGCCCGGCCAATATCCGGTCGATAGCCGCCTCGAAGTCTTCTTTTTCGACTTTGTTGTGGCCGACCCGCGTCGCCATGATCGCCGCTTCATTGGCGATGTTGGCAAGGTCTGCGCCGACCAGTCCCGGCGTACGCCTGGCAATGATTGACAGGTCGATATTTTTAGCCAGCGTCAGCGCTTTGGTATGCAATTTAAGAATCTCAACACGGTCGCGCAAATCCGGTTTATCAACAACGATCTGGCGGTCGAAACGCCCGGAGCGCAGCAGCGCTTTGTCCAACACTTCAGGGCGGTTGGTTGCCGCCATCACCACTACGCCGACTGAGGGATCAAAACCGTCCATTTCGGTCAGCAGCTGGTTCAGGGTCTGTTCGCGCTCATCATGCCCGCCGATCATCACCGGGCCGCCACGGGTGCGGCCAATCGCGTCGAGTTCATCAATAAATATGATACAGGGCGCTTGATTCCGCGCCTGCTCAAAAAGCTCCCGCACTCTGGCTGCGCCCACGCCGACAAACAGCTCGATAAATTCAGAGCCGCTGATGTTAAAGAACGGCACCTGCGCTTCCCCGGAAACAGCACGCGCCAGCAGGGTTTTCCCGGTTCCGGGCGGCCCCACGATCAACACGCCTTTGGGCATGCGCCCGCCTAATCTTTGGAATTTTTCCGGGGTTTTTAGAAAATCGATGGACTCGTTAAGTTCCTGTTTGGCGCTATCGGCACCAGCCACATCATCAAAGGTAATCTTGGCTTGGGTGTCCTGATGGATGTGAATTTTGTTACCCAAATTAAGGAAAGACTGCGCGCCACCAGCCGTGGTGCGGCGTATGACCCATGACCAGATTAGCACCAGGATTAACATCGGGATGACCCAGTTGAAAAAAAGATTGGTCAACCAGTTCTCGCCGCTTCTGACCACAAACTCTACCTTGTTCTGCTCCAGCATTTGAGCAAGGTCGTTTTGCCACAACGGAATCGTCATGAAGTTTTTGGCGGGCTGTTTCGGATCATCAGACTTGATAACACCGGTAATAAACCGCTCGGTTACCACCGCCTTGTCAATTTTTGTCTCTTTGAGTAGCTTGATAAATTGGCTGTAGGGGATCTCGTCACGCTGCACTTCCTGAACGCTATTAATAAAGGTCAGCATCAGGATTAATAACAACGCAAAAAAAAGAATTTTCCCTTTTCTGGAGCTGAATATTTTTTTATCCAGCGGTTTATTGAGTTCCCGCTCCGGTTCTTCTTTGGATAAATAACTAAAGCCGACCATCAATAAATTTTTCAGATACACAAAGACATTACCCAGCAACGTGAGTACAGTCTTTATAATGTTGTTCTTTGACTCATCCATTGTAATGATGCCTTATGTTAATAGCGATGTTGACTCAGTTCTGCTGGCCATTGACACCTTACCATGGTTCTTCGATTTTGAAAATGAGCTACCGACTGGTCGAGCATTAAAACGATCTCTTCGCAGCCAATAATATTTTTACTACTGCTAAGAATATAATCAGCCAATTTGGTGATTGCGGCCCAGTTTGCATCATTATTTACAAAGTCAAATGCGACGGCAAACAACTCATCCAATTTTTCATCTTGTTGTTGTTTATCGGCAGAAAAACTTTGTAAATATTCATTAGCCAAGGCAAGATCAGAACTGCCGCCATAGTTTTTCAATGCTTTTAGATCGATTAACTTATGATTAAACATCTCGTCATCGGTGGCAGCGACATGTTTAGCTTCAGTCAACGGCCCGATCAGCAGGTTAATAATATCCGCCTCAAAGGCTACCTGGTAATCCTTGACCAATTGCACCATTGCGTCACTGTATTCCGTTAATTCACTCATCAGGCTATCAATAGACGGCGGCAACAAGTCGATTAAGCGTCCGCCTTCCACTCGGGCAATACAATCGTCATGGGTTGTTTGATAGGCTATGACATCCGCTGCTGTCACGCCGTTCATCTCTTTAAAGATGATTTTGAAAAAAACCGCTGGCAGCTGTCTGGCTTTGTTGTTTAAATGAATGCCCGCCGCATGTCCTGCTTCATGAAAAGCAACACGCTGTTTATGTTCTATTAATTTATCCTGACTGAGCGTCTCAGTTATCTTGTTTCTTTTCATAGTAAGCACCGTAGTTTTAAGTCAACATCATCCGACCTGAAAAATTATTCAGAATCCTGGAACCAGTAGACGTATTGATTTTTAATTTCCGATTCGGCTTCAAGCCAATCGTCCATTTCATGCCCACCTACAAAATCCCTTTTTTCGGATTTGCAGTAAGCGCGTTCTGCAACCATTTCTTGAAATCTTTCCTTGTCGAAAGCCTCCCTATTTGATTTTTGCACTGAATTAAAACCGGCCACAACCCACCCCCTGCACATCTCGAAGGAATATCCTCCATTTTCCATTTTATGTGCAACGGCATAGCGGAACAATTGGTATGAGTACGTAGTCAATCTAACATCAAAAACTAGGCGATAAAATTCGTATGAATACCTATTCGTAACTACTCACCCTATCTAATGCTCACTTCTGTAATGTTCAAAGCCAGCTTTGAACTCCGATAGCTCGCTTTCTGGAGTCCAAAGCCGGCTTTGGACTGTAAGAATCGGCTTTGCGGTTAACAAAGGGGAGAGCAGTTACACCTATTCTTCGAAATTTCCAACCAAGCAGGACTATAGGCATGTTGCCCGTCCGAATCGTTTTGCATTGGTTAACCGTAACCGCATTGCTCGGGCATCGCAAAAACGTTAGGGACGGGGTTGCAAACCCATATGCATCAAGCTAAGCCATGTGTAGGCCGGAATAAGCCGGTTCGAGCGACAGCGAGAACTGGCGTTTCCGGCAAACATCATCCAACAAGCCGGAAACGCCACCTCGCGCTACGCGCTTGGATGGCCTTATTCCGGCCTACGCCTGAGTAGGCTCCTAAGCTGAAACTTGGAAACCAGAAAAACTCGGGATTTAGCTTTTCAAAAATACGTCTTATCAGTGTCAGTCGTGTTCTATTTGGCTGCACAATGATTGGTTTTTTTCTTAGCTTGATGCGTATGGGTTACCCCCCGTCCCGCATAGCCTTTTCGCCAGTATGACAATGTTAACTTAAGGTTCCCTTGTCAATCACATCAACTGTTGAAAAATATTCGACCAAGGCAATACCGGGGAACTGTATAAATAACCTTGGCCTTCATCGCAGCCTAAATCCATCAGCCGGTTTTGCTGGGCATTCGATTCAATCCCCATCGCAATAACCTGTAAATGCAAGCCATGGCCTAAAGCAATCACAGCGCGGGTAATGTCCTCATCGTTAGCGTTGTTCAACACATCAACGACAAATGTACTGTTAATTTTCAATTTTTTTACCGGAATGCGTTTTAAGTTGTTAAACGAAAAACAGCCCACGCCAAAATCGTCAATCGTCAAATCGATCCCCGCTGCAACCAACCGGTTGAGCGCCTTGATGGTTTGTTCGGAATTATCCATAAAGCTGCCGCCGGTCAATTCCAGCTCAAGATAAGACGGCGCTAGCCCTGTCGAATGCAATATCCGCTCAACCGCTGCCACAAAATCGGAGCGTAAAAACTGAACTGCCGACACATTGACGACCATTTTATTGACCTGCAATCCCTCATCCAGCCAGCGGCGCATCTGTATACAGGCGTTTTGCAGCACCCATTCGCCAATCGCTACAATAAACCCGCTTTCCTCGGCTATGGGTATAAATTGGTCGGGCGACATCAGCCCCTGCGTTGGATGCATCCAACGCACCAGGGACTCGACACCCACCAATTTTCCGGTTTTAAGGCAAACCTGAGGCTGATAATACAAAATCAACTCATGTCTATCCAGACACTGGCGTAACGCGCATTCCAACGACATTTTCTCGAACGCTTCGGCGGTTAGCTCCAAGCTATAATATTGAAAGTTATTCCGACCTTCTTTCTTGGCCCGGTACATGGCCGCGTCGGCATTTCTAATCAACGTATCCGTATCCTTGCCATCCTGCGGGAACAGGCTGATACCCACGCTGAGCGATATTTTTAACCGAAAGCCTTTAATATAAACGGGGGCGTCAAAGGTATCGATCAACTTTTGCGCCAGCTTGGCAGGGTTTTTGGCGTCAGGAATATTTTCCATAAACACTACAAATTCATCACCGGCATAACGTGAAACCGTGTCTTCTTTTCTGACCAGATTTTTTATGCGTTTTGCGACCTCCCGTAACAAGCCGTCGCCGACCGCATGACCGTAGGTATCGTTAATACCCTTGAACCGATCAAGATCAAGGAATAACACGGCTGCCTCTGAGCCTTCCCGCAATGCGGTTTGCAATGAATGATCAATGCGATCCTTCAGTAACAGCCGGTTGGGCAATTTGGTCAAGGGGTCGTGATAGGCCAAAAAACCCAGATGATCCTGCGCCTTCTTAAAATGCGTTATATCCATGAACACATGAACATAATGGAGTACTTCGCCGCCTGAATCCCTGACCTCGCTAACGGTAGTCCAGGAAGGAAAGTCTATGCCGCTTTTATGGCGACGCCACACCTCGCCCTGCCAGCTGGTTACATTACCGGTAAGACCGCTTAATTCGTCATCGCTTTTTAGGTTCTTTTTCTTTGCTTGCAAAAAACCAGCGCTCCTCCCATAAACATCCTGCTGGGTAAAGCCGGTTATGGTAGTAAACGCCTCGTTAACCGAGATGATCTTTTTGTCTTTATCGGTAACAAAAATACCCTCACCTATATTATTGAAAATCACCGATGCCATGCTCAGTTTGCCTTCGGACTGCTTTTGCCGGGTAACATCGGTCAAGGTCATTAACACCTGATAGGGATGTTGCTCGCCCACCCGAAGTTCGGGTACTGAATTAACAACAACCCAGATATAACTTTGCCGTTCAGCATTAAACAGCCCCATCACCACACCTTCCACAGGCTTACCGGTATGCAACGCCAATGCTGAAGACTGTTGCTCTTCCGGGAAAGTTGATCCATCTTCCTTGATAACTTTAAAGCAGGAATCGGCAAACTTACGACCGATAATGACGTCCCGTGGCAGTCCCAGCAGTTGTTCGGCAGCCTGATTGACCGCCATCACGATACCCGCCGCGTCCAGGTAAATTACGCCTTGATCAATGTTTTCGAATAAGCTGCGGTATTTAGCCTCACTAATCCGTAAGGTATCAATAGCCAGTTTAGGATTCGTTAATGGCGGCATAAAAAAAAACGAACCAAATGCTCCAAGAGCTTCTTTAAGTTTTTCAAGCATTGCATTTTTACTCCTTAGGATAAATACATATCCAGCATTCGATTTGGGTCATTTCCAATAATCTTTTACAGGGTCGCGTCATCATTAAGGAACGCACATGAAATAAAATCACCCATGAAATATATTGCGATTTGTAGGGGCGGATTTATCCGCCCCTACAAATGCTCAAGTCCGTTCCTAAATATTGGGACTGATTAGGGCTTTTATGCTTACTACAGCCCGCCTGCGCCGCCTTACACCGATTTAGCATTTGGCTCTCATTGTCACTTCAGCGAAAAAACCGGGGCTTTTTAGTTTCTGCATGCGCATTTTTCTTTGACTTGGTTTTTACCTCTTTGTAATACTCAAGTTCATCATGCATAAATTGCTTTTCCTTAAGTTCAATATCAATCCAGGGAATTTTATGTTGCCAATTTATATCCAACTGTTGGCCATCGTCTTCTATACACATCACCATTACTCACCAGCCTCTCTGTATTAGTCTTATGATTAAATCTTATAGTAAAGAAAACAACGGCAAAATTCGTACGCATACCTAAGTAATTTTACCTATGTATTTCCACGGATTAATGCCGTACATTATGCTAAGTGTTTAAAATTGATAATTGATGTTAGTTTTCTGCAAAAATTCCTTGATTCCGTCATTCCGGCATGGATGCCGGACTCGTTAGAGCG
The DNA here is from genome assembly GCA_945861405.1 of Candidatus Methylobacter oryzae. GTDB lineage: Bacteria > Pseudomonadota > Gammaproteobacteria > Methylococcales > Methylomonadaceae > Methylobacter_A > Methylobacter_A oryzae_A. The sequence goes on along the minus strand of CAMAUL010000016.1, from coordinate 24,199 downwards.
CGAAGCGAATCCAGGCACAGGGATGTGAAAGCCCACAGATACCCAGCACTTCGAACAACGTAGCGGGTCTGGAAAGTTACCGTCCATGGCGCTGGATACCGGCATCCATGCCGGTATGACGGTGTGATGACCGAGGTGCCTTGCTAATCAGGAGGATTGCCACTGCTGTCACAATATAAAGCTAAATTTTAAATTAATCTGTCTCATCTATAGTTTAAAAGACACACAAAATTTAACCCCTTAAAACCTATAACCGAAACAACCGAATAAAGTTAAGATTAATGATACTGAGGGAGAATGATGTGTTCATTCTTGGGAATCCTCTTATTTCGCCAACACATGGAAACAACAACTGTTATGAGCAAAACACCTAATAGACGCCTGAATACTGAAAGTCTTGATAACGCAGAAACCTTGCTGGCTCAGCACCGTGAAGCTATCAGGGAACAGGCGAAAATCATGCTCTCTCACTCCGCCGCTGATATTGCTCGCATGTCTACCGAGGACATACAAAAACTGCTGTTTGAATCTCAGGTTCACCAAATCGAGCTGAAAATGCAGAACGAGGAGCTAAACCGGGCGCAGCAGGAACTGACCGTGTCCCGTGATAACTATGCGCAACTTTATGATTCATCGCCGGTCGGTTACCTGACGCTGAATGAAGCCGGGATCATCCAAAAAGCCAATCTGGCGGCCTCAGCCCTGCTGGGCTGTTCAAAACAAGACTTGCTCGACAAACGGCTGGGGCAATTTATTCATCCTTCGGATCAGGATGATTATTACCTGTTTATCCGCAACCTGTTAAGCCAAAAAACCGGTCACGTCCTTAACGCCATCATCAGAGATAAGCATGACTCGTCAACTCATCCAGAATGCAAGTATTTTCAATTTTGTGCTAACTTGTCACAACCCTCCAATAAATGCAAATCGCCAACCTATGTTGAATGCTACGCAAGAGTCGTTTACGACGATAAAAACGCATTACAGATATGCCTGAACATTAATAACATTACCGAACGTAAGCAAGCCCAAGAAACCATCGCCTGCCTTAATGAAAAGCTGGAAGAAAAGGTTCGCAAGCAAAACAACGCACTGACCTCAGCCAACCTGAGTTTAATGAAAAAAGTCGAAGAGCTACGCCGCTCCAAGCATCAATTACTGGAACGGGAAGTTAAACTCAACTCCATTTTCAATGCCTCGGTGGAAGGCATTATCACCATTGACATAGCCGACTGTATCGTATCGGCCAATGCGGCGGTCGATACCATTTTCGGCTACAAACCGGCGGAACTGATCGGTTGCAACATTGACAAAATCATGCCGCTATCGCCAAGAGAAGTAAGCTATTACCGCTTGCCCCGTGCAGTAAAATTTGTCGATCAAATTCGGGAGGTTGAAGGCCTGCGCAAAGACGGTTCTATAGTGCCGCTAGATCTGTCCATCGCGGAGTTTTCAATCGATAATGCGCACTATTTTACCAATATTGTGCGTGATGTAAGCTTGCGTAAGCACCGGGAAAAGCTGGACAAGGAACATCTAGACGAACTCGCTCATGTCACCCGACTGGGGTTGATGGGGGAGATGGCATCCGGCATCGCCCATGAAGTCAACCAGCCTCTGGCGGCGATTTCCACCTACACGCAAGTCAGTTTAAACCATCTTAAGGCTGAACCTCCCGATCTGAAAAAGCTTGGCGAAATCTTACTCAAAACCCAGCAACAGGCGTTAAGGGCAGGCGGAATCATTCATCGCATGAGGGAGTTTGTTAAATCCCATTCCAAACATCGCTCAACCACCGACCTTAATGCGTTGATTCATGACGCTGTCGATCTGTGTATTTCCGAACTTAAACAAAGCAACATAAGGCTGATATTTGAACTCGAAGATAATCTGCCGCCTATCTATGTCGATCAGATACAAATTGAACAGGTTCTGATAAACCTGATCCGAAACAGCGTTGACGCCTTAAAGATCTTGCCCGCAAATCAACAGCGCCAGTTAACCATCGATAGCCTCATGATTCCCAATAACTGCATACGGGTCAGGGTCAAGGACAACGGCTCTGGACTTAATGAAGAGCAGCAGCAAAAAATATTGACGCCTTTTTACACCAGCAAGGCGGACGGCATGGGCATGGGGCTGTCGATCAGCCGCTCAATTATCGAAGCGCATAAAGGCGCGTTGCATTTCAATAGCCAACTCGAAAAAGGCACTACTTTTTATTTCACCTTACCTGTACGGAGAAAATCCAATGAGCGTTAATAACTCAACACCGCTGGTTTATTTAGTGGACGATGAATTCGCCATACGCGACTCGCTGACTATGCTGATTGAATCAACAGGACAACCGGTCAGAAGCTTTGACTCCGCCGAGGCCTTTTTGAAGGACTATGACCCGGATCAGCCGGGCTGCCTGCTTTTGGATGTTCGAATGCCGTTGATGAGCGGTCACGACCTCCAGAAGGAATTATCGAGCAGAGGCTATATCATTCCTATCATATTTATCAGCGGTCATGCAGAGATTCCCGACTCGGCAAAAGCATTCAGGGCCGGTGCCGTCGATTTCCTGGAAAAGCCGTTTGATAACGCGCTATTGCTGGAACGAATCAATGAAGCCCTTATAAAGGACACTACATTCAGAGGCGAGTTTGTCAAGAGACGCCGAATACAAGACCGCCTCGAACATTTAACCCCTAGGGAAAAAGAAGTACTGGGGCTGATCGTCAGAAGTCACTCCAATAAGGAATCGGCAAAAATCCTCAAAATCAGCAATCGCACCGTAGACGTACATCGGGCCAGTATCATGGAAAAAATGAAGGCTGATAATGTCGCCGAATTGATAACGATGGTTATGTATTGTGAAGCCCCAGACAGCAATTCACTGGAGGAGCGGTTTCATTAACCTAAAACAACGATAGGTCTACGAAAGGAGATAAACAGTTGCGATACCCCGGAAGGGCCCAACATCCATGTGGCCCGAAGATTTGTGTATGTCTTTTCAGTAATCTGTTCAAAGCCAGCTTTGAACTCCGCAGTCAGGAGTCCAAAGCTGGCTTTGGTTATTGCCCATCTATGACCGGTACTTTACTGAGCATCAATGGTACGCACAGCGCACCCTACCGGATTTTTCAACACTTGTTGAACAGAATCATCCCTGAAAAACCCTTAACGACCTAATTCTATTAATCGCAGCCGCCAGTTCATATTTGCGCGGCATCGAAAGGGTGCCGGGATAATCCGGTTCCAATGCGTCCAAACCGTGTTTGCCGATTTCGCCAACCAGCCAGTCTATCCAGAAACGGACGGTCTCCGGCTTATCGCCCGACTGCATTTTAGTCCGCAATGCCAACAGACAATAGCCGATGGTTAAAATCTGCGGCGCTTCTGCAATTTGCGCCACTGCATCCAGATTGATCAAATCCATGCCGTATTCCAATTGCCTAGGCGCATTGCGTAAATCTTTTATGCGCTTGGGCAGTGTCTTGTTCAGGCGTTGATTGGTATAAGCGGGATCGAAATTATCGACATCCAGCCGACGCGATACTGCAAAATCGGCAATAGGCGCGCCCTCCTCCGCTATCGGCCCCAGCCTGTCGCGCACTTTGGCGGTAATATCCTCGCAACGATAATTATCCATCAACAAACAGGTGTCGGCTTTTTGCAAAAAATAACCTAAGCCCCCGACCACAAAAATCATCGAGACCTGGTGTTTTTTCCATAGCGACCTTACCGTCGAATACAGCGGCTTAATCGGCTCTTGCGAAGCATCAAGGATTTTTTTGATCAGCTCGTCGCGCACCAGGAAATTGGTTGCGCAAGTGTCTTCATCAAACAGCAGCAGTCGGCTACCGCTTTCGATGGCCTCAACGATATTGGCCGCTTGCGAGGTGCTGCCGCTGGCGTTATCCGATGAGAAATGATCGGTTTTAAGGCCGTTCGGCAAGTCGCTGATAAAAGGGCTGATGTCAACATCCCTGATGCTGCGGCCCTCTTCGGCCCTGATGAAAAAAGCATCCTCGCGAGTCACCACGTATTCCCGCCCGTCGCCCGGAATATGCGCATAAACCCCGGCCAAAACCGCCTGCATCAAGGTCGATTTGCCATGATAGCCGCCGCCGGTAATGCAGGTGACTCCCTCCTTGATACCCATGCCGGTGATGCTGCGACCATCTGGCAAGGGGATGGTTATTTGCAACAATGCGGGGGATTGAAAAGGTTTAACTGACTCGCCCAAATCTGGCCGGTCATCAACGCCGCTCTGCCGTGGCAGCTTGGCGTCATTGGCGATAAAGGCGACCAGCTCATGCTGCCGCATAAACTGAATAATCCCGGCACGGTTTTTTTGCACATCGACAAACTGCTGGAATAGCGTTTGGGTTTTCTGGTCGTAGTCCTGATAAAAGAATGTCGCATCAACAATTGCAACCAGCTCCTGGTTCAACATGATCCAGGCCTGCTCAGCGTCAAAAACGCCGCCTCCCTGCCCTTTGGCTGGCAGGCTGATAATAAAACGCAAATAGACCGTATCGCCATCAAACAGAACGCTGTCCCTGACCAGCATCTTTTGGCTCAAGGCAATGGTGTTAAAAGAACCGCTGCCGTCCTTACCTCGATTTTGCAGCGCAAACCGGGCTATGCCGTCACGAAAGCACCTGATTAAAAAATCGGCTACCGCCAGCTTGCACTCGTCGGTCTGCAAAAAATCCTCGGGGATTTTACTGTCCTGTAACGCTATTTTTACCGAGGCAATGGAAGCCGGGTTAGCGCCAGGACTGCCTTGTATTTTGATAAAGCCAAGTTCAAATCGGGGGAAATGATAAGTGCCGTGCAGCTTTCGTATGTTCTGAAAAGGCTGGTCGGCGATAGAAGCGAGTAACGATTGTAATTTATGCACAATTTTCCTATCTTGGTGTTTTTACAGCCCCGACATCACATAAAAAACATGCCCGCCAATCTGCCTGACAACCTCTCCGGCATATCGTGGCTTAGTGCCGGTGTTCCAGCTATCGGAGTTCCGCACGGTAGCGTTCTTGCCGCTCATAACCGATTTGGCTAACGCCGTGTAATGAGCCATCAGATTATGCGGCGGGGTTAATCGCGACACACCCGTTAGCAGGCAAATCGCCTTGCCGATGCGCTTTGCTCGATTAACCGTGGCCTCTCCTACAGCAATCGCTCCTTCGATGGATTCACCTCTCGATTCGGCAAACATAATCTTGGCGAGGCATCCTTCCTCATTGGCTTGCGCTGATATTGGGAACAGGAAGGCTATGGTCAGAATTAAGTTGCTCATGATGCAATTCCTTAGTGTCAGTTTCATTAATCCCATGCCAATTCCTGAATTCAGGGTTCGCTCGGGCACTTTCAGGCTAAGCTGGAGGTTAGACTTTTTGCCGTGCTAAAGGAATAAGTGCGATTGCGTAGGCATTCAAAATGAGCTTTTTTACTTTTATCTAACAACGCGTTACCTCCAATAACTGCACAGGAAGCACTGACTCCGCCCGAATGATTTATCAACATCTAGGTATTTTCCGATATACCAAAATCCACTCATTTAACTTAGTGTGGAGGTTTTACAGATATACGTTCAACTCAAAGATTTACGAAACGGGAACTGACGTCATGAGATCAATAGAATTAACCGAGCAAGCCTTTAAACTCTACGACAACATTCGGATTCAAAGCTATGGAGCCCCAGCGCGCTCAGAGCAGAGGAAGCGCTTACATTCTTTGGGGCTTAAAGCCTTTTACCGATATAAACGACGTCTGGAAGCCGAACAAAACCAAAATTGTATGGACGATGTCGCCCATTGGGGATTCTAAAGACTCAGTCGCATTTATTAATCTTGTCTTGAAACAGAGGAAGCGCGCGCCATGAACACAGCAATAATTCAACCGTCATGGATGGTAGGGCTGATGTTTGAAAATGTGGCAACTTTTATATTAAACCTGCTTGCTTAAAGCCTTGATGATGGCTTTTGCCAAGTGTTCGTCTATTTCGTTATGCCGTGGTACAGCTTGTGATGTTTGGGTTTTGGGATTTGTGTACCAGTCGTGATTGCTGCCATGTCTTACCAATGTACATCCTAGTTCGGCTAGCTTTTTAAGTAAGTCCTTTCTCTTCATCAGGCAACCATTAAAGTTTCAGTCTTTCTGATATACGGTATTTCGTTGCTTTCAATATCTTCCAACAGGCTTTTTAAATTATCGACTAATTCCTCCTTGGTAACGCCTTGGGTCATGTAATCTGGATATTCGTTTAAATAGCCTAGGAAAAAATGTTCGGTTTTCCACCATGTGAATTTCAGTTCTTTCATTTTATCGCTCCTGTTTTTCGCAAGATTCCGCTCGTTTTGTATTTTACCAAAAAAGATAAATGGCAAAGTTTGTTTTTAATTCTCGTCACTCAGTGGTATTGGCAATAATTTTATGAATCCGCTTGCTGCTGATAGCGATAATGATCAAGATAAAAGGAATCGAAATGCCCTCAATGATTGCCGGATTGACTTTCCAGCCGATCATATGCAACGCTTCGGCTATTGTGCCGATCAGACTGGCGGCATAATAGGTAATAGCGACCATCGAAATGCCTTCAACCATCTGTTGCATCCGCAGCTGCATCTTTGCGCGTAAGGCCATGGACGTAAGCAAGCCCTGATTTTGTTTCTCGATAATGATGTCAACACGGGTACGCAGCAATTGACTGGCATTGCTGACCCGCTCGGAAAGCAGGGTAAAGCGGTGCGAGATCGATTCGCAGGTATTAATCGCCGGTTCCAGTCGGCGCTTAATAAACTCACCCAAGGTCTGAATACCTTGAATCCGAACTTCGCGTAAATCGCTGACCCGTTGTTGTACCAGTTGATAATAAGCGCTAGCGGCCGCAAAGCGGAAGTGATTGCTGGAGATATAATTTTCAACTTCAGCGGCCAGCGTGGTTAGCTCATCCAACAATTCGCCGTCATTATTATCAGGCAGCGTCATTGCATTGGTGATGCTATACAATTGCCGGTCGGACTTATTTATTGCAGGCCGTAGCTGGCGCGCGATGGGAAAAGCCAGCAGCGCCATAACCCGGTACACTTCAATTTCAAATAATCGTTGCAATAAGCGCCCGGCCTGCTCCGTTCTTAAGTCATGATTAACGATCAAAAAACGACTGAACCCATCGACATGAATACGAAAGTCCGTAAACACCGAAGCGGCGCCGCCGGTGACCTTAGAACCGATAACGGGGTTGTCGGCAAAGTGTACCGATAGAGCCGCCAAATCGGCACTCTCTTCATAATTAATATCGGCAGCAGAGACAATGGTTGCATGAGCCGCAACAATGACTTGCCCGGTTAACTGCGACATCCAATCGACCGGAACTTTTTTTAACGCAGAATCCGCAAAAGGATCGGCAGGGGTATCATGCGCATAAAAACTGTAAGTGCTGAACTCGCCGTGTTGCTCCCAGCGTATTTGAAAGGAATTAAAAGTGGCGCTAAAGTGATCCACTTCTTTTTCAGGCGGGGCGACAGCAAATCTTTCGCACAGCGCTGCCAAGTGCTTACGTTCCTGCATTTTTTCATCGCCGGACAGCAATAGCGCAAGGTGGCTTGCCCTAACCGGTAAATTGCGAATGAACGGCGCTCGAGCGTGGACTTCGTTGTGCAGTACAAAGCGTTGCGGATGGTTTTCAGGGATCGGGAATAAAGTCGTCACGGGTGTTTTTTAGAGTTTTTGAAGGTGAGTCAATTTTACCTAAAAAACGCGGTTACGCTTGGTTATTATTGCTAATCGATGTCATCACACGTCAATTATTTATGTCGATAATCCTCCATTTTATCAACACCTATTAGCGCTGTGTCGATAACATAATCATCTGTGAAGAAGGCGATATTTGATGAACCACCCGTAATTGGGAATTAGAACTATCATATGCTGGCGCTGGTTAAAAAATAACGATGCAAGCAGAAAGTCCGGCATGATGTATTGGCGAGATTGCATTGCGGGTTCAAGGCGAAAAATCCCGCCAAATATCGCGCCGCGCCACATTGTATTGCGGCTTGTTGCCCGTTTTGAATATCCCGCCAGTTTCCTACAGGCATAAAAAAACCAGCATAAAAGCTGGCGTTTTTTACTAAATAACGTAGGTTATTCAAAGAATTTGATGGTGGGTTGTCCGGGATTCGAACCCGGGACCATCGCATTAAAAGTGCGGTGCTCTACCGACTGAGCTAACAACCCAACAAAGACTTCCTATTATACTGATTTATACGTTTCTAGCAACGTTTTTTAGCTTGCATACCGCGTTGGGTCTTGCACTCCCGCTTCGGTAAAACCGGTTTTTCTTAAGCGGCAGGCATCGCATACTCGGCAGGCACGACCTTTCTCATCGGCGGAATAACAGGATACTGTGCGCTGATAATCCACGCCCAATTCAATGCCCTGCCTGATGATTTCCGCCTTGCTTAGCGCGATCAACGGGGTGTGTATGGTGAAATGTTCGCCTTCTACGCCCGCCTTAGTGGCAAGGTTCGCTAATTGCTGGAACGCCTGGATAAATTCAGGCCTGCAATCGGGGTAGCCGGAATAGTCCACTGCGTTAACGCCGATAAATATATCGGTCAGGTTTAAAACTTCCGCCCAGCCTAAGGCAAAGGACAGGAATATGGTGTTTCTTGCCGGGACATAGGTGACCGGTATGCCTTGCTGCGGCGTGTTTGGCACGGCAATATGTTCATCGGTCAGTGCTGAGCCGCCTATGGAGCTTAAGCCCAGCTTGATGATTTTATGATCTTCGACTTGATAGTCGGCGGCTATCTGCGCCGCCGCCGCTAACTCAGCATTATGCCGCTGGCCGTAATCGAAGCTTAAGGCGTAACACTTGTATCCCTGCTTTTTGGCAAGAGCAAGTACGGTAATTGAATCTAATCCGCCGGAGAGCAGGACGATGGCTTTCTTTTGCATGCTTGTCATGAGCTTAGCCGAATGGTCGGTTTACTTACCTTGGGCATCATCCCAAAGTATTTTATGGAGTTGAAGTTGGAAACGGACAGGCAATCTGTCCTTTAGGATTTTTTCGGCCAACTCGGTCGGGTTTTGTTGCCCCATCACCGGCGAAAACAATATTTCGCAGCGATTGGCCAAGTCGTATTCTCTTAAAACGGCTTTTGACCAGTCATAATCCTCGTCATTACCTATAACAAACTTAAGCTGATCTTTGGCGTTTAGACAGTCGATATTTTGATAGCGGTTTTTGCTTAATTCGCCGGAACTAGGGGTTTTAAGGTCCATGACTTTGACCGTGCGTGGATCGACTTCCGACACGTCAAGCGCCCCGCTGGTTTCCAGAGAGACCACATAGCCTTTGTCAAGCAGCTTGGTCATTAACTCAAGGCAGCCCGGTTGTGCCAAAGGTTCGCCGCCGGTTACCGTAATGTACCGGGTGCCGTACTGCTCAGCTTCCGCAATAACGGCATCAATCGCTATTTTTTTGCCGCCGGTAAAAGCATAGGCCGTATCGCAATAAACGCATCGCAATGGACAGCCGGTCAGGCGAATAAACACGGTGGGCAGGCCTACCGTATTCGACTCGCCCTGTAACGAATAAAAGATTTCAGTGATGCGTAACAAACTAGCAACTACTGTTTTGCGTCATCAAGCAGAAGTAATTTCTTGGTCGCCAATCGGGCCGCTGTCGAGCTGGGGAAATCCACGGTGACGCGGGTTAAATATTCACGCGCCTTAACTGTATTTTTCTGCTCAATTTCGATAGTGCCCAGTTTTAACAAAGCATCCGGCACTTTTGGGCTGCCTGGATATTTTTCAATCACGCTGTTAAAGGCTTTGCGCGCCGAGTCCATATCCTGATTAACCCGATAGGCCTCACCCAACCAATATTGGGCATTATTTGCGTACTCGCCTTTCGAATTTTTATCCAGCATTGAATTAAATGCCGCAATTGCCTGGGCGTTATGTCCGTTTCTTAACGCTTCATACGCTTGTTGATATTGCTGTTTCTCATCGCCTACAGGAGGTAGGCGAGGGGCGTTAGCAGGAGCGGAAGCTTCGCCGGAAGCTTGCACAGCATCCTGTTTCTGTGCCGGAGCCTGCTTAGCTTCTGGAGCCGGAGCCGCAACGGGAGACTCGGCAGCCTTGGCGGAAGGCTCGGCTGAACCTTCCTGCATGACAGAACTTTCACCAGTCGCTGGCTTAACGCCCTCTGTTTTTTTCTCAAGGCTTTGCATCCGACCATCGAAATCGGAATACATCGTGCTTTGAGATTTTTTCAGCTCGACGATCAGATAGGCCTGCTCTTCTATCTTGCCGGTAAGCTGCTGCACTTCTGCTTGCAATTGCTCCAGCCGCCCCATCATTTCCAATACCGCGCTGTTTGATGACGGCTTTACCGCGCTGGCCTCACCCACTGGATACATGGAATTATCAACAACGGGCGGCAACGATTCCGCATGGACGGCGCTGCAAAAACACAGCAACAAGATAAGACGAGCTTTCATTTATTTGCCTTGGTAAGCTATCTCAACGCGACGGTTAAGTTCCCAGGCTGCTTCGTCGTGCCCTGCTGCCACAGGCTTTTCTTCGCCATAACTGACGGCTTGTAACTGGCTTTCCGAAACGCCTTGAGCTTTCATCATACCGATTACTGATTTTGCCCGCTGCTCGCCCAATGCAATGTTGTACTCGGGAGAACCGCGCTCATCAGTATTACCTTCCATGACCACGCGTTGATCAGGGTGTGCCACCAGATATTGTGCATGCGCTGCAATGACGGGGACAAAATCGGGCTGAACCTGGCTGCTGTCCAGCATGAAATAGATGGTGCTTTTTGACAGCGGGTTGTTCGGATCGCTAAATTCTGGGCCGATTCCAGCATTAGGATACATATCCGAACCGGACATCCCTGAACCGCCATTTAAACCGCTGGTTGATGCGTCGTTGATACCGCTGGCCGCATTTTGAGAACCGTCAGTCAGACTTGCGTCTTTTTCATCTTCGCTACAGCCTGAAAGGATTACCGCACTGATTGCCAATGCCCATACTGTTTTATTCAATTTCATTTTAATTCCCAAAAAGTAATAGATTAATTTTATAAAAAATCGTGTTGTACCCTGCTGGACTAGGGTGACCATGCAGGTTCGCGAATTTCACTGCTATCAAACACCAGTTTCTGTTGCATTTTACCATCTATTGAGACGGCCGATAAGTAACTGGCATTGCCTTTCCGGGAAGCATACAAAATCATGCTGCCATTCGGTGCAAAACTGGGGGATTCATCCGATCGTCCATCAGTTAACACATTGACTGCCTTGGTCGCCAAGTCCATCACGGCAATACGATAATCGCTGCCGTTGCCGTGCACCATGGCTATACTTTTGCCGTCCGGTGAAAAGCTGGCCCTGGCATTATAATTTCCTGAAAATGTCAGTCTATTTTCCTGTCCGCCTTGGCTGGACATCATATACAGCTGCGGCTTTCCACCCCGATCCGAGGTAAAGACGATGCTGCTGCCGTCAGGCGACCAAGTCGGCTCGGTATCAATAGCAAAACTGCTGGTCAACTTGGTTAAAGCGCGAGTGGTCAGATTTAGAATGTAAATATCAGGACTGCCATCTTTGGATAAGGTCAAAGCCAATTTCCCCCCATCGGGCGACCAGGATGGCGCTCCGTTGATGCCGGGGAATTCGGCACCCCTAACCCGCTCACCGGTCGCTAGCGTCTGGATATAAATGGCGGCTGATTTTTTCTCAAATGACACGTAGGCTATTTTTTTGCCGTCAGGCGACCACGCAGGAGACATCAACGGCTCCATAGATGAAGCTATGGTCTGTGCATTAAAACCGTCCGCATCTGAAATTTGCAGCTTATGGGTGCTCTTTCTGCCTTGTCTAGTGCTGGTAATGTACGCAATCCGGCCACTGAAAACGCCTTTTTTGCCGGTTAATTTTTCAAAGATAAGGTCGCTGATATGGTGCGCCGTTTTGCGCAACTCGCCCGCTGTCGAAGTCATCCGATAGCCCATTAGTGGCTGGCCCTTGTAGACATCAAACAATTGGAACTGGACATTGTACTGACCATGATCTTCAACCACTTGACCGATAACCAGATAGTTCTGCCCTAACGCCTGCCAGTCCTTAAACTGAATCGCTTCCGCAGTGCTGGGGTGTCCCGGCATGCTTTGCTTATCCAGCGTTTTAAAATAGCCGCTACGACCTAAATCCGCATTAACCACAAAACTGACGTCAACCGGAACGCCCGATGCCCCTTGCATCGCAAAAGGAACCACGGAAATAGGCAAGGCACTTTCAACGCCTTCGGTAATTTCAATCGTCATTTCTGCGTAGCTGCCAGTCACATAGCAACTAACCAGAGCAATCAACAAAATTTTTCTAAAAAAACTCATGTATACCTCAGTAACTTAACTGAAAAAAGACCATCAATAATCGGCATCATCTTTTTGCTGATCATATCCTGTTTCGGATTATCGGGAACGATCCGGGTCAAACAAAAACTTAAATGACTTAAACTCTTTGGTAGCCAATTCTTTATCTTTAGGCACCGGTAACGGCGATGCTTTATGTACCGCATTTTCCGCAGATCTATCAAAAATCGCATCGCCGCTGGAAGTAACCACCACGGCATCTATTACTGTCCCATCGGACATCAATGTAACCTGAATTGTACACTTTAAACCCTCTGCAGCAGAAACCGGACGTATCCAACTACGCGCTACTTTTTGCCGAATGGCTGAGGCGGCGGTTTTTATCGCCAGCTGATCTTGCTCCGCATCCATTCTGGCCTGCTCGGCTGCCATTCTCGCGGCCTCGGCCTGTTCTGCTTCAGCTTTGGCTTTGGCGGCTGCCACCCGCTCCGCTTCTGCTTTCGCTTGAGCGGCGGCTTCTGCCTTGGCTTTTTCAGCTGCGGCTTTCGCTTTGGCAGCTTCTGCCGCCGCTTCGGCTTTCGCTTTTTCTGCTGCGGCTTTTGCAGCTTCTGCTTTAGCCTGTGCTGCGGCCTCGGCTTTTGCCTTGGCTATTTCCGCTTGCTTGGCTTCAGCCTTGGCTTGTTCGGTCGCTTCGGCCTTCGCTTTAGCTGCTTCAGCTTGCTTGGCTTCCGTCTTGGCCTTTGCGGCAGCTTCTGCTTTTTCTTTGGCGGCTTCGGCTTTGGCTTCTGCGGCTGCTTCTGCTTTCGCCTTGGCAGCTTCCGCCTGCTTGGCTTCCGTCTTAGCCTTTGCGGCAGCTTCTGCTTTTTCTTTGGCGGCTTCTGCCTGTTTGGCTTCAGCTTTGGCTTGCGCGGCTGCTTCTGCTTTCGCTTTGGCAGCTTCAGCCTGTTTGGCTTCGGCTTTAGCTTGCGTAGCGGCTTCTGCCTTCGCTTTAGCCGCTTCTGCCTGCTTGGCTTCGGCTTTGGCTTGCGTAGCGGCTTCTGCTTTTTCTTTGGCGGCCTCTGCCTGTTTGGCTTCGGCCTTTTCTTTAGCTATTTCGGCCTGCTTTGCTTCGGCCTTGGCTTTTTCTGCCTGCTGCACTGCCGGTTCGACTTCCGGCTTAGCTTCTGTTTCGGGCTTTTTCTCTTCAATCGGAGTTTCCGCCGCCTTTAGAGGTTCGGCGGCTGCCTCAGCCGGATTCTTAGCCTTAGTTTCATCGACAATTTCAGCGTGAATAATTTCCGGCGCAGGTTCCGGCTCTTTTTTATCAGGCTTTAATAATGCGCTTAAGGCAAACAGGCCTAAAATCGTAATATGCAACGCCAGAGCCAGCATGATTGGCCATGAAAATCTCTTTTTACTATCCATCGTGCTATTGTTCGCCCGACTTGGTCATTAAACCTACACTGGTCACACCGGCATTTTTTAATCCCGCCATCAGCGTAACCACGACACCGTAATCAATACCTTTATAAGCCCCGATCAGAACCTGGGTTTTCGGTTTCTGGCTTAATACCGCCATCACCCGAGCCTCCGCTTCTTCCGGCTTTATCATCTCCGGTTCTTTGTCATCTATGGTAATAAAATATTGGCTCTGTTCATTGATTGACACAACGACCGGCATATTATCGCCTTCGGATTCCACGGTTGCAGATTCGGCTTGCGGAAGCTCGACTTCCACGCCAGTTTGCAACATCGGCGTTGTGATCATGAAAATAATCAACAGCACTAAAGTTACGTCAATGTACGGAACGACATTGATTTCCGCCATGGGCTTTCTGCGCCCATTTTTTCTACCCATTTGTGGCGCGCTCATTTTTGGTGTGCCTGCCTTTGCAACAATACGACGAACTCTTCGACGAACAGTTCATATCGACCGGTCAATCTATCCAATCGAGTGGAAAAGCGGTTATAAGCAATAACGGCCGGAATTGCCGCAAACAAACCGATGGCGGTTGCAATCAAGGCTTCGGCAATGCCCGGTGCAACTTGCGCCAAAGTCGCCTGTTTGACCGCGCCCAGCGACATGAAGGAATTCATGATGCCCCATACCGTGCCGAATAAACCGATGTAAGGGCTGATCGAACCGACCGTAGCGAGGAAGGCCAAATGCTCATCGAGCCGCTCCAATTCACGCGACAATTCGATACGCATGACCCGTTGCGCACTTTCCACCTGTACGCCGGGTTCGACATTACCGGCTTGGCGCATCCGGGAGAATTCTTTGTACCCGGCCAGAAATATTTTCTCGATGCCTTCCGGCTCGAAATCCTTGGCCGCCAGCTTTCTATATAGTTCAGCCAAGACCACGCCGGACCAAAACTGCTCCTCGAATTCGTCGGTGATTTCAACCGCCCGATTGAGCTCTTTGCGCTTAGTAAAAATAAAAGTCCACGACGACACCGATGCCACTAACAATATCAGCATCACGAATTGAACAACAAAGCTGGCTTCTTTAACTAAATGGAAAATCGATAAATCAGTGTTCATGTATTGTCTGCTCTAAGTGTTTAAATAAGGTTTCAGGTATCGCTTTAGGTCGCATGGTATGTGCATCCAAACAGGCAATCCGAATATTGCCCTTGCATAAAACCTCATCGCCTCGTGTAATGGTTTGCTCAAAAATAAGACTGGTTTTTTTAGCCAGACTCAACTTGGCAGTCACTTGCAGTAGCTCATTAAACCGGGCGGGACTCAAATAATCGACCTGCACCGAACGCACCACAAAAATAATGCCTTCGTTGGCGATCAGTTCATCCTGCTCATAACCCATGGCTCTGAGCATTTCGGTTCTCGCCCGCTCGAAAAACTTCAAGTGGTTGGCGTAGAACACCACGCCCCCCGCATCGGTGTCTTCGTAATAAACCCGTACCGGCCAGCTAAAATTATTCAAACAAATCCTCGGACACGCCCAACTGTTTTGGGGGCTGCAAGCCAAAATGCAAGTAAGCATTCTGAGTGACCACACGGCCCCGGGGCGTACGCATAATAAAGCCTTGTTGCAGCAAATACGGCTCAACGACATCTTCGATGGTACCGCGCTCTTCGCTGATCGCAGCGGCCAAGGTATCCAGCCCTACCGGCCCGCCGGCAAAGCCCTCAATCATCGCCATCAGCAGCTTTCGATCCAACGAATCGAAACCGTTATGATCCACTTTCAACATTTCCAAGGCCTGAAAGGACAGCTCCTCGGTAATCGTGCCGTTACCTTTTACTTCCGCGTAATCGCGCACCCGGCGCAACAATCTGTTAGCGATCCGGGGCGTACCGCGAGAACGGCGAGCTATTTCATAAGCACCGCGCGGCTCCATCGCAATGCCTAAAACCTTGGCGGAACGCGCTGCAATACTCGCCAGCTCGTCAACCGTGTAAAACTCCAAGCGCTGCACTATGCCGAAACGGTCACGCAACGGCGAGGTCAGCAATCCGGCTCGGGTCGTCGCGCCAACCAGTGTAAACGGCGGCAGATCCAGCTTGATCGAGCGTGCGGCCGGGCCTTCGCCGATCATCAGATCCAGCTGATAATCTTCCATGGCCGGATATAAAATCTCTTCAACCGCCGGACTCAAACGATGGATTTCATCGATAAACAGCACGTCATGGGGCTCGAGATTAGTCAATAATGCCGCAAGATCGCCTGCTTTATCGAGCACAGGCCCCGATGTTTGACGAATTTTAACACACATTTCGGCGGCGATGATATTAGCCAATGTGGTTTTGCCCAAACCGGGAGGGCCGAAAATCAGCACATGATCCAGCGCTTCTTGCCGCGCCGTGGCCGCCTGAATGAATATTTCCATCTGCTCGCGCAACTCTTTCTGGCCGACATAATCGGCCAAGCGCTTGGGCCGAATTGCCCGATCCTGGCGTTCCTCATCCGAATGACTGTGTGCGGTCACCATGCGGTCGCTTTCAATCATCTGACCGAGCCTTGCAGCGCCAGCCGGATAATGTCTTCACAGCTTTTACCTTCGACGCTGATATTTTGCACCATTTTAGCAGCGTCCAACGGCTTATAGCCCAGCGAACACAAGGCACCGATGGCTTCCTGTTTCGGGTTATTAGCGGGGTGGAATTTAGCGATACCGGTCACAGCTGAATCGGTCGAATCGCCTAAGTCCGGTAACCGGTCGCGCATTTCAATAACCAGGCGCTCGGCCGTCTTCTTGCCGACTCCCGGCAAACGCACCAGCGCCTGGGTATCGTTATTATGAATGCAGCGATGGAACTCTTCGGCGCTCTGCCCCGATAAAATCGTCAACGCCAGCTTGGGGCCGACACCGTTGACCTTGATCAAGGTTCTGAACATCGAGCGATCCGCTTCGGTAGAAAATCCGAACAGGATATGCGCATCTTCCCGAACCACCAGATGGGTGTGCAGCATGATCTCGGAACCGATGGCGGGGAGATTATAAAAAGTCGTCATCGGCGCTTCGACTTCATAGCCGACGCCGTTCACATCAAGCATTAGCAACGGCGGCGCTTTAAACGCCAGTTTGCCGCGCAGGAAACCGATCATCGCAACAAACCTTGCTGCAAACGCTGTGCGGTCTGCTGGTAATGGGCATGGCAAATGCTGATGCCCAACGCATCGCCGGCATCGGCTTGCAACTCGCCTTGAATATTTAACAGAATTTTCACCATGTGTTGAACCTGAGTTTTTTCGGCGCTGCCCTTGCCCACCACGGCCTGCTTGACTTGCCGGGCCGCATATTCAAACACCGGCAACCCGGTGGTCTGTACCGCACAAATCGCCGCCCCTCTGGCTTGACCCAACTTAAGCGCCGAGTCGGCATTTTTATGCATAAACACTTGCTCTATAGCCATTTGCTCCGGCTGGTAGCGCTCGACAACTTCCACAATGCCGTCGAAAATCTGCTTGAGCCGGTCGGGAAAATAATCGGCCTTGATATGAATGCTGCCGCTGGCGATATATTTATAGCTGTTCGCCGAGCCTTCTATAATGCCGTAACCGGTTATTCTTGAGCCGGGGTCTATCCCTAAAATTCGCATCGGCTATAGTGAACTCAATCCAGGCCTTCCATGATTTCGTCGCTGATGTCCGCATTGGAATATACATTCTGAACGTCATCCAGATCTTCCAACCGGTCGATCAGACGCATCATTTTTTCCGCGCCTTCGGCATCCAGTTCAGCCATTGTTGCGGCCTGCATCGTGACTTCCGCATTATCCGGCTCAAAACCTGCGGCAACCAAGGCGTCTTTGACTTCCAGATAACTTTCCGGCGTGGTCATTACATCAACCGAGCCGTCGTCATTAACGATGACATCTTCCGCTCCGGCTTCCAAAGCCTCCTCCATCAACGCGTCTTCATCAACGGTAGGCGCGTAACTGAGAATACCTATCTTGCTGAACATATAGGCCACAGAACCATCCGTGCCCAAGTTGCCGCCCGCTTTAGAAAAAGCATGGCGCACTTCGCCGACGGTACGGTTGCGGTTATCGGTCAGGCAATCGACCATAACCGCCGTGCCGCCGGGGCCGTAACCTTCATAGCGAACGACTTCGTAATTAACGCCTTCCAGTGCGCCGGAGGCTTTTTTGATTGCTGTATCAATGGTGTCGCGGCGCATATTTGCACCCAAAGCTTTATCAATTGCCGTCCGTAAAGCCGGATTGCTGGCTGCATCCGGCCCGCTGGTTTTTACCGCTACGGTTATTTCCCGCAGCATTTTAGTAAAAATCTTGCCGCGCTTGGCATCCTGTCCCGCCTTGCGATGCTTGATATTAGCCCATTTACTATGACCAGCCATTGTCCCTCTCTTAAATTAACGTAGGGGCAGGTCTTGTGCCTGCCCTTTTGACATCTGCCACACCAAGGCAACCACAAGGGATTGCCCCTACAAAATATGCCCCAATACAGAAACCAAACTCGGTTCAGCATAATAAAAATCGGCTTGCTCTCGGACTACTGGCCTATCGACCACGCCGCCAAAACCGATCACAACGGCACCAGCCTGTTTGGCTTCCATGTCGGTCTTGCCATCGCCGACCATAACCAGTGAGCCTTCCGACTTTAGCAAACGCCTGCATATCTCGGCTTTACCGCCTGATCGGGCCAGCGGCGATTCCTGGTCATAATCCCGATAACTGCCGTCCGCATTAAAATAAATATCGACTGCGTGAACTTGGGTTTCAGGCAAGCCCAAATAACTTGCCAGCGGCAAAATAGCCTGACGGAGTCCGCCGCTGATAATATGCAATTCCTTGCCCGTCGCCGTTAAGGTATCAAACACCTCTTTAACGCCATCGACGATCTGCTCGATATACAAATCCGCCAGCCAATCGATGCTAGTCTGATCCGGCCTGATCGCCGACAAACGCTGCCCATAGACTGCTTCCAATGGTACTTCGCCATTCATCGCGGCATCGGTCAGCCTGGACATTTCCTCGCCCAAGCCAACACGTCCGGCGAGTTCGTCTATCCCTTCTATCTTGCTTAAAGTGCTGTCGCAATCGAAGCAGATGACATCAAAACTCATAAGTTAATCTGGATCGCCTTATGTACGGCGGGAATATGACAAAGTTGCTGCAACAAATCCGCTGTTAAAGGCTCGGAAACGCTGATAACCGCCATCGCCCGCTGCAGCTCATCCGCCGTACCAACCTGCATTCTGGAGATATTGATATTGGCATTGCCCAGCACACTGCTGATTGCCGAGATAACGCCCGGCTTGTCGTCATGCTGAGTCACCAGCAAGGTGCCTTCAGGCACCACTTCAATATCGAACTGGTCAATGCACACCAGACGCGGATGACAGCCACCGAGCAAGGTTCCCGCCAGCGTAATCGTATGATCCGCGCAATGCCCGGTCACCTTGATCAGCGACAAATAATCCTGTGTTTCTTCGGTTTTCGATTCAACCAGGACAATGCCCTGGCGTTTGGCGATATTTTCCGCATTCACCCGGTTTACCGGCGTCGAAAATTGCCCGCTTAACACGCCGATCAATGTCGCGACTGAAACAGGCCGCGCCTCGACCTCTGCCGCCTTGCCCATTAACGCCACTTCTATTTTCTCTATCGGCTTGGTTGCCAGCCCCACCAACACCTTGCCCAAAATATTGGCCAACGTGATAAATTCGTGCGATTTTTTCAGCTCTTCGGCCGACACTCTAGGCAGGTTTAAAGCATTAACCGCTTCGCCGGTCTTCAAAAACGTGACGGCCTGGCGGGCAATTTCGACACTCACTGCCACTTGCGCTTCGCTGGTCGATGCGCCTAAATGCGGAGTAAAAACGATATTATCCAGCTCCAGCAACGGCGAACCTGCTGGCGGCTCATTTTCGTAAACATCGAGCGCTGCACCAGCTATTCGACCGTTTTTCAAGGCTTCGTACAACGCAGCCTCGTCAATCAAGCCACCTCTGGCGCAGTTGATAATCATCGCCTCTTTTTTCATGACCGCCAGCTGAGCGCTGCCGATTACGTTGCGGGTTTTTTCAATCAACGGGCAATGCAGGGTCAAATAATCCGCTCGGGTCACCAGCTCATCCAAACTGACCGATTCAACCCCCAGGTCTTCGAATATTTCCGGCGCAACAAACGGGTCATAAGCAATTACCTGCATTTTCAAGCCCAAGCCGCGCTGAGAGACGATCCGCCCGATGGTACCGAAACCAAGCACCGCCAACGTTTTATGGGCAATTTCCGAACCCATCAACTTGGAGCGCTCCCATTTCCCGGCGCGAACCGAGCGATCCGCAGTCGGCAAATGTCGGCTCAGCGACATCATGTGCGCAACGGCCAGTTCGGCAGTCGTGGTCGCATTGGCATCAGGGGTATTCATCACGATAATCCCCAGCTCCGTTGCAGCGGGAATATCGACATTATCGACACCGATACCGGCGCGTCCAATCAGTTTGAGGTTCTTGGCCGCCTGCAACACTTTTTTGGTCACTTGGGTGTCGCTACGAATCAACAGCGCATCGTAATCCCCAATGATGTCACACAGTTGATCCTCATTGAGGCCGGTCTCGATATGTATCTGTATGCCGGGCTGATCGTTTAAATAATTGATGCCAGCTTCTGCTAATTTGTCGGAAATAAGGATTTTTTTCAAAGGATCGTACCGGGAAAAGGTTATGCGTTAGAAATAGTAGTTTAACAGCTTTATGCGCAGGGCAGTTTTACCCTGCGGTTATAAACAATATCCTGTCTTAGTTACCGTGGTAATAACCATCCGGGGAGGCTTTACGTGCCGGTTTCGGCGCTGACACTGGAGCCGGAGCTGGTGCAGATACCGGTGTTGTCGATTGCACCGGCTCAGACGCAGCCGCTGATGCCTCCTCAAGAGGCATTACACGTTCATAAATCGCCACAGGATCGCCGGTCTGTTCTTTAAGCGCTTTGTTTAAAGCTTGCTGGTCGAAATCAGGCAATTCCTGATTATTATTGGCTTTTTCAATCAACCTTAACGCCACGGCAAAACGCTGATCCAGCGTAGTTTCCTCGCCTTCCAAATCGGGATGCGCTTCGACATAAAGCACATTATCCAGCCAGCCTACCTTGATCGGCTGCTTAACAATATAGACTGGCGTTCCAACTGCAACCAGATCATATAACTCCTCGACATCTTTGGGATACATACGAACGCAGCCATGGGTAATCTGCATGCCGATACCGTTAATCTTGTCAATATCGGTGCCGTGGATACGGTATTCTCCAGGCAAATCCAGGTACAGCGCCCGTGTGCCCAACGGGTTATGCGGCCCCGGCGGAACAATAACCGGCAGCGGATCGCCATTGGCGGCATGTTCGCGCCGGATTGATTCGGGCGGATGCCATGAAGGGTTCATAATTTTTCGCGCAACCTTGGTTTTGCCCAGCGGCGTCTTCCAATCCTGCCTGCCGACGCCATGCGCATAAGACATGACCTGCCGAGGCACCTCACCCTTTTTAGTCGGCGGATAATAATACATGCGGTATTCGGAGATATTCAGGGTAATGCCGTTATGCGGCGAATCCGGCAAAATCCGCATATTGGATAAGCGAACAATCTCGCCTTTTCTAACCAGCCAACGGTCAACATCCGGGTTCAGCCTGACGATTTCCGTTTGCCCCAAAAGAAAGCGGCGAGCCACATCCAATAAGGTTTCGTTCTCGTCTGCACGGGTTAACGCCATGCCGTCAGGGTATTGCGTGATGACGGTATCCTTGCTGTTTTCGGGCATTGCATAAGTTGTAGCATTTGCATGGCCGCTAATGACGGATAGTAAAATTGTAAAGCTAAGTAGAGCGCGAATATTCATTGCAATAAATTTCTCAGAAACACATAAAAATAATAATTCTTCTTAACAACCAACGATATTAGTTGGTTATAGGCACAGATAAATCAACACCTACAGCCCATCCCTCAGGTAATTACTCAAGTTCTGCCAAGTTAAAAAAACTACTTATATTATCATGCAAGGCTGAATCAAGCATAATTTTGTTGATTTTATTGACTTATTTTGGAGATTATCGCTACTCCACCTATAATTCAGCTACTTCAATCAATAACAAGAGACTTCTCCATGTCCATGCAAATTTTTCGCAGCAAACGCGTTACTTCTGATGATGAATTAGGTAGCGGCCTCAAACGCTGCCTGTCCAAATGGGACTTGGCCTTTCTGGGCATAGGGGCGATCATCGGCACCGGCATTTTCGTACTGACCGGCGTCGCCGCCGCCACACAATCCGGGCCTGCCGTAATGCTGTCATTTGTGATCGCCGGACTCGCCTGCGCATTCGCCGCCTTGTCTTATGCGGAATTATCCGCCTCGGTCGGGGGCTGCGGCAGCGCCTATGGTTACAGCTATGTGGCCTTCGGCGAGATATTCGCCTTTATGATCGGCTGGGATTTGCTGCTGGAATACAGCCTTGCCGTAGCGACCGTCGCCAACGGCTGGTCGGGCTATTTCAACAATGCTCTGACTGCCATCGGTATCCCGTTGCCGGAGATGCTGACCAAATCGCCCAAACTCGGCGGCGTGATCAACCTGCCCGCAACCGCAATTATTTTGATATTGATGATGCTGCTGATTATGGGCGTAAAACACAGCGCCAAAGTCAACAACGCGATGGTATTCGTCAAACTGCTGACCATCACCGTATTTATCGCCGTTGCCGCATTCAATGTCCACCCGGAAAACTGGCATCCTTTCATGCCATTCGGCTGGTTTCAAACCCTGCCCGACGGCAAAACCACCGGCGTTCTGGCTGGCGCATCGCTGGTATTTTTCGCCTATGTTGGCTTCGATGCGGTATCCACCGCTGGCGATGAAGCCAACAATCCGCAACGCGACCTGCCGTTCGGTATCGTCACCTCGCTGGCTTTTTGCACCGTGATCTACATCCTGGTATCCGGCCTGCTGACCGGCGTCGTCAACTATACCGAGCTGAACGTATCCTCTCCCGTCGCCCACGCGCTGAACCTACTCGGTTACAACTGGGCGTCGGCGCTGATTTCTACCGGCGTAATTGCAGGCCTAACCACGGTCATGCTGGTGCTGTATTACGCACTGACCCGCATCATCTTCGCGATGTCCCGCGACGGCCTGCTCTCGCCGTTCTTTAGCGAAGTGAATCCAAAAACCCAAACCCCGGTGCGCGTGATCGTGCTGTGCGGCATCATCATGGCAACCGCCGCAGGCTTCATACCGCTCGGCGACCTAGCCGAACTGGTCAACATCGGCACCTTGGCCGCATTCGTACTGGTGTGCTTAGGCGTATTGGTGCTACGCATCACCAAGCCGGACATGAAACGCCCGTTCCGCTCACCATTCAGCCCGCTGTTTCCGGTGCTGGGCATGTTGTCCTGCACCGCGCTGATGGCGTTTTTGCCGTCGCTAACATGGCTGCGCTTTGTGGTCTGGTTGGTTATTGGCTTGATTGTGTATTTTTCTTATTCGGTACGGCATAGTGGGTTGGCTAAGGGTGATTAAACTTACAGGCTATACTTTACACATTATGCCCTTACCGCATTCTAGTCTGGCTGGACAACATCTTTTCGTTGCCCAACATTTTGGTGATCAATGATGTAGCCGGTAAAACAAAATTCGCCGCCATATTGGGGCATAGGAATGTCGGGTATAAAAAGCATGTCCGAGCTTGCTAACAAGTTTGTCAACCGAACGCCAAAGAGCTACGCTTTCTTTTTGTTCCCTTCGCTACGCTCTGGCGACTATTACTCCAAACATTAGGGATATAACAATATGGCAACATGCCCTGTATGTAATGCAAAATCTGGATTCTCAATGCAAGCCCAAGAACCAGGTCGCTTAAGCTTAAAGCCACATAACTTAACTTGTAACAAGTGCAACTGTACTTTCCGCAATGAGTTTATATCTAATAAGGTAACAGTTATAGTTGGAGCAATCATTCCTATAATTTATATTTTAACAGTAGCTATCACCACATATTTCAAGCTATCAAAAAATATACCTATGATATTAGGTACCCTTATTATGGCAACATTAAGCCTTTCCCTACCAAAATTAAGAAAAACCGTAATCATTAGTAAACCATAAAGTTAATTTTTCTAGATTCTGTCGAATCTACCACGAACTTCAGAGCTGTAAAGATCAAATATCGGTCAAAAAAAAACCCAAGTCAACGACTTGGGTTTTGATTTAAGAGCTTGGCAATTCCCTACTTTCGCATGGCAAACTGCCACACTATCATCGGCGCTAAACGGTTTCACTTCCGAGTTCGGGATGGGATCGGGTGGTTCACATTCGCTATGGTCACCAAGCAAACTGGTGTAGTCGATCT
>CAMAUL010000015.1 GCA_945861405.1 Candidatus Methylobacter oryzae | reverse complement strand
GGCTCGTTCTTCTACGTCAAATAATCCAGGTTGGCGTGGCTGTTTCATCGGCAATGTCTCTTGGTGGGCATGCCGCTATTATCTCATTTTGCACTAGCTTCGTGTACCCAAAATCGCTACGAGGATCAGGGAATTATTAGAGATGCCCTTATGGGATTACCGACGACGTGACAGTTGGCTTGCGGCTGCCATTTGTTTATCGTGACGGCATCCGGGAAGTCTCAGACGGTCATTTTGAAGATGGCGAGCATCACGGCACTAATAATATCGCTGATCATGGCAGCTCGGAAGGCATTGGCGATATGAGTTTCTGGGGACAATACCAGTTTTTCAAGGACAGCAAACAGAGCGCCGCATTACTGCTGGGCATGAAAGCGCCAACAGGTGAAACAACAAATGAAGGCTATAAACGCTTCTATAATCACACGACAGGCGCAAATGTAGCCCTACCCGCCGATGTCACCAGTAAACGCCTGGAAACCCACTTGCAACCCGGTTCAGGATCATGGGATGGCATGTTTGGCCTTGCCTACGGCTATGATTTAGATGTCGTTCAGCTAAACACCAGCGCCATGTACACACTTACTACAAAAGGCAGCCAGGATAGTGATTTGGGCGATGGCTTTAACTATAACTTTGCGGCATCCCTGCCTGTTAAATCTTTTACTCCTTGCGCAAATTGCTCCTGGAATCTGGTGCTGGAAGCCAATGGCGAATGGCGCGATCAGGAAAAACGCGGCAGCAACATCATAATCGGCAACTCGGGCGGTCATACCGTGTATATTTCGCCAGGCGTTCGTTTTATTTCAGGACAAAACTGGAATGTTGGCACTTCTTTTGGTTATGCAGCCATTAGCGACGTCAACGGCGATCAGTCAAGACCGGATTATCGCGTCATGGGCGCATTCAACCTGGTGATTTAACAAGCCCAAACAAGACCTGTCATCCCAAGGTATCCTGATCATTTAAAAGATGCCTTGGGATTAGTCAACCCCGGCATTACATGACAGATTAAGGGATTTGCAACGTTACAACTAGCTTTCATCCCCTATTCATGGCTAAAATTAGCGCACTCACCGGCCCAACTTACACCTGAACCCTATGCGCAAACTCTATAAAAACCCCTCTCTATCCCTGTTTATAGCCCTCGCCAGCCTTTTAATGATCAACGGTTGCCAGACAGGCGCAAAAAATCTAAACGCGGATAATCTTGCAGGCCAGATTCTAAACACGACGGTTTCCGTAAACTTTGCCCCGGACGGTCGTTTGTGGCGGCTGATGCCCACTGACGATGCGGTGTTTGTCGATTCATCGGCAGACAATGGAAAAACCTACAGCAAACCCGTCAGAGTCAACCCTGTCGCCCAGAGAATCAGCGCCTGGCCCGAAAATCCTCCCGCCATTGTCGTAGGCAAATCGGGCCGCATTCATGTGCTTTATTATGCCGATGAGCAACAAAAATCGACATCCTTCTTTAGCTACTCGGACGATAACGGCCAGACTTTCAGCAAACCGGTTTTAATCAGCGACCATGCCGACACAGCAAGGCATTATATGGATCAAATGCTGGTCGATAAAAACAATAAAGTTTACATGTTCTGGCATGACACCCGGCATGAGCAGCACAACAGCCACGCAGCAGCCGGTTCGCTGTCGCTTTACTACACCGTGACGGATCAACCGAATACGGCGAAATTTACCAACCAGTTTATCAGCGATGCGGTTTGCTCCTGCTGCCGAACTGCTATCACTCTTTCCCCGGAAGAAAAGCCGGTGATTCTGGTGCGCATGGTTTTCCAAGACGGCGCTCGCGACCACGCCTTAATCAACATGAAATCAGACGGGCAATGGTCTAAACCGCAACGCATCACCAACGATAACTGGGGGATTGAAGCCTGCCCCGAACACGGCCCGGCCTTATCGATAGATACCCAAGGTCGATCCCATTTGACTTGGTTTACCTTAGGCGACAAACGGCAGGGCATTTATTATGCGCGCACCGACGACTATGGCAAAACCGCATCCGAACCCATGCAGCTGGGCGATACCAGTCGCCTGTCCGGCCATTCGGATGTGTTAGCCGTCGATAATCGTGTTGTGATTGCCTGGAAAGAATTTGACGGCAATGAAACCAGCATCGTCATTAAAGAGTCATCGGATCGGGGCGTGACCTGGTCCAAGGACAAAAAAATCCTTAACTCCACCGCTAAATCCGGTTACCCGGAACTGATCGGTAACGGCAACAATATATTCCTGTCATGGACGTCAAGCGACCACGGTCATCACTTTATGGAGATCAATCCATGACCTTAAAAAAACGTATTCCTGGTTTATTGTTTCTCCTTTTAGCTCTCCTAAACGCGCCTGTACAGGCTGAGCCTTCGGCCTTTACCTCGGGAAGTTATCAGCAAATACTAGCCAGCAACGCCAACCAGCCGTTCATGCTGATCATTTGGTCGGTAAACTGCTCGTCCTGCCTGAAAGACATGGCGTTGTTAAGCAGCATCCATAAAAGCAGACCTGAACTTAAAATGGTCATGCTGGCGGCAGATGAGTTATCCGCCGCCGAACAAATCCAGCAAATCCTGGAAAAGAATCAATTGTCCGATATTGAAAACTGGGTTTATGCGGAAGAAAACACCCAGAAACTGCAATTTGCTATCGATCCAAAATGGTATGGCGAGTTGCCCAGAACCTATTTCTTCGATAAAG
This sequence comes from Candidatus Methylobacter oryzae, assembly GCA_945861405.1. GTDB lineage: Bacteria > Pseudomonadota > Gammaproteobacteria > Methylococcales > Methylomonadaceae > Methylobacter_A > Methylobacter_A oryzae_A. The sequence continues at coordinate 52,364 of CAMAUL010000015.1, read as the reverse complement.
CGCATCAGCGCACCGGGGTTAGCGGCGTATTGTCAAAAGAAGACTACGATGAGATGTTCGCCAAAATCTTAAAATAAGTACATTTTTAAGCCCCGGATAAAAAGTTACGTTAAAATGGCCGGTATCTCAGAAACTACCGGTCATTTTTTATGTTCAAAAAAATATTCCCAGTTCTGGCAGCTGCCTGCTTATTAAATGCCTGTGTCACCAGCCCTACAGGCAGAAGCCAATTCATGTTCTTGTCCGATGCGCAAGTCGACCAAATGGGCTTGCAGGCTTTTGATAATTTAAAAAAAGAAAAGCCCATCAGCACTAACAGCAAATACAACCAGATTGCGAGCTGCATTGCCGGGGCCATTACGGGAACCAATATCCAGCAAACCGGCGGCAACTGGGAAGTCGTGGTGTTTGAAGATGCCTCACCCAACGCCTTTGCGCTGCCCGGCAACAAAATCGGCATCCATACCGGCATGATCGCACTGGTCGAAAATCAGGATCAACTAGCTGCGGTGATCGGTCATGAAATCGGCCACGTCCTCGCCAAACACAGTAATGAGCGCGCTTCACAGGAAATGGCGGTCAGTTCGGGCATGGGCATCATCCAGGCGGTCAGCGCACCGCAAACGGCCATGGGTCAAACGGCGCTGGGCCTGCTCGGTGTCGGCGCACAATACGGCATACTGATGCCTTACAGCCGCATCCATGAAAGCGAAGCCGACATGATCGGCGTGGATTTAATGGCGAAATCCGGCTTTGATCCAAAGCAAAGCATTAGCTTGTGGCAGAAGATGGAACAGGCCTCGCAAGGCCAGCAACCGATAGAATTCATGTCTACCCACCCCTCGCATGAGACACGCATTCAGGACTTGGTAAGGCACATGCCGCATGCCACTGAGCTATTCCAGCAAGCCCAAGCTGCGGGTAAACAACCGCGTTGCAACTAATTGATGACTCCGAATTTAAAACACTTACATCCCTACCCGTTCGAGAAACTGGCGCAACTTAAACACGGCATCGTTCCGCCTAAAGACAAGTCGCATATCGCCCTGTCTATGGGCGAGCCAACCCATGCCACGCCGCATTTGATTCAGGAAGCGCTGTTAACCCATTTGCATGGCTTGGCTAACTATCCGACCACTAAAGGCATACCCGAACTCAGACAAGCGATTGCCGGATGGATCAGCCGTCGTTTTCAGATCCCGGCTGATGCCGTTAATGCTGAAACCCAGGTTTTGCCGGTCAACGGCACGCGCGAAGCGCTGTTTTCGTTTGCCCAATGCCTTATCGATCCGACCAAGGCCGCGCCTGCTCCCGACAGGCTTGCGGCATACACACCATCCCTGGCGATACCCGCGCCCATCGTGATCATGCCGAACCCGTTTTATCAGATTTATGAAGGAGCGGCTTTGCTGGCAGGGGCTGAGCCTTATTTTCTGAATACCCTGGAAGATTCCGGTTACTTGCCGGATTTTGATGCGGTGCCGGATGAAATTTGGCAACGCTGCCAATTGATTTACATTTGCTCGCCCGGCAACCCGACCGGCTCGGTGATCGATCAAGCCAGCCACGAAAAGCTGCTCAAGCTGGCGGAAAAGTACGATTTTGTAATTGCTTCCGACGAGTGCTACACCGAGATCTATGACGACGAAAGCAACCCGCCGCCGGGCTTGCTGCAAACGGCCTATAACATGGGCAATACGGCATTCAAACGTTGCGTTATTTTCCACAGCTTATCCAAACGCTCCAACGCGCCGGGTTTGCGCTCGGGTTTTGTCGCAGGCGACGCCGAACTATTGAAGCACTATTTTCAATACCGGACTTATCACGGCTGCGCGATGGCTTTGCCTACCCAGCATGCCAGCATTCAAGCTTGGCAGGATGAGACTCACGTCAAAGAAAATCGGCGTTTATACCGCGAAAAATTCGCGGCATTCATCGAACTTCTTGGCGGCGTTTGCACTGTCGTTAAGCCACCAGCCAGCTTCTATGTCTGGTTGAAAACGCCGATTGCAGATACCGAATTCGCAAAGCAGCTGTTCGCCCAAGAAAACATCACAGTGCTGCCCGGCAGTTACTTATCCCGCGATTGCGATGGCGTTAATCCCGGCCTTAACCATGTCAGAATTGCCCTGGTTGCGCCTCTGGATGAATGCATAGAAGCCGCGCAGCGCATCAAAAATTTCCTTAACTCTTTATAAATTAAAGCTATGTCACAACTAGAAAACATCATTAACGACGCCTTTGAAAACCGCGCCAATATCTCACCTGCCAGCGTTTCCGCCGAAGTGCGCTCAGCCGTTGAAGCAGCGATCAATTTATTGGACAGCGGCAAAGCCCGCGTCGCTGAAAAAACCAGTGGCGCATGGGTCGTCAACCAGTGGCTGAAAAAAGCCGTATTGCTATCGTTCAGAATCAACGAAAACCGCGTCATCGAAGGCGGTAACAGCCGTTATTACGATAAGGTTGAAGCCAAATTCAGCACCTACTCGCCGGACGATTTCGCAAAATCCGGGGTGCGCGTCGTGCCTAACGCCATTGTCCGCCACGGCGCTTACATTGCCCCCGGCGCTGTGTTAATGCCGTCGTTCGTCAACATCGGCGGCTATGTCGACAGCGGCACCATGGTCGACACCTGGGCCAGCGTCGGTTCTTGCGCACAAATCGGCAAGAACGTACATCTTTCCGGCGGCGTCGGCATCGGCGGCGTTTTAGAACCCTTGCAAGCAGGCCCAACGATCATCGAAGACAACTGTTTTATCGGCGCACGTTCGGAAATCGTCGAAGGCGTTGTCGTTGAAGAAGGCTCGGTCATTTCCATGGGCGTTTACATCGGTCAAAGCACCAAAATCTTCAACCGGATGACCGGCGAAGTCAGCTATGGCCGCGTTCCTGCGGGTTCAGTTGTCGTTCCCGGCAACCTGCCTTCTGCTGATGGCACTTACAGTTTGTATTGCGCGATTATCATCAAACAGGTTGATGAAAAAACCCGCAGCAAAACCGGGATTAATGAGTTGTTGAGGGATTAAGCGGAACCTTGCCCCGCACCATGCCAAAACAGGAGAAAGCCAATGAGCTTAAAATACGCAAATAACAAGATCACTGAAGAAGAGTACCTACAAGGCGAACTTGTTGCGGAAATAAAGCATGAATTCATTGACGGTGAAGCTTATGCCATGGCTGGGGCGAGTGAAGCTCATAATTTGCTATCTCTTAATATGGCCAGCGAGTTAAGGAATCAGCTTAAAGGCACGCCTTGCAGAACTTTTATATCCGACATGAAAGTTAAGGTGACTAACGATTTTTTCTATCCTGATGTGATGGTCATTTGTCAGAAGGATAATGACTTTGACTATTACAAACAATCGCCGGTCATTATCATTGAGGTCTTATCAAAATCGACCCGAAAGTTTGATAAGAACGCCAAGCGATTGAAATACCAAAATATTTCGACACTGGAAGAGTATGTTTTAATTGATCAAACTATCGCGGAAATTGAGGTCTTTAAAAAGAACGAGCATTGGCGATCTTTTTATTACTATCTTGGCGATGAGATTACTTTTGAATCATTAGGCGTTACCGTTCTCGTTGAAGACATTTACTATCAAGTCAACAACGATGATGTGCTTGCTTTCTTGCAGGAAAAAAATCAAGCAGATCTTGAAGAAACGGCTTCCAACCCTGTACACGGTGCTGTACAGCCACCCCACATTGCCACATAAAAAACCATGATTAACAACGACGTTTTACGCCGAGTACGCTACGCATTAGAGCTTAAAGACCCTGACATGATCGAAATCTTTGCCTTAAGCGACGTAGAGATCACTCGGGATGAGTTGCTCAAGCTGCTCAAAAAAGACAATGAAGCCGATTACGTCCCGCTTAACAACAAGCTGATGGAGCAATTTCTGGACGGCTTGATTATCTATAGAAGAGGCAAACAGGAGAATCCGCCCGCGCAGGAGAAAAAACCGGAGCCGCTGACCAATAACGTCATACTCAAAAAACTGCGTATAGCGCTGGAGTTTAAAGAAGAGGACATGCTCAGCACCTTGAAACTGGCTGACTTTGAACTGTCCAAAGGCGAACTCAGCTCTTTTTTCAGGCAAAAAGGCCATAAACATCACCGGGAATGCGGCGACCAGATTTTAAGAAACTTCTTGCAAGGCCTTACCATTCGTTTTAGAGAACAAGACTGATAACGGCTCTTTTATAAACTATTCCCCAATAACCTAACCCAGGCTAATACCATGAGCGAAAAAATATCCAACAATGCGATCATTTACGCCACGCTCGCTTTAAACAGCGAAGTCGCCCTGCAACACGAATATCTGGAATCCGATGATGTACCCAGTGACGAGCGCGAGAACGAAGAAGAAATCCTGGCAGACCTTGAACAGGCCTTTATGGAGTTCGTCGATCTTTACAAAATCCGCTGCAAAACAGACAACCAATTGCCTAGCATAGACGAATTGCTGAACAGCCAATTGTAAAACCATGCTCACGCTTTACGGCATCAAAAACTGCGACACCGTCAAAAAAGCGCGCAACTGGCTGGATCAACACGGCATAACCTATCGGTTCCACGATTTTCGAACCGATGGTTTGACGCCTGAATTGCTACAGCATTTTGTCGAGCATTTGGACTGGATCAAACTGCTTAACCGCAGCAGCACCAGCTGGCGGCAACTCAGCGCCGAGCAGCAAAGCGACCTGACCCAAGAAAAAGCCCTGCAACTGATGCTGGCCACCCCTGCCCTGATTAAACGGCCTATTTTAGACACCGGCGACCAGCTAATTCTTGGATTTTCCGCCAAGGATAGTGGCTATGAAATAAGCGTGACGAGACAATGATCTCTTGCATTATATCGTTCCCACGCGCTGCGCTTACCGTTATACACAAGTATTTCAAAGCACGTCATCCCGGCAGGGATTGCCGGGATCCACGACTGCAAGGATGCAGGAGGTAGAGCAACGCAGGAGCAGTTGCCGAGAAGCTATGGATGGCAATGCCAAAATAGGCAATAAGTCTGCTCACCGGGGATTGCTCCGTTGAATCAAGCATTCACGTCCCTGTGCTCTGGATCCCGGCAATCCCTGCCGGGATGACGAACCGTCGTGTGTAACAGACACTTGTGCATAACGATGAGCGCGCCGCGAATCACAAATAACCTAGGACATAGCGCGTAGGAACGAGAAATTTATTATGAGCGACACACTAGAACTGCTTAAAAACCTTATCAGCCGCGAATCGGTCACCCCAAAAGATGCGGGTTGCCAGGATGTACTGGCGGCACACTTGACCAAACTGGGCTTCAAAGAAGAACGCCTGGACTTTGAAGACACTCAAAACATCTGGCTTAGACGCGGCGGTACAAAACCGTTGCTGACCTTCCTCGGCCACACCGATGTTGTGCCCACCGGCCCGTTGGAAGCCTGGGTTTCACCGCCTTTTGAGCCGACGATTCGTGACGGCAAACTCTATGGCCGCGGCGCTGCCGATATGAAAGGCGGCATTGCCTGCTTCATCACCGCCGTCGAGCGTTTCATTGCCAAGCACCCGGATCATCAAGGCTCCATAGCGGTGATGATGACCAGCGACGAAGAAGGCATCGCGACCAATGGCGTAGTTAAAGTCGTCGAAGCGCTGGAACAGCGCAACGAGAAAATAGACTGGTGCTTGGTCGGCGAGCCATCCAGCGATAAAAAAATCGGCGACGTAATCCGCGTCGGTCGGCGCGGCTCTTTATGCGCTCAATTGACCATCGCAGGCATACAAGGCCACGTCGCCTACCCCGAGCTTGCCGACAACCCGATACACAGCTTCGCCCCGGCCTTAAAAGACCTGACCGAGGAAGTTTGGGATCACGGCAACGAATTTTTCCCGCCAACCAGCTTGCAGATTTCCAATATCAATGCCGGAACCGGCGCGGAAAACATCATCCCCGGCAGCGTGGCCGTTCAGTTCAACCTGCGTTTTTGCACCGAACTGGACGAAGAAAGCATCAAGCAGCGCACCCGCGCCCTGCTGGACAAATACGATTTCAAATACGAGCTGGAATGGCGCTTGTCCGGCAATCCATTCCTGACCGCACCCGGCGCATTGATCGATGCCGCCCATGCCGCAATCAAAACCGTTACCGGCTTTGAAACGCTTGATGACACCGGCGGCGGCACCTCGGACGGTCGCTTCATCGCCCCGACCGGCGCACAGGTTATTGAACTCGGCCCGTTGAACGAAAGCATCCATAAAATCAATGAGCATGTCGGCGTGGAAGATTTGGAAATTTTGTCCGATATTTATGAACAGATATTGGTAAATTTGTTGGTGTAGAGTATGTTTCGCATTGCGCCAAACGACACTTAACGCATGATAATGACGGATAAACATTTTGAACAAATTGGCTGGATAGGATTCATCCTGATCGTTAGTGCCTACTTGTTTGTTACCATCAGAATCCTGGATGTCAGTTCCACCGTATACCATCTGATGAATTTGACTGGGGCTTTATGCATGGCAGTCAACGCCAGACATAACAAAGCCAAACCGCTATTTTGGCTGAACCTGGTTTGGTCTTTGATTGCTGTCATTGGTTTGATCCGAATAAATTGAACGTCTATTGGTGGGAACCATTCACGAAAAACACCAAACCCACCAAAACAGGAACAAAACCATGCTTGAACACTTGCGCTTATTGAGCCGTTACAACCAATGGATGAACGACAAGCTCTACACCGCTGCGGCCCAATTGCCTGCCGATAAGCTTGCCAAAGATCGCGGCGCGTTTTTCGGTTCGCTGCTGGGCACCCTGAACCACATCATGGTGGCCGATATTATCTGGCTGCAACGCTTTTCCGAGCATCCAGCGCAACATCCTGCGCTGGATCAAATTCGCGCGATACCCAAACCGCAAGCCTTGGCGCAAACGCTGATTGATAACTTTTCCGCATTAAGCGAGGAGCGCCGGAAGTTAGATGCTACGATCATAAGCTGGTGCGAGCAACTCGACGCATCCGATCTGAACCATCAGCTGGCCTATCGCAACATGAAAGGCGAGGCGTCAGTCAAAAACTACGCCAGCTTGATGCTGCATTTATTTAACCACCAAACGCACCACCGAGGCCAAGCGACTACCCTATTATCCCAGCAGGGCTTGGACATCGGCGTGACCGATTTGCTGGAGTTGATAGCATCGGAGTGACGTGCAACGGTATTTGCTAAAGCCCTGAATTTTCCTGGTCTGCTTGGTTTCTGCGGGATAATATTGTGATGCCTGTAATCACCAGCCCGGCTACCAACAAAAACGTAAACAAATACCGGCCCCAATGTATTTTTGCTTCTTCGGCGCCAACAACAAACGGCAAATGAGTATCGAGTTTCTCGCCGTCATGAATGATAGTCACATGCGCAAGATAATCACCCGCGCCATATTTGGCAAAATCGACATCTGCTTTAACCGATCCGGTTTTTGTTTTTTGCGGCTCCAGATAAAAAATGCGTGTTCCTTCGGGTTCCTTAGTCACTTCAAATTCTATTGAGACATCCCTGAGTTTTTTGCCTTCGTAATCGAAAATCAGGTTAGTCAGCCCCACATTCGGGATAAAGCGGCAAAACCCCTGGCTTTGGGTAAAGGTCGGCGTATAAGCGGTAAAGTGGATTTTTTCAGTGCCGACCTTAATACGGCAAATATCAACCTCATCAGCCGCGCCCCGGTGGCTGTAGCTAGGCGCAGAAAACGACAGGCTTAAAAATAATGCCGTCAGAACAGTCCAAAACCAAGATATTTTGATTGTCGAGCGGTTTTTGTAGGGTTCCGATAAAGTTGCTTGCAGATGTATTTGCATTTTATAAATCTCTCTTTTGACAGGCCGGAAAATAGCGTAAAAACCACGCCGTGAATAAAGGCTAATAATCGAAAGCTACATTAAACTTTATAAAGAATATATCGTCAAACCTTAGAAACATACAGCGCAATACGCCACGCTATTTCACCCTACGGATTACGCCTTACCGCGTTAACACAATATATTATTGTCTTGACTAAACAACCCATTTTACAGTAGGGTGAATAAATTCCATTGTCAACCACAACAAGGACAAGACCTATGAATACGCCAGATACTGAACAAGAAATTCCAGCGCCCAGCCTTGAAATTTCTCCAAATCTTGGATGGGTCAATAATAATCAGTCGCTTGCTATAGGCCTAGGGTTTGTCCTTATAGCTCTCTACGTTGCACCTATATTTCTAATTGCCTTGGCTGCATGGGATACACATGGATTTCAGGGGGACAGCTTTCTTTTTAGTTGGTTTGTCGCCTTCATAAAATCGGCTGACGCCACGCTTAATCAATTCCACAAAATTCTTTTACCTATCATGACCACGATTTCAGTTATTGCATTTCGTGAGCGACCAACAAAAGCTATGTTTTTTTTGTTTTCATTCATTTTATTTTCGTTCGTTACGACGATATTCGTAGATGTCGTTTTCGATATGAATAGCACACTCGTGGCAATCAAGGGTTTAGATAACTCTATCAATACTCAACTTATGAAGTCGTTCTTCGTCCGAATAGAGGAATCGTTGATGATGTATTTAATGATGCTTATTGGAATAAACATTGTAAATTCAAAAAAATAAAATAAGGTATAGACATGAAAGTTTCAGTTATGATCCTAATCGGCTGTATGGCATCAATACAACATGTCTTTGCTGATGACATAAAGTTACGCGTAGTAACCATGAATAAATCCCCCACTCCAAAAGAAGTATCAATTGAGAATGAAAATACCACCAATAAAATTGCTCTTGACCAAGCTACAGGAAACATATTCACAACATCGATAAGTCGCCCACCAATAAAAGAAGAGCTTAAGCCATCCCCATATCGGCTTGTATCAATGTGGGACAACGATGAAAATGAACAACTATACCTTGCATTCAGCTCTAGGACACCTAGAACAGTCGAAATTCAAGTACAACATCTAATTGAATCGCCAGATCTTCCGACGCTCGAAAATATTGATGCACTCAATTCAGATTTTTCAAGTATGCTCAAAAAGTATTTTCGCGCACGCGCCTTGTACAAGAAATGGCGATTAATTGGTGGACAGTCTACTCACAAAATAGCAATACGTAGTGCAAAAATATGGTTTGATGCGTCGGTCAATCTTGCTAAGCTAACGAATTCATATTTTCGAATCGATGAAGAAATAAAAGCAATTATGGCTGACTACGAGAAGAAAGCGAAAAATGACTCTTGGTTTCGTGAGCAATATCGTAACTATGCTAGCTCAGGCTATATATCAGCAACGCTCGAACAAGTACTCGCGGCTCAATATCAATTTGTTGGAGAAATTCCAACTTTGGTTGCTAATCAGCGTTTGGATGAAGCACAAGATCTCAATGAAAAAGCGGTTGCAGCACTAGAAAGAGAGTCCCTCCATACAAGGCGCATCGTAAGTAAGCGGCAGGGTATTGATCTAGATTTACTTAAAGCGAACACAGCGTATATATCTACGCTTCAAGGAAACGGGCAATAGTATCACCTAGCCATGTAGGGTACGCTATGCGTACCATTATGATACCGAACACCGAAAGGTACGCACAGCGTACCCTACATACTGGGTTGAGAATGCATAGCTGTATTGACTGTAAAAAAGCGTATAGCCGGTGAATAACACCGCAACCAGCAAGAGTTTTTTCATGTGTTTAACCTAATGTTTCTGCGGTGACCAAGTAAACCGAACGGGGGCAACATGCGCTCCGTCCGGCTTCATTGCGATATGATGAACACAGATTAAATCTCTAAAAAATATTATTTAATCATAATCATCAGCGTCATCTGCGTTCTATTGTCGGCTACTAAACAGTTCCCGTATTACAGCACAATCCGCCGCTGGTGGAATGCCTCTGCCATCGGTTCGTTGCTGATCGTCAGTATCGCGGCATCCGGCAGTTTTTGGGCTATCAAATTCAGCATTTTCATTTCGCATGAGGAGTCAAGCGAGTCCATCGCCTCCTGCAACAATATCCACTTGGGTTGCTGTAACAGCAACCGAACCACACCCAGGCGCTGTTGTTGTTCGCGGGAAAGCGCGCTGGCCCAATTGTCTACGTGCTCGAGTTGCTCCTGCAATTCTTCCAAACCGACCGACATAAGCGCCTCGTCAAGCGCAGCTTCGGTATATTCAATATGGGTGGACGGATAACAAATCGCCGCCCGCAAGGTTCCGCCGGGCAAATAAGGCCGTGGCGGCATAAAAAATACCGGTTCGCCCGGCAGCTCAATAGACCCTTCTCCCCACGGCCAAAGGCCGACTATCGCCTTGAACAATTTGGAGCCGGTAAAGACATTGCCGGTAATCAGTACGCGATCCCCCGGCTTGATTTCGTCATTGATGGCCGAAACGCAGACCACGCCGTCGAGCCTGATAATAGACAAATCGCAAAAACGCAACACATCCTGTTCGGTTTTTTTCAGAATAATACGATGCGGATCATAGCGGACGATTTCCTGCTCCAGTCGGCCCAATCCATTCACTAAGCCCAACACCCGTTCAACCGAAGCGCGCCATTCTGCAACCCTGGCCATATTATCAACCGGCCAGGACAACGCTCCCGCCGTTTGCTGAAATGCCTGGGCCGATTGCATCAAGGCACCGAGCGAGATGCTGCCCAAAATGTAGCGGGGCGCAGACACCAGAATGGGAAATGCCATCGACAACACCGAATAGCCGGAAGTGAGCATGAATAGATGCGACCAAGTCAGGGTTTGCCGCTGCCAAGCGTGGACAATATCCTTAAAAAGCCCAACAAAACGACGCTGCTCATTGGCCTCGCCATGAACCAGCGCTATCGCCAGGGAATTTTCCCTTGCGGTCACCAAGCCGAACCTGAAATTGGCTTCTACGGTTTGCCGGGCATCAGTCGCCAAGGTATAGGGTCGGCCTAGCCACCAGCCCAACGAGGAAGCGCAAGCCGCATAAATTATAGCCAACCAAAGCAAATGCCCGTGTATCGGGATTTCAAAGAACAACAAATCAAGCGTAACGGTGCCGGACAGCGTCCACAGGATTTTGGAAAAACTAACCAGCACTAACGTACAATAAATTAACGAGTGGCTTAAATCGATAGCCGCTTCAGTCGCAATGCGGACATCTTCGGCGATACGCCCATCAGGGTTATCGTGCGCGCCCTCCCCTTGAATATGTGTGACCAGATAATGGCGGCCATCGGTCATCCATTTGCCGATCAGGTTGTGAGTCAACCAGCTGCGCCAATCAAGTTGCAAGCGCCGCTTGATTTTAAAATGGGCGGTGGTAACCGCTATATTCGCGCCAAAAATAAGTACGATCAAGCCAATCTGGGTAAACAACCCGCTCATCGACCGCTGCTCAAGCGCATTGAAAAGGTCGGCGCTCCATTCTGTAATCAAAACAGCAATACCGATCTGCATCATAGTCAGCATCAGTAAAGCCAACGCCAGACTGCGAATGGTGGACTTGTTTTCAGAATACCAAAAAGGCCCCGCTAACCGAATGAATTGAATGAAAAATCCGTTTGAAAATTGCAAAGGAAAACTCCGAGTTAGGGTGAAATAAATAACCGGCTTTTTTATTATTCTAATGCGCCCGTTTTTTGCCAACTATGATTCTAATGGAATTTGTCAGGTTTTCACACCTTTGTAACCCAATTAATGCAAGCTCATCGGTCACACTTATAAATTTCCGGTGCATTTGTCAGCAGTTTGGCAGCTTCAGCTTAGCAATACCGCATTGATGTTGATGCATCTCCTTGTCCAATTGCTTGAGTTTTGGCTCTATCGCCGCACCAATCGATAATTGCGGCAAGGAAGCGTCCAGCTTCTCGCGGACTTCGCGTTGGCCTATCGACACATTGGCCTGTTGCAGCGCCGTGATAAATGAGCTTTGGCGATTTAACTGCTCCTTGAACACCGCTTCGCCAAAATAAGTAAATTCTGATTCCGTGCCGCAGCCGAACGAGGTTTTATCGGCTGCGGCAGCGGTCGCCACCAGCGTTGTCGGCCCTTGCAAGGCTTTGACAAAGCCGCCCGAATAACACGCGGAAATAACGATCATGCGCCATTTGATTCCGGCCTCATTGAGCATCGCGTTCAGTTTTTCCGGGGTAATATCATTTAACGCCAGCGGCCAAAACGAAACCGACAGTTCATGGTTTTTAGAGCCGTGACTGGTTAAATACAGCAATAAAACATCCTGCTCGGCATCCATTAATTTGCCGATACGCTTCAAGGTCAAGGCAAGATTGGTGGAAGTCGCCAGTGGTGTATGTTCCAGCGTGTGTAAATGATTAACCAGATTGATCGAATGACCCTGGGTATCGAAACGCTGATCCAGCAATTGTTTGACATAACCGACTTCTTTGGAGAAAACGTCTTCGGTCGCGTAACCGGCAAATCCGACAAAGAAAATATCGGTGATTTTTTTTCGTTGCGGCTGCAATTGAGCCAGCGCCTTATCGAGTATTGCCGGTTGACTATACATTAAGGTCTCGGCATCCAGCGCCCGGTATTCGGCGTAGGGATCGGCCTCGTCCGGCGTTTCCTCGGCAAACCAAAACGGGGTATATTTCCCGAAGAATACCGGGGATACGCTTAGCGCCATCGTCATCAGCACTAACGCAGTTGCAGTCAGCCATTTTAAACGCCCGCTGACCAAATAGAGCACCCTGCCCAGAACGGCGATAACATAGATCGATAATAGATGGGGTAGCCATTGCGATTGCAGGTACGGATGAGTCAACGCCTTTTCCAGTGCTATCGAAAACGGCCCGAAACTATAAACCATGATGCCGATCTGCAAGACGGCAAAATCCCTACGCAGCAGCTTGCCGATCAGATAAGCCGCAAGAAAAAAGCAGGCCAAGTTGAGCGTATAGGTAGGCAAGGCGTACAGATTGAATTCAGGCTTGGGCAGCACCTGTGCATAATCGGAAACGATTTCAAGCAGACCATCCAGCATCACCAGCAAAACAAGCTGATCGAGGCTAAACCTGAAATCGCTAAGCTTGCTGGGACGGAAAAGCGCGAGACGCAATCCCGAGCTTAAGTTGCGGCTAAAATTGTTATTCAATAGGCTCATAATGGAATAATCAGATGGCAGTCTACGCTGTTGAATGATGGGCTACTACTTTGCATTGATGCGTAAGTATAGTTTTAAATCATGATGACACCAAAGCATCGATGGTTAGCCGAATGACCCCATCAGGCCGATATTAACGTATTCTTAACTGGCGGGTGTTTGTTTATAGTGGCGTCGTATAACCAATCACTCGGCCCGCAAAGCCTCCAACGGCTCCAGCCGGGCGGCTTTCATGGCCGGTGCCACTCCGGCAGCTATGCCGATCAGCAATGAGACCATAAAGGCCGCAATGATATAAGCCCAGGCCAGTTCCACCGGCAAGGCGGGCAACGCGGCATCTAGGATTTTGACGATGGATATGCCCAGCAACACGCCGCACAGTCCGCCTGCGCCACTAAGCGCCAAGGCCTCGCACAGGAATAGCTGGAAGATGGTTCTGCGTTCTGCGCCTACCGCCCGCAGCAAGCCGATTTCTGAAATCCGTTCGGAAACGGCGATGGTCATGATGGTCAAGATGCCGACCGAACCGACAAGCAAGGAAATGCTGCCCAACGCCGCGACCGCCAAGGTCAGGATATTCAGGATGGAATCCATTTTTTTGAGCATCTGGTTCTGGGTGACAAGGGTGAAGTCTTCGCTGCCGTGCCGGGCAATCAGGTTCCGTTTGATGGCTTTTTCTACGCGCTCAACTACCGCATTGCTTTTGTAAAGCAGGTGGATTTCCATCAGGCTTTCCCGGTCGAACAGTTCCAGCGCCTTGGCGGCGGGGATGTAGATGGTGTCGTCCATGTCGAAGCCGATCATCTGGCCTTTTTTCTCCATCACGCCGATCACCCGAAAACGGTCGCTGCCGATTCGGATACGCTGGCCTAGCGGACTATTCGTTCCAAACAGTTCTGCCGCCAATTTATGACCCAGCACCGCAAAAGCGCGCGGATTGCTTTCCTCTTTAGGCAAAAACCGCCCATTGACGACCTTGATTTTCCATATCTCCGGCACCGCAGAACCGACCCCCAACACGTTGGTGCGCCGCTGTTTTTCCCCGGCTTCAATACGCGCATTGCCTTGCACCATCGGGGATGCGGCAATGATGTTTTCCACTTTGCTTAAGCTGACCACATCGGCTAAAACTAACGGTCTAACCGTGCTGATCGAGGCACCCGACACGCCGAAGGTGGTGGTCTTGCCGGGATGAACGCCGATCAGGTTGGTGCCGAACTGAGTGAATTCAGACAACACAAAGGTATGTATGCCTCGGCCTATCGAGGTTAAAACGACCACCGCCGCGATGCCGATAATCAGCCCCAACGCAGTCAGCGCCGAGCGCAGTTTGTGGCTGACAACAGTCCGGTATGACAATGAAATGAGATCGGCGTAGCGCATGTTTTTACCGCTTCGCCAATGCGGCGATAGGGTCGAGATTAGCCGCTTTTCTGGCCGGCAGTACGCCGAACAGCAATCCGGTAAACAACGAAACAACTAAGGCGGCAAGTAACGCCCAGCCCGGCAGTTCCATCGGAAAATCCGGGTAAAAAGCCTGTAAAACACCAAGCATCAGGTAGCCCAGCATCACGCCCAACACGGCTCCTGCCAGCGACAACATAGCCGCCTCGGACAAAAACAGCCACAGCAGCTGCCGCTTGGTCGCGCCTAAGGCTTTTAGCAAACCGATTTCGGCGGTACGCTGCGTGACGCTGACCAGCATCACATTCATCACCAACACACCGGCCACCGCTAGACTGATTCCGGCGATGCTGGCGACGGTCAGGGTCAGCGCGGTCAATATCTTATCGAAAGTGCTGACCACGCTGTCCTGGGTAATCAGCGTCACGTCGTCCTCGCCTTCATGGCGGGCCTTGATGATGCCCTTGATTTCATCGACCGCCTTGTACATGTCCGGCTTGGATTTGGCTTCCACCAGCACCCGAAATAACGAATGGGTATCGAACAACGCCTGCGCCGAAGCCACCGGAATAATCACGATTTCGTCAAAATCGATGCCGACCGATTGGCCTTCCGAGGCCAGCACGCCGACCACCCTAAAGCGCCGGTCATTGATCCGCAGCCATTGCCCCAGCGCCGGTTGGTTGGCAAACAGTTCATCACGTATGGTTTGGCCGATCACGCAAACCGGCTGGGCTTTGTCGATCTCGGTTTGCGGCAGGAAACTGCCCTGTGCCACGGTCAAACGGCGCACCCGTCTTAAGGCATGCGTTGATCCCACGACATTGGTTTCGCGCTCCAGGCCTTGCGAGGAAACCGGAGCGGAACCGATAGTCAGCGGCGCGATGGCGGCGATACGATGGCTGCGGAATAAGGCTTCGGCATCGTCCAGCGTCAAGTCCCTGGGCGTTTCGCCAAACAGCGGCGGCTGCCCGCCGGTGGTTTCGGTGCGCCCCGGCAGCACGATGACCAAGTTGGTGCCCAAGGCCTCAAACTCGTTGACCACATAACGGCGGGCGCTGTCGCCCAAGGCCGTCAGCACCGAAACCGAAGCGATGCCGATGCCCATGGCCAGGATAATCAGACCCGTACGCAAACGCTGGGTGCCGATTGCGGCCAAGGATTGGGTTAATGTGTCTTTAATGAGCATAATTTCTTTGCCCGTAACTCATAAGAAAAATTTATAGTCAATTACGCATTGTCCACGAAAAGCACAAGAAAAGCTTTATAGCACAATCCGTTCGACTGTTGCTTTCGGATAGCAACCGAAGTTGACAACTATCGTTCAAAGAGTAAAGAAAAATATATTTTTTAAACTATTGCATAAATATTGGAAATGTTAGAACTGGCCCCGCTCTCATCCGTCTTCTCGTCTTGGTCGACGCCGACCGACAATGCACATCCGCAAGCTGAGCGATGAATCGAGCCGCCAATACCGCCCCCCCGGCCAAAGTGCATTGCGTGAAAAAATATGAACACATCCGGGATACCCTGCCGAAAATGCAGGAAATCATCGTCCAGGCTAAAGACATCAATCCCAATTTAGCCGTGTACGGACTGTTCACCATGGCCCCCACCAATCCGGCCATCAATGAAGAAACCGACGCCCGCACTTGCCTAAACGATTACCCAATCATAAAACTATTAACGACCATCCTTCATGACCGTAAATGCTATCGCGACGCAATGAGCGACGGCTTAGGCGTAGTTGAAATGGACAATCCGAAAGCAAAGGATGAAATCAAAAAACTGGTCGCGGAGATACTGTAATGGTCAAACGCAGAGAACCTAAAGCTTCAACACCTAAATCAACCGCCGAACAAATCGAAGCCTTTGTGGCCGGTGCCGAAGACGGGCCGCTTGTTCCTTCGGTACAGTCGATAACAAACGATAAACAACCCGCATTGAATCAAAATGCCATTCGGGACTACAAAGCGATCCGTGTACCGTTCAACGAATATGAACACCAACAATTGGAAATTGCCAGTCAATTAAGCGGTCGGACTAAGCTAAATTTTATTCGCTATGCGATGCTCAAGCTTGCTAAGGAAATACAGGAAGAGGGATAAATTTAGTGCTTATTTGATACCAAATTAATGCCTTTTTGGTGTTTATTTAGTGTTGTTTTGGTGCTATTACAACCCAGGCCGGGCGGGGCATGTTGCCCCGTCAGAAACGTTTTGAATTGCTTAAGAGCAACTATTTTATTAAGCATTGCGGAAACGTTAGGAGGTACAATAAAAATGTTAGGCTTATTTTCTCTTTCTCAAATTGCCCTGAAAATAGCATGATGCTCCGTGATAGAAACCGCAATCATCAACTTCTTCGATAGATGCTTTTTCCCCAGAAAATTTAATATTTATTGTGCAAATAGAATCGTTATCTGGGTCTTTAGGGGTGATCTTTAGTACCGAACCAGTCAATACCGCATCACCCTCAACATCGCCACTACATACATCTACTGTAGTTACAAGTTTTGCGTAATAAGCATTTCCTTTAGCTGTAACTATTAAATGACTATTTTTATCTAGCCATTCACCGATAACATTAAAGCTATAAGCTTGTTGTACTGGCAATAAAGTAGCGATAAGCAGGACGATTTTTAACTTTTTCATGATTTATCCTTAATTTCACAGTCTCTAGTCGACCCAATTGCAATCCACTCGCTTCGAAATTCCCTTTTCATTGAGCCAATAGGCGATGGCATGCGCACCCATCACTTCGCGATCATCATAGCCGTACTCAGTGGCATCCAGTCTCCCAAGCGCACGTACACGGCGCAATAGCCACGGAACATCAAAACCGATGTCTTCTAGGGCCTCGTAGCAGGATTCGAATTCCTTGCTCAGGCTATCCTCATTTGCGACGTAGGTGCGTGCATAGACTCCTTCCCATGAGACCTTGCCGTGGCGTCGGAGTATTGCTTCCGGAAGAATATCTGCAAAGGCATCAACCATAATCTTCTTCCCGGGGTTGAAGCCATGACTCGCACACCATTTGGCATATGCGATACCACACATGGTCATACCCAAATCCGTGAAAGGCGTCCTGGTAGTGACTTTCCATCGCTCCTTGATGGCAGTTGTCAGACGCGCATCATAGGAGAAGTTCAGTGTGGATCGATTGAGATAATCCACTGGTGCTGCGTGCATCTCCCGCATCACATTTTCAAGCGCCAGACAACCCCGTGCTCTCATGACGCTTCGATCGATCTGGTCGGAGACCCGCATGGGTTGAAGCAAATGCTCGCTCAGTAGTTGGTCGCCGCCTTCACCGACAAGGATCGTGTTTGCCCCCGCATTGCGTGCGATTCTCGCTAATGTCTCCTCACGCTTGGCAATCATGCAGATGATGGCAGGTTCATCGAGCGAGAGGCGACGCTCCTGCGGTGCGTAAGCATACAGCTTCCGGCCATCGACCTCTTCACGGTCAGCATCAAGCGCCTTCGCGGTCTCGATCTGAATACCTTCCTCGAATCGGAACTCGTAGAACGGGAAGGAGATGGAGATGCCTAACGGTCGCTCTCCCTGTCGGCGGACACCCCAGGCTGTCAGCGTGCTATCTATCCCTCCAGACAGCTCGAATACAGTCAGGCCAGCATTCACCTGAGACTCTCCGAATAGTTGTATTTGATTTCGTAATTCTTCGACGATTCCGTCATAATGTAGAAGGTGTTCAAGAAGTGGTGCCTCGGCGAAATCAATCGCCGCTTCAGCGCATCTGAAATTCCGACCACGACCAGTCCATCGTGTGACCGCGCCGCGTCTCAGCTTGGTCCACCCCGCAACCGGCGACTGGAGAATCAGATTTTGGTCGTTCTGGAGGGCTGCACCTACCACTGCGAAGGAAGCGATGAGCCCGTGTCGCGAAAGTCCGCTCTCCGAAGGATGGGGCAAGCAGGTAGTGATGATGATCTGTTCGCCGTTTGGCTGCCAATACACGGGGATCGCACATGCGCCCCCCTTCCAGCCAATGACATCGTCCCGACTCACCACAATCATAGTATCCGTAGGCTCGAGACAGAAGCCGAGAGCCCTTATGTCATTCGGCATAAACTGACGTTCACGAATGCACTGTGCAAGGGAGGCCACGCGACGCTCCACCTCGTGGTCAAAAAGTGAGAGATAGCAGTAGTCATTATCGCCGACGGCGAACCTGCGCCAAACTACTTGCGGGCGAATTACCAGCGAGACCGATCCGATTTCAATGACCACGAGGCCAAGCTGCTGGCCCGAATCGGAAATCTGCCAGTGGTCTGTACCACCAATGCCGGGGGGTCGGTTCATAGATCAGTGTTCCATCCGATGTGCACCAAGCATGCAGCTTCCGCGTTGGCGCAAGTATCCCTATGGTAATATTGGACTGTAATCCAGCCATAGTGCACAGCCCGCTGGTCAGAAGTGCACGCGGGTAGCAGTCCGAAAACCCCGCTTGGCATTCAGTGGCAGCAACCAGTTTCGCGATGCGATCCACCGTCAAATTTTGTGGCTTGATTAACAGGGCTATGATACGTGCTAAGCGGTTCACACGCAGAGGCGTGAAAATATGGCGATGCCGGTGAAACAGACGATACCATCGAGGCAACCATCGTAAAAGAGCCCCACGCTCCGAGTGGATCCATGTCATCACGTCCGCAGGGCAAATTTCTTTCTCGAAGCGCCCCCCGAGCCCTACGCGGACGGCAGGGTCTTCCACACTATCAACACGCAGAATTTGCCGTAGCCCGAGCAATCTCAACAGCACATCGTTCTCGACCTGTTCGTGGTCAAGCTTGTATGCCGCACCAAGGCGTGGACTGTAAACAAACCGCCACTCAACATCGGCGAGTACACACCAAGAAAATCGCGTAGCGCTACCATGCGATTCTAGCTCGCTCACTGATGCCTCACTGCAAAGAGGAAGTAGGTGTCAGTGATACCAGCCGGACGGGTTACCTTCGCCGTATGGTCCCGCACCGCTATTAACGCGATCAGCACCTGCAAAGGGCTTAAGAATAACCTTAATAGCGGACACAAATTTAGACCATTTAGACAGTACATTCATATATATATCTCCACGCAGATGATATTAAACTACCAAAGTTATTCAGAATATTTCATGCCCCAGTTCTTATGTCAATTTTTATTTCTTTTTTATTTCTTATTTTAAACTTTATTTCAAATTCCGGCGATAACTTGAAGGGATGTCCTGCGAATCTGATCACTGATCGTGCGTCGATGAGTCGGAATTACTCCAGTCCGCCGACCGATAAGCCTTCGTACAGCATTATCGGAAAGGTGGTCGAGCAATCGAAGACGCACAGCCCAATAGATGCCCAGGATACCCCTAGTCTTCTCTGCGGGCAGGTGCCATAACGCGATATTAAGCGCATCATCTGGTATGTCACGGTAGCTTGGCGCGGTCCAAATTCTGGCCACAACCGAGCGGATAGAACACCAGTTCTGGTCGCTGGCGTATGTCAGCACGTGCTCTTCGTTAAGAAAATTAGGGGAGCAATCACTTGCAAGGTAGGAGAGAGCTTCCTCGACTCGTTTCAGTAACATTGGTAATGCGGCAGATGTCAAGGCGAGGATTTCGCCGCCAATGTGCATGGGAATTGAGTCTTTAGGGTGGCCTAAGGACGCACTAATGTCAGCGATCTGAGTAAGAGTGGTACCTTTAATCGAATCGTGCGCTCCGGTTGCCAACGGCAGACACCCCACTTGCCCATCCTCCAATTCGAACTCAATCGATCGCACACACAACACATCGGGGTCCAGATACGCTACGATCCTACCGTTCGGTACAGTAATGGCTCTGAGAACGTCAAATAGATAGAGTGATGTTCTGAATGTCGTTCCAGCGGGAAGCAGTTGCGAGGATCTCGCATCTACATGTTCGATCTGCACATTGAGGCGCTCGAATTGACGGGCCACCCACTTTGGTGGCGTGGCATTGGTCGCGAATACGCACTCTAGCGCTGGGTTGAAGCGACGAAGCGTACCAAAGGTGGCGACCGATGATCGATAGTAGGTGTGCAGTCGAGTGCGGTGTGAACCTTTGGTGAAGGGGGTGGACTCCGCAGGATCAACTTCAAACGGCACGACTACTCGCGATATATAACATTTTCCGAAT
This sequence comes from Candidatus Methylobacter oryzae, assembly GCA_945861405.1. GTDB lineage: Bacteria > Pseudomonadota > Gammaproteobacteria > Methylococcales > Methylomonadaceae > Methylobacter_A > Methylobacter_A oryzae_A. The sequence continues at coordinate 31,686 of CAMAUL010000015.1, read as the reverse complement.
CCCAACCCATACTTAACGGTGTCTAACATATTTTTAATGATTTCGCCTTAATTTTATTTAATATATTGATTATATATACTCAAACTCATCTTTGATGTTGTAAGGAAATGAAGTGCCACAATCTATTTTGTAGTTTCATAATTTTATAATTATAACTAAAGTTTCGGAATTTATTTTTGGCATTAAAGTTAGTGCAGCCTATTGTTTTATAATAAAAAATATGAGTCGTTAAAATGGAAAGTTGATTGCTTGCTTTCTAAATTAAACAATAAATACAGTAAGTTAGTTACTCGTAAAATAAATTTTAGCTCTATATGAATCAATAACTTAACAAGAGATATTTACGTATCAAGACATGCAACTTTTCAAGTAAAACAAGCTATTTATTATTCTATAACAATTACTTAGTGAGAAATATGAACTCCGAAACTTACCGTGAAAGATACCCTGTGCGGGAGGCAAGCAACCCCCTGACCCAAAAGCCATAAAAAATTAATCTCTTATGTGTCTCAGGCTACTATGTAGCCGTACTGTTTAAGTTTTTTTATCCAACGAGGGTCATTTCGCTGGACAGAAAGTACTTAGTTATAAATACTTAGACAAATTTATTGTCTTCTGATTGGTAATTAAGTAAATTAACTACCTGAAATAGAATAAAAAAGTGATTAATCTGGCCTCTATTTTTCAACACGTAGTTCCACTTGAATTTTTTAACCATAACATTATGATTTTAAATAAGTCTTAGAACATGATGTTAAATATGGGCCAAGCCCATGCCCTTTCATTAGGAAATAAATTATAACATGATGGTGCGCATGGAAAGTATATCTGAACTCGAGGACAAATTTGAGCGCGACGGGTTTGTTTTAGTAAGGGATGTGTTGACCAAGCAGAAGGTCCGGTTCCTCAGAGAATTCCTGATTGGCACCCTTGAGCGGCATGAAGCGATGCCGAACATGCACGAGGGCATCCAAACTGACTCAATACTGTACAGGGCAATCTGGCCCAACTTTTATCAGATCAACCCAGACTGGTTCGATATTTTTTGCAATGCGCGGATCGTGGAGCCGCTTCATCGACTGCTTGGTGATCCGTTCGTGCTAACTCGGGACTCAATCGTGCACTGGGGATATTTCTCAGTTTGGCACACTGACACCACCACGTCGGAAGTGGCCGGTAAGTTGTTGCACAGGGATCCCGATTGGCGAATGTTAACAGTCGGTATTTACCTACAGTCAGGTGGAGGACTCTGCGTAGTGCCTGGAAGTCATCGGGAGCCCGATCCTTTTGTAGAGATGAGGAAGAATCGCGGCGCTACAGGCCTGCCTGTCGACCCCGAGCAATGGAGTTCCCCCACTGAGATCAACATCCCGACCGAGCCTGGAGACGCGGTAATCTTCGACATGCGGCTAATCCATCGGGCATCAAATATGATCCCAATGACATCTGCTGGTGAGTCTTGCGAGAAACTCGCGATTTTTTCTCGAGTTTCTCGCAACATTCCTAACCATGTGGCAGACTATACTGATTTTCAATTCAATGGGGGCAGCGTCGGTGATCGGAACCTTCCAAAGTTGCGTGAGCTGGCTCGCCAGTATGGATTTCTTGTCGCATGACGTTGACCTATCCGGCACCTACGAACGCGGGACGGGGTTTATAACCCCGTCACTAACGTTTCAGCGTTATCCGAGCTCAGCTGTTGCCTTTAAAAGTCACAAAACGTTTCAGACGGGGCAGCATGCCCCGTCCGGCCTGAGCCCAACAGAAGGGGTATTTTTCGTCAATATCCGCTATTTATTTAACGGTGATCGATTGGCGTTTGTGCAGGGTTATCGGATAAAAAAAGAGATTAAGGTGTTGAAATGAATGTTTTGAATTGCTTAATAGCAACTATTTTATTAAGCATTGCGGAAACGTTAGGGGCGGGGTTACAAACCCAGCCCCGCTTGGAGTTATTCAACCACAAGTTAGGTGTATTTATTGATATAGACAGCTAAATAGGTGTCAACTTAACGCTAGAGCAAGAGATACCATGATGGACTGGATGACCCTTATATCAAACATAATTACATCAATCGCGTGGCCGACTACAGTCATTACCGTAGTGTTTATGCTAAAATATCAATTAGAACAACTAATTGGAAGATTGTCACGAGTTAAGTGGAAAGAAGCCGAGGCCGTATTTTCTGAAACGATAATTAAGCTTGCTAAAGAAACCAGTGAGATTACCAGCCCTAATAATTATAAATCGACAGCATTGCAAGATACCGCCGAGCATTTGAGAAAACTAGCTTCGATTTCACCTAAGTCGGCTATTCTGGAAGCGTTTTGCGTCCTCGAAAATGCCGCTATAAAGGCCGCTAAATTATCACCAAAATATTCAGGTGACTACAAAGGCATCATTAACATCATTCAATTGCTGACGGGAAAACCTTTAATGGCACAACATGGAAAGCAGATTTTCGAGTTATTCAAGTTGCGCAATCAAGTAGCACACTCCGATACATTTGATATGTCTAGGTTTCTTGTTCAGGAATACATTGATATTTGCCTTTCAATAGCTGATTTTTTGCAAAATTATGTATGCGAATCAAAAATGTTGGGGCCATCGTCTGAGTCGGGGGCGTAAAAATTCCGTGTAACCCGCCGTTAAAAAATATCTGGAATATCGATCCTCGTAGTCAGGGTGGGCAAACGTTTTTTGCTTGCTCACCGATTTGCCAATTCCTTTTATCCGTTTTGCCGTGCTACTTCAGCAGACAGTTCGGCGATATATTCTTCGTATGTTGCTTCGACGGCTTTAATGTTACTAACACTGCGTCGCTTCACCCACCAACCGAGGATAATACCAGGGATTGGAGTACTGAAGTGGTGGACACTGCCGATGTGGGTGCTTCGGTTGAAATTGGTGTGACTGTTACGGGAGACGCAGCCGACGGCTGGGCGGTGGTCACGCGTATTAGCAGAAGTAAACAGGTGACAGTGATCCAGATGATTCTCATTCTACTTGCTAATAACCCTGATAATGCTGCGAAAGGTCGTTCGCCATCTGGCACGATCTCTCTCGCACTCTACCCACTCGAAAAGACTTTCCTCGTTTTCATAAGGTTCAAGATTATTGATTGGCTCCACTGCGTTAGCAAAATCACAGGCATATTTGCTTTTAACTAATTTAAATTGTGCGAATTCCCCGTCCTTAGTGCGGTGTGCATCGATAGTGAGTAGGCCAATCTCCGCAAGCAATAGATCGCAGTAAAAACCTGCCTTCATGCGAGCCACTCGCATTTCACAGATAGCCAAAGGTGTTGGGTCTCCGGCATATTGACTAATATCAGTTTGGTCTTCGTTGGTATAGTATAAAGCTTCGACCTGAAGAAATTGTTCTTTTGTTAATAGCGAAAAAGCTAACAGTTCCTTAAGATTCTTTAGAGCATTGACGACTCGGGCAGCAACCTCCTCATCTAGCCAATGAGGCTCATCTGAAATTAAGTTGACTACATCCAATAGAGCTGAAACACATTTTGTTAAAAGTATCTCGTTCCTCAAGATTTTCCGTGTATTAGCATAGATTTCCTCCATGATTCGCTTATCAATTCTAGCTGACTTATCTACCAACTCATCCGTAATAATAAGGAAGTCAGATAGGGATATAGGCCCTCTACCAGAAATCTCAATTGGCGGAAACTCATTAAGAATGTTTGATGGTGGTGGCTCCTGAACGAACTCGGCGGAAACATTTTTCCAATTATCCGACTGACAGGCTAGATAGAGATCTACTGGCAGAACCTTATTGTCGGCTAGTGAAGTTAGCGGAATGCCTACCGAGCGATATGCATGGGCTATTAATCGAGAGCAAAACTGGGTCGTATCACCCACTTTAGTATTATTGAAGTATGAGAAAAAGCTATATTCCTGGTTGTAATACCTCATGGCCGATTTCACGATTTGATCGGCGTTTTCCTTGGTAATGTCATTATGACGATAAATTTGAAAGTGTGATGCATCATAGTTTGTTCCGTGGGTCAGTGCGTCTGATATAACCTCGATAGCTACCTTCTTCCCGTCAGCATGGATAATGAGTCCGCCATCCATCCCGAGCATTACATGGGAATATTGGGGAGTCCGTAGTTGCAGAGACAATCGTTCCTCTTTACGCACTGCGGCTAAGATACGCTGACCGGTTACGTTTATGAGCTGTTTGATTTTATCGAGTCCTCGTGCTGAATCATCGTAAACGAAGACAATATCGCCAGCAGATATGGCACCGATCTGAAGAGTTTTAAGCACCGGGCTAGTATTAGCGTTGATAGCCATTATGGATATATAGCACACAGGTAGCACCAGGTGCAATATAAATAAAGGTACACTTTATAATTCCGCCAAAATAGACTGATACCCTTTCTTCTCCTTAATGGCTTTTAACTTCTCTCCGGCTTCCCTGGCTTCCTCCTCGGTATCGAACCAATCCTTACGCACGGTTCCGGGCGATCCCGCCCTGCCCCATTCTCGAACCAGCGACCAATCACCGAATATGCCGGGCGTAACGAATAGCTGATAAAACCGGTGCAGGTTTTTGTCCGGGTCGTGCCGCTCCAGGTAAATGTGTTTCATAGCTCACCTTAAATATCGGCCACCAGCCCGGTAACCCCAAACACGTTGCCGGATATTTTGGCTTCATCCTTCCGTTTGTTGCCCGGCAAGCCTTTTACGACCTCGTGCCTTGATCTCTTCAATATCCAGCTGGGTTGCCGTACCGCTGTCTATTCCTTGCTGAATTTCTCGCCTTAATTCCTCAAGCCGCAGTTCAGGCAACGGGTTGCGCAGTCCGCCCAAGTCAACGGGACATTGTCCCTCGTTCTCGGTTCCCCATGACGCCAGCCAAGCATCCACCACGTCATGGTTGATGGTTTTTCCGTCCGCTTCATATTGAGCCAAACGTTGGGTGTCGAGGCGTATTTGTTCCGCCGCCTCTTCCTGATCGAGGAATTGCCGTGTGGTTTCTATCATCGCTTTAATCAACTAGGCCAAGATTACGTTCCACTTCATCCAGCGTGTGGGTCTTGCTGTTTCCGGCACGGACATCGGTCAGCCGTTGCTCGGCAAGGTACAGGTCTTCAAGATCGGCAGCAAACCGTTTGACGTTGATCTTGTCCAACTTGCTTTTAGTTTGGGCAAGGTCATAGAGGTTTTGTTGTAACAACCAGCTTTCGGCACTGCCGCCAAAGCCTAAGGACAAACGCACCGCCATTTCTGTGGAAATGCCGGAATGCCCGTTCAGTAGTTCGGAAAGGGTTTTGCGCGTTACGCCCAAGCCCTCTGCGGCGGCTGTCACGCTTAAACCTAACGGCTCAAGGCATAATTCACGTATCGTTTCGCCGGGGTGCGGCGGGTTCATCATAGCCATTTTTTTACCTGCTTAATTCTACTTTGTCGGATTTAATGTTCTTTACGGTTTTCCCGCCCGTGCCATACCCGAACCACCACCACTTGAACATCAATGATGTAACGTAGCACATAGCTGCTTGCGCCAAAGGGCAGAAACAACTCGCGGCGATCGGTGCCGTCATTCATGGGATAGCCTGCTTCCGGAAAACTGGCGAGCAGCTTTGCGCCGTCCTGTAAAACCTGACCGGCACGGGCGGCGGCAGTTGGATTTTTATCCGCTAAGAACAGGCGTAGCCTCTCGACATCTTCCAGTGCTTCGGGTAGCCATATTACTTCGGGCATGGTAATTCGTGGTCACTGCCCCAGGATTCCAGCCAGCTATTAACCGTTTCATTGGGGATAGCCTGACCCGATAGCTTATAGCGTTGCCAGCGTTCCTGGTCTTCGCGTTTTTCCAGCTCGTAAATCTCTTCCCGTGCCACATAATCTTCAATGGCGGCTTTCATCAGCCAATGGGGGCTACGTTCCTTAACAGTGCTTAGGACTTTAAGACGTGTATGTAGGGTTTCATCGAGTTTGATCCCTGTGTTAATCGTTTTTGTCATAATTTTGGGTTTTTATAAAAGGTTGTAATATTTACAACCTTAACACAGTTAAAAATTTACAACCACCGGAACCGGTTTTCTTTCCACTCATGGCCATCGATCAGCCCCTGGTGATAATAATCGGCATAATCCCAGAAAAACGGGCTGTATTCGGATGCGCCAAAGTTCCTTGTGACAGCCGCAAATCCTACGCAGGTCAGCACGAACGCCCCGGCTACCCAATACTCGCCCATTTGCCCGGTACGCAGCCTACCACCGAACAGATGAAAGCGCCGGTCGCCCCACCATCCCAACGGAACGCCCTGGATGGTCAGGGTCAGCGCATCGGCGATCACATGCAACAGGCCACCGGCGCAGAATGCGGCGATGACATGGTGCCAATCTCACACCCACAGCCCGAACAGCAGCCCAAAAAACCAGACGGAAAGGCAGTGGGTGTCGAAAAACGGGTAGAGTAGAGAGCTGGTTTTCACCAGTCCTCCTTCATCTGTAATGGTTCAAACCTAATCTGACGGTTACTGTTTTTTTAGAAGTGCCTGTCAGGTTAAATTCAGCCTATAAATTTCTCTTTCCAGATGGTTTTTCCATCGTGCAATGTCACCATCGGCGTTCGCCCGCAGCACATTTTGCCTCTTGATTAGCTGAAGCATCTAGCTAATCAGGTTTTGCCTTGATGGGTGCGATGATTATTGTAGTAATCGAGCCATTCGTCCAGGTCTTTTTGCAGGGTCTACAAATCGTTATACAAGTTCTATCTGCCCATCGACAATGCGGATTTTCCGCCGCGCCCGGTCGCCCAGATTCTGGTCATGGGTAATAATCACCAGCGTTACGCCCTGCTTGTTCAGCCCTTCCAGCAGCCCGATAATTTCCTTGCCGGATTTACTGTCGAGGTTGCCGGTCGGCTCGTCCGCCAATAAAATCTCCGGGCGCATAATCATCGCCCTGGCAATGGCGACGCGCTGTAATTGTCCGCCGGAAAGCTGATCCGGCCTGTGGTCGGCCCGGTCTTGCAGGCTGACTGACGCCAGCGCCTCCTCGACCCGTTGCTTGCGCTCCTTAACCGCCACGCCTGCCAGTATCATCGGCATTTCTATGTTTTCAGCCGCCGATAAACGCGGGATCAAATGAAAAAACTGGAACACAAAGCCGATGTTTTCGCGGCGGACTTTGGCAAGTTCATCGTCATCCAACTGCGTGACCGGTTGATCGTTTAACAGGTACCGACCCGAGCTGGGCTGATCCAGCAGCGCGATAACATTCAATAAAGTCGATTTGCCGGAACCCGACGGCCCCATCACCGACACATATTCGCCTTTGCCGATGGTGAGGCTGATGTCATTCAACGCATGGACGGTCTGCTCGCCTACCTGGAAATAACGGTGGATATGTTCCAGCCGGATCATTTTTGTACGCGGGCATAAGCGCCCGCCACCACGCCCTCCCGGCCTACCGACAACACGACCTTGTCGCCTGCATCCAGGCCCGACAACACTTCCACGGTGTTCCAGTTGACCAGCCCCGGCTTGAAACTGCGCTGCTCCAGCAAGCCGTCTTCATCCATCAGCAATACCTTGTTATTTTCCAGCACCGCCTCGGCAGGCACCCTTAACGCCTTGGGTTTGCTGGACAACAAGACTTCAATGTCGGCGCTGTAGCCGGGCAGCAAACCGTTTAGGTCTGTCGGGTCGGTCAATTTGACTTCGACCTCTACGGTGCGCGCCTGCTTTTCCTTTTCCAATACATAGGGCGCAATGCGGCTTACGGTGCCGGAGCAACGCTTATCGGTGAAGGCATCCAGCGACACACAGGCGCCCATGCCGGTTTTAATCTGCGGCGCGTCCACTTCATCGATAGGCGCGGACACATACAAGCAGCTGACATCCAGCAAATCGATGGCGGGCAAGGTCGGAATGCCGGGTGGCGACGGCGTGATAAATTCCCCAAGTTCGGCGTTGATTTCAGCCACGGTGCCGTCGAAAGGCGCGACAACCAGAGTACGCTCGACCGCAGCTTGAACCGCATCGCGGTTGGCTTGGCTGACGGCTATAGCTTCAAGCGCCGCATTGCAGGATGCACGTTTAGCGCGCGCACCGGTCGCCTTAATATCGACCTGTTCTTCAGAAACAATATGATCCATTTTTTGCAAGCGCAACATCCGGTCAGCCTCGCGTTCAGCGCCTGCGCCCAGCTGGCAGGCTTGTTCGGCCGATGCCCGGTTGGCCCTGATTTGCGCGTCCTGCAATGTGACCTGCGCTTTCAGGTCTTTATTCCAGACCTCCAGCAGCAACTGATTTTGCTTAACGCTGTCGCCTTCTTTGACATGCAGCATCGCAACCTGCCCGCCTGTTGCTGGCGCAAGATAGGCGCGCCGACAGGCTTTGACCGTGCCGACGCGGGTATTGGATACCGTCGCCCTGACCTCGCCTTGTTCAAGGGTGACGATTTCAACATCAACAAATTTCGGCTGTTTAGCAAAAAAATAAACAGCAACAATCAGCGCAAGGCAGATGATAATAATGAGTGGTTTTTTGCCCAGTGAAATCATAAGTTAAATAGCCGAAAGGCGTTTACGTTAAAGCGCTTATTAAGCCCAAGCATTAGGCCAGTGATTAACTCAAAACCAACATCACCCGACAATCACCAACCAGTCGGTCAGGAAGGTCATTTTTACCGACAGATTTTTTCCCAAGACTTTCAGCACGTCGTCAGACTCGCGCAAATTAATGCGGCCATTAATTTTTAGTTCACGTAAAGTATTATCTTTGTAAACCACCACACCGGTTCGATAGCGCCGGATCTGGCTAATAACGCTTTCCAGTGGAGCATTTTCAAACACCAGAAAACCGTTTACCCAGGAGGTTGTCAGCGCCGAATCCAGTAACACTGTTTCGCCAAGCCCAGAGGCATCCACCGATACAGACTCACGATCATGCAAAATCGCCGACTGCTTCAAGGTATGCCGGTCGGTCACTTCAACCCGACCAGACACGACTTTGACTTCGTCGCTCTCGCTCTTTTCATGCACGAAAAACCGGGTTCCCAGTACGCGGGTCGTCGAATGACCGGCCTGGACAATAAACGGTCGGTTGGGATCGGGATTGACCTCGAAATAGACCTCGCCCTTCAGCAGTTCGACCTTGCGTTGCGGGCCATCCATGCTGACCGCGATAGAACTGTCGGTATTGAGCATCGCGGTAGAACCGTCATCGAAATAGACGGTTTTGCGTTCGCCCACCTTGGTCGAATAATCGCCTTGCATCAATATCGCCAGTTCGCTATGGAACAGCCAGGTTAAGACCAGACAGGCCGCCATCGCCAGCGGCAGGTTGAATTTAGAGAACGTTGTTTTTCTTTGCGGTGCTATGCGGTGTTTTTGGGCTGTTTCACCAAGGGCTTGCAACAGGTCGGCATCGCCCCACAGTTTGCTGATTTCATTAAAGGTGTCGCGATGCACGTCGGCCTGGTTCAGCCATCGCAGAAATGACGTCTTTTCCTCGCTGGTGACATTGTCGGCCCGTAACCGTATAAACCAAGCCACCGCTTGCTCGTCAATGTCGTTATTAAGTCCGGATTCAAAACTGTTCGTCTCGTTTTTCTGTTTCATAGGTAACTACTCAGTTTCTGCATAGAAAGCTCTCCGTAGCCCGAAAACGCAACCGGTATCGTTAGAAGAGTTACGTTTCATGTTGTTCATTCTACCTAAAACCCATTGTTTATCATATTCCGCCCGGACTTTGTGTATCCTAAGGCTGCAACAGCTGCGTGTATTCAGGTTTCTCGGCCGTCAATGGCATAGACAAACCCTTTAACCAATAGTTCTGCTGATCCCGGTAATAAGTTGACAAGGGATGACCGGACTGACCACCGGGCATATGCAGAATGGCGTCTTCAAAATGGCCCGGCGCGACCACCAGCCGCTCGCTGGCCCCGAAACCCGGCCCCGCCGCGCGTACGCAAAAAGCGCAACCCGGCAAGGCCTCGCTTGGCATATCAAGCAAATCGCTCAGTATCGGCAATGCCTTGGAAAACGGATGCGCCTGCTTGACCTTATTTAGCTTGCCCCAGTTCAATTCCATTAACGCCACATCCGGCTGCCGGGCTTGCACCTGCTGTATGCTGCGTTTCAATTGCCCCAAAATGAAGTCGTCCCAGTTCCGGTAATGCGCCGCATCCGGCAATGTCTGCGGCGGCTTTTCGTTCAGCAGGGACTGCAACGGCGTATCGATATACGTCCAAGCATAGCTGAAGTTTTTATCGGCCTGCCGACTGGCCGCTAAAAATGGCGTAAATACCGCCTCGATCAATTGCTTGCGGAACTCGACCAGCAACGCAAAACCCAGACTGCCGACATCGGCCCGCCCGTCCCAGGCCAGCAAATAGTCGCGCGCCTCGGCCAAATCCGGCTGCGTAGCGACCGCTTCGGCGGTCAGGATATTCAAAGCCAACTGCTGATAGAAGACATAAAACTCACTTTCGGTATCAAGTTGCAGATTGAACATGGCCCATTCGCCAATCTTGGGCATTTGCGTAAGTTGCTGGGTAATCCTATAGGCGCGGTAACCGTTGCCGAACTGGTGGCCAATGACATACGGATAATTTTTGCCCAGACGGCGGTCGTTGGCTGACACCAAAATACCCTCGAGCGGGTCGATGACCCGCGGCAATTTCTCGGGTTCGACATAACCGTTCCAGCCCACACCGCCATCCGCCCAGGAGCGACTGACCAAACCGTCATTGCCGAACCGCTTGGGAATTTTGCCCATCAACGTCCAGGCGATGCGGCCTTTATCGTCGGCCAGCAACACATTCAACTGCGGGCCGCCGCTGCCGTTGACAATTTTTACCGCCTGCTCCAGGGTTTCGCCTTGCTCCAAATCAAACAAATTGAGGTTGACGGCATCGGCATCCAGCGCCACCCAATGAATCGCCACAGGCTGATCCAGCAACGGTTGGTTCGCGACAGGCCCCCAGCGCGTCTGCTTGACTGTGATCCGTTTGGCTGCACTGCCTTTGACGACTATGGTTTCCGGATACTCGTCGAAGCGCTGCCATTGCCCGCCTACCCGGTATTGATCGGGATTAGCGGGATTGATGTCGAGCCGTACCAAATCCAGGAAATCGCCGGAAAGGTTGGTTGCTCCCCAGGCGATATGGCGGTTGCTGCCGGCAATTAACAAAGGCGTACCGGGCAAAATCAGGCCTGCGGCATGTGTATCACCGTAATCCAACTCGACGCGATACCAGATATTGGGCACCGATATACCCAAATGCATGTCGTTAGCCAGAATGGCCCGCCCATCCCAGGTTTTCTTGCCGCTGACCGCCCAGGCATTGGAGCCGACCATTAAATCGGACTGCTGAACCAGCTGGCTCAATTGAACAGGCGTTGTCTCATCCGTCGGCTGATGGGCTAATGCGGTTACCAAAGCCTCAACAGGAATCGCTTGCACCGGACGCAACGATTCGGCCTGTTTCAGCAGCTGTTCGGTGTAAGGATCGGTATCCGGCGTCAGAAAACGCATCGCGGCATCCGGCAAAGTTTTTTCCATCACGCTCAGCATGCGCTCGCCGCGTTCGACCCAGGCAGTCAAGTTCTCGCACATACCTAATACCACCAGCAGGCTGTCCTCAGGAGTCCAAGGCTCCGGTTGATAGCCCAACACCTTAAACTCGAAAGGCAGTTTGCCGGATTCCGCCATATAGCTGTTAACGCCGTCGGCATAGCTTTGCAGATAATGCTGATGGACTGGTGGCAGTTTTGCCAATATCACTTTTACCTCCCGATGAAAACCGTAAGTTCGGGCCTTGATGTCGCTGTCCAGCGCCATGTCGCCAAAGATTTCCGCCAACCGCCCGGCGCTTTTACGCCGCATCAGCTCCATCTGAAACAATCGGTCGCGCGCGGTGACATAACCCAAAGCCCGAACCGCATCGACACGGTTAGCGGCATTGATGACCGGCATGCCGTGCGCATCGGTCTGTACGCGAACCCCAGCCGTAAGCCGGTTCAACTTCACCGTGCCGTCAAGTTGCGGCATGGACTTATGCAAAACCCAAAAACCGCCGCCGATGGCTATCGCCACCACGCTTACCAGCGTCAAGCCGCCAAATAAAATAATTTTTCGAATATTCGCCATTGCCATCCAATACTATGAAATGCGGTTAAAAACCTTAAAAGATTATCACCACGAAGACACGAAGTTCACGAAGAAAAACAAAGAAAACTTCGTGTCTTCGTGGTGATACTTTAATTTGATTGAGCAGTACGAGGGTTGCGACCCCGTACCTAACGTTTTTGCGGTGTCTAATCTAAGTAGCTACATTAATAACCACCTCAAAACACTTCGAACGGGGCAACATGCCCCGTCCGGCCATAGGGAACTGCATTACGCTTAGGCAAAGCAGCCAACCTTTGCAACGGGAGTGCAAGCTTTGCTTGTGCTTGCAGGCGAAGCCTGCACTCCTGTAATCAGTAGCCGTTTAGTCCCAATATCAGCTTATTTGGATTGACTGTTTGCCTGCCGCCACCGGCATTTCCATGGCGACAATCTGGCCTTCTTCCAGCTTGATGCAGCGATCCGCCAAGTAGAAATAGCGATCATCATGGCTGATGGCCAATACTGTTTTGCCTCGGGCTTTCAAGGCCGGCAGCAGCTCCGTATAAAATAAATGTTTGAATTCAGGATCCTGGTCTGCCGCCCACTCATCGAAAACGTAAAAAGGCCGATCTTCCAGATAAGCGACCAATAGCGCCAGACGTTTGCGCTGACCTTGCGACAAATCCAGAGAAGAAAACCGACCATTTTCAACCTTCACTTTATGATGTAAATGTAAGCGCTGCAAATAATCGTCGATGAGTGCATAGTTGTTCTCATTATCAATCCCATACAATTCATCGAATAAATAAAAATCCGAAAAAATCACCGAGAAGTTTTGCAGATAATCATCCCTGTTACCTTCATTGACAACATCACCGTTCCAACGAATACCTCCCTGCTCAGGCATGTAAAGCCCGATCAGCAGCATTGCCAGCGTAGTTTTGCCGCTACCGTTGCCGCCGACTAAAAAGACCAGCTCTCCAGGCTTAAAGTCCAGATCGATAGGCCCCAAGGTGAAATTACGATTTTCCTTTTCCCGATGAAAACTGTGCGTCACACCGTGTAGCGACAGACCGAAAAAATTTGTGCAAACCTCCCGTTTATCAGGCACATTGGTTTGAACCGCCTGTTCTTTGAGCTGCTCACCGAGCTGCCCGACTTTTTGTAACGAAACCTTGGCTCGACTGAAAATCGGCAAACTGGTGGTGAGTATGCTCAACGGCGACATCATGAACAAAAACACCAGCGCATAGCCGCCGATCACCTCCTGATCGATAGCCTGCCAAACCGGAAAAATATAGAGGATCACGCCTATGACCAAATAATACAATAACTGCGCCCACTGATTGACCAACAAATAAGCCACGTCTCCCCGAAAAGAATGCCGACGATAGGCTTCGGCACTGACCGCCAGTGAATGCGCCATAAACGCGTCGCTACGCTGCCTGTGTAATTTCAACTCACGGATGCCTTCCGTCAAAGCCCGAAAACCGCGGCTAAGTTCATCGTATTCTTCCCGCGCCTTGAGTACGTTTTTTTTGGGCAACTCGCTAAATAAGCTAAAACTCAAGACCCCGAATACAATCACCCCGCCCAAAACCAGGGCTAACTGCCAGGATAACCAGCTCAGATAGGCCATACTACCCGCCACGACCGCAAAATTAATGCAAACTATCGGCAATAATTGACTGGCATTGGCAATCGCCGATATGTCCTCGGTCAAATTAGCCAATAACGCCGACTTGCCGAGCTTTTGCAGATAAGGATAAGGCGCGGCAAGAATCAAGCGACTGATTTGGATGCGAAGATCGCAAACAATCTTAGCGCTGAGTCGATTGAGCAGATAATGCGATAGAAAACCGCTAGTCAATACCGCAATGGATAATCCGCCAAACAGCCACGGCAAAAGCTTAGCATCCAACGTATTCGACAAAGTCGAATTAATCAACGCCACCAGAGCTGCACTGCTTAATCCACTGATAATACCGGTAAGCAGTACGCCAACAATCGTCAGCCAAGAAGAGCGACACAAAAAAACTAACATAAAATATTTCCTTTAAGCTTACGTATACACAATTCAATGCGTTAGAACAAATTCTATGCCGCGCATCAGGACTCAAAGCCAAAGTGAGTCTAGTAATAGGACGCCTTAAGACCTTTTTAACCTCATCCGTTCCACTAAAAAATACTGCCGAATACTGAACCTGACACTGTCAAGTTCATGAAAAAAAGTCCGCTTCTATTATGCTGCAATCGCATCGTTCGCAGGGACAAAGCCCATGCCTCGCTTTAAAAAGCTATGTTATTTAACGCATTAAAAATGTGTCATATGCCGATTTTTTCAAATTCATGCCCCGCACTTACAGTTAACCCATTGAAATTACTGGACTGAAAAACTGGCATACTAACTGCTTAATTAAGTCATGACTATACACAATCGACCGACATTCTCCGGCAACTCAACTTGCCGTGCAGACTCGGTATATTACAAACTGCTTGCCGGTGTGCCAGCCGCGACCTAACAAAACAAAACCATGGAATTACATATGTTTAATCGATCCCATAATCCATATCGTTTTGTCAAACAACCGAGGCAAATCAGTAACGCTGCTAGAGCCCAAAAATCGAATATCACCTTTATCCCAACGCCGTCGGCGTAGCAGCAGCAAGATAAATATTCTGAACAACAACGAAGAGGGATTTGAACTTGAACGTAGAAGCCATTTACTTAAATCACCAGTCCGAATTGCAGTTTCATTTGACCCGGCTTGTCGACTGCCCGGATATAGCAGCCGACCTCGTCCAAGAAAGCTTCATTATTTTTTTCCGCGAAGCACAAAAGCAAACTATTGACCATCCGCGCGGCTTTCTGTTCAGAGTTGCCAAAAACCTCGCTTACGATCACATCAAACATCGAAAAGTAACGGAAAATTACGCTCAAACCAAAGAGCAATCCTTACCCCCGCCTAGTGAATTCCCTTCTGCCGAGAACCTCGTATCCGTCAATGAAAAGTTGGCCGCCATCATGCGGATACTGAATGAATTGCCTTTGCGCACCCAGGAGATATTTGTCCTGAATAGAGTTTACGGAATGACCTATGCCGAAATCGCCATGGAACTCGGAATATCCGATAGCGCCGTTGAAAAACACATGGCCAAAGCCCTGCTGCACTGCCGCACCCAATTCAAAACCCACAGACTGGATCAGAATGACAACTGAGGTATTTTACCGCTTCTATCGTCTACTTTACGGGAACCACCCCATCGCACTTCAAAATTCGGCGCCTTTATCCCTGTTGGAGAGGGCTAGGGAGAGGAGATTTTAAAAAACCGAATTTAATATGCAAACACTATGATTTATAACAATAATCCATCAGCGGAGAAAAACAATGGCTTGGGACGAAGAAGACACCACCATTTATCAGGTTGTGGTCAATCACGAACAGCAATATTCAATTTGGCCTGAATACAAAGAAATACCGGGTGGTTGGCGGACAGTCGGCAAAATCGGCAACAAACAGGAATGTTTGGATCACATCAAGGATGTCTGGACGGATATGCGTCCGTTAAGCCTGCAAATACACATGCAACAAACGGCATCGCAATAGTCCGTGAATGACAGGGACGGGATTTTCATCCCGTCTTTATTTAAGTTCGAGCCGCCTAAGCTCAATCCGGTCATAATATTTCGCTGGAACCGTCAGTGCAGCGCTGACGCCGCTACCAAAATCCAAATCTACCAGTGCCCAATCTCCAGCAAAGCCATACCCCTCCGGCACAGACAAAAACCGCGTCGCACCGACCGTTGAGGAGACAACCCTGGAAACATCTAGCCCGAGTCCCACACCGACAGCTTTTACAAAACTTTCCTTCCTCGTCCAAAGCCGGTAGAAAAACGCGTTTTTCCTGCTTTCCGGCAATCCGTTCCAAAAACGGCGTTCGGCTTCAGCAAAACAGATATTGGCGACCGAAACAGCATCGATTCTATCGTTCCAGACTTCAATATCGACACCTATGTTGCCATCCAACCCGACTGCCACCAGCATTTTATTGTAGGAATGCGCCAAATTGAATTTAATGTCGTGCTCCAGTCCATCGACAACAATAACCGGTTTACCAAACGCCTGTTCCGCATAACCGATTTTGCCAGAGGGCATGCCCAGATACTCAGCCAGGATCAGTCTGAGCTTACCGTGACTTGCAACATAACGCCTGCCATGCATTGTTTGCACAAAACGCAAGGCCTTGCCTTGCTCATTCTTGTCCAGGAGCGACCAATAATAGCGATACTCTTCGTCAGTAACGGCTAATTCTTCAAGCCATAAATCGATAGCCATACAGAATCTTCAACGCAACACAAAAAAATTATATTAAGCTACTCCTATAAATTAACTTCCTATTCCTAGCATCATGCTTTTGCTGCCAGCGCAAAATGCCGGTGACATATAAAACCAACGGTGCAAAACCAGCTATGCACCACAGGATACGACCGGGAAGGTCTAGGGCTTGTCCGTCGTGCAAAGGCCACAGTAGGTTTAAAAATGTCTCTCCAGCGGTAAACTGGTTGGGATTCTGAATAGCCAGTACCTTGCCGCTGTATTGGTCTATC
Organism: Candidatus Methylobacter oryzae; assembly: GCA_945861405.1. Classification (GTDB taxonomy): domain Bacteria; phylum Pseudomonadota; class Gammaproteobacteria; order Methylococcales; family Methylomonadaceae; genus Methylobacter_A; species Methylobacter_A oryzae_A. Next base: position 14,986 of record CAMAUL010000015.1, on the reverse strand, counting down.
CAAACTTTGCTGCGCGGGCGTTTGCGATTGGCTTCGCCCGCTTGTCTTTTTGCAACCATATAAACACCGTCCTTGCCGTCCGGTGTACCTATTCCGCGTAATTCCGCGCCGGGGAAAACCTGATTGGCGATAGCTACCGCTTGGGCGATTGAAATAGGTGCGCTTAAATCCAGTACCGTTGATTTAAGCGTGGGATCTTTTAAATGATCCTTTTTGACGGCGGAAAATACATTGACTAACGGTTTGATATAGTCATTGTAACTATAGGAAAAGCCGGTAAAAGCAATGATCAGCAGCAACGTCGAACTATAAAAACCGGTGGTTTTATGCAGGTCGAAATAAAACCGTTGTGCACTTGAATGGAGTTTGATTGTCAGCGCTTTTTTAAATTTTCCGCCGCGCGGCCACCACAAATAAAGCCCCGATAAGCAGGAGGCAAACAAAAAAATGCCGAAAAAACAAACCACATTAAAACCTATTTCGCCAATTTCTTTTCCGATTTTGCCAGCATAAAAATCGGCATGTATCTCGTAAATCAGGCCAGGCAGCGTCCGACCCCAGAAGTGTTCTGAAACTATCTTTCCGCTATAAGGATCGACCAGTATTTCCAGAGGCGCAAACAGCTCGGTTATGGTTTCCGCAGGTTTTGGATAATCCACCCAGACATAATCGCTCTGGTAACCCGGTAAAACCATGTTCCAGCCGCCGGTTCTTTGCGGATGCGCAGCTTTAACGGTCTGCATGATCTCATCCAAACTAACAGGCCGCGATTGGCCTGCGATAGGCAGGGCGGGGAAACCCAATTCTCCGAGTTCGTAATAAAAAACATTGCAGGAGCCGGTCAGTCCCAGAATGACAAAGACAAAACCGACCGTCAGCGCAATCGTTAAATGCACGTTTAGCCAGAACTTACGGATGTTTTTTCGCGAAAATAAGCGCTGAGGATTGCTTGGGTTGAATGCATACTGAGATTCTTTAGACATATGATTTTTTTACAGCCAAGATCGTAGATCGTAGGGCGGTTTCGTGATAGCAAACCGTCACACACCCTCAAAGTTATGGTGGATTGCCTGTGAGACTGTGAAAGTATTCAATATAAGAAAGAATAACCACGAGAACACAGAGAACACGAAGTTTTCAACGTGTTGATTTTAATATAACTTTTCTCTGTGTCCTTCATGCTCTTCGTGGTAAATATTGCTTTTTATGTCTCATTTAAATAATACTTTCACAGTCTCCTGTCAGCGAATCCCTACAATTTACCCGCCGTACGGCCGTACACGACAGTTTATGCATCTTAGGCTTAACCTATACATGACGCTTTAGGATGTGCCGTTTCGCCCGCCGTTTTTGCAGCCAGCGGATAACCCCTGTCACAAACAGCATCGGGCAAGCCAGTCCGCTGATAAATACCAAAATACGCCCAGTCCAGCCAAAGGCTTGGCCGGAGTGTAACGGCCATTGCCATTGCATGAACACATCACCAGCGCTGCCATGGGCAGGGTCTTGCACCTGCACGATGTTGCCATTGGACGGGTCGATAACGACACAGCCACTATCTAACACATAACGGCGTAAAGCCGGTATATCACGAAAGCAAGCGATGAAGGTTAGGGTCGCTATATTGAAGGAATAATACTGGGGTTTGCCGCCCGGATACATATTCTGGGCTTTAGATAGCGCTGATTCTAAAATATTGGCATTGACGCGGGACTTGACTACCGATTGTACCTGCGCCTCCGGTGTTAAAGCTGAAAACCGTTCCACCAGCCAGCGGAACTGATCCGGCAGATTAAAATACATCCCGGATATTAATAACGCCAGCAACACAATCAGACTGTAAAACCCGGCGCTTTGATGCAAGTCGTGATTAAAACGCTCGCTACTGGCACGGCGTTTAATCGTCAGTACTCGCTTCCATTTCCCCGTCAGCGGCCACCATAATATCAGGCCGGTCATCACCGAAACAAAAAATAGCACAGCCATCATGCCGACGATAATTACTCCGGTGTCACCCAAAAACAGCGCGTAATGCAGCTTAAAAAAGAATCCTACCAAGCTATGCTTTAATGGGTTCCAGGCGTGGTAAAAAATCCGCTGACCAACAGCCTCAGCCGTATAAGGGTTGACGGCAATATTGAGCGATTCCGCTGGTTCAGGCGAAGCGTTACCGTTGGGATAATAAAAGCCGAACACATAATTGCCGCTTTCATGCGGCGCATTCAACCAAACCGAATCCCAGCCTTTAGGGGCGGACTGTTTGGCGACAGCGATAATCTCATCAAAAGGTTTACGGATTGCGCCATTGCCAAGAGCAGCTTCATATAAGCCCGGATTAAGGGCTTCGTCGAGTTCATACCAGAACACCAGCACCGAACCCGTCAACCCGATGACCGCCAGGAACAAGCCAAAGCCCAAACCCAGCCACAAATGCACGTTGAGCCACAATTTGCGGCGGACTTTAAGGGCTTTTAAACGGTTTGGAAAGATGTTGTCAGCCATGTGTTGAACCATAAAACAAATCCTGATTACCCATAATCCTCAGCCATCTTCAGTAGCCGCATAGGCATAGGTGGCGTTCTGGCTGCAACGTAACATAGACGGGGAAGCATATCCTCAAGGACAAATCGTCGATTGAAGCGATAACAAAACTCTGCCAAATAGCGTGGAAGGTGTTTGTGATTGATAGCGTGATACGCCCCGTCAATCGACCTTTTGACATTACCTATCATCGTGTTTACCCAAGTGAACGACTCCAGTGAGACACATTCAGGGCCTCCACCAGTTACGATGCAGGTGTGCTGGCATCCTGTATCCTTAACAGCGGCGAAGCAGGCCAGCCCGTCCGAGACCACGTGACTGTCGGTGCTAAGATGGCGCTTAGCCCAACGAGCGATTTCTTTGGAGCGGAACCCGTTGACCACATTCATGCTCATGGCAATAGGATGCCCTTTTTCGTTGACCGACACCGCCGCCACAAAAGGTGTTTTGTTGGGGGAACCCCGTCCACGCTTGCCTCCCCGGTGTTCGCCTCCCCAATACACGTCATCCAGCTGGATGACGCCGGATAACGGATTACTATCATCACGCTCCTTCATTACCTGCATCAGCTTCTGTTTGATGCTCCAGGCGGTATTGTATGAAACACCCAATTGGCGACGTAATGAAAGAGCTGAAATGCCAGTTTTTGCCTGTGTGATCAAGTGGATCGCAAGAAACCAAGTTGTTAACGGAAGTTTCGTCGCAGAAAAAATGGTGCCGCTAATGAGGGAATGCTGATGATGACAGCGATTGCACTGATAAACCGCCCGTGTTTTCAGGGTGCAATAGCTTTGCCCTCCGCATTCAGGGCAAACATAGCCTTGAGGCCAGCGCCACTGAAACAAGGCTTTTCGGCATTGCTCTTCACTCCCATAATTGTTCATGAACTCGCCCAGGCTATAGCCTTTTTGAAATTGAACTTTGTTTTTCATGACGTTATCCCATTCATATGTAGATACTGTCAGTATAGACATTTTTGCAACATTGGCTTTTCTTTATGGGTAATCAGGAAACAAATTGAAGATTACAACAGGTCGTAGGGCTTAGGCGCGCAAACCCTACAATCTTCATATAGGTAAAGTATTTCCGCGCGTCTTAATCCGCCATATCAAAGACCACCACATTCGGCGGATTACGCCGCGCCATAGACCAATCAAAACTTACAGATCGTGTGTTTGCGCGCGGCTAATCCGCCGTACGGACGTACCTGACTGATCTACAACTTTGATTAAAACTCCACCCGCAACGAACCAATAGCCGTCAACGGAGCGCCTGGAGCGACACTCAAACGAGGCGTCACGTTAGAGTCGGGATCGGTGGACTCATAATATTGTTTATCGAGCAGATTACGGATATTAAACTGTGCAGTCACGCGCGTTTTTTTGATGTCCCATTTATACGCAGCGAAGGCATCCATGCGCACATAGCCCGGCAACTGGAAACTGTTCTGAAAATCGCCTTCGCGTTGTCCTGCGGCAACCCCGCCGAGACCAAAACTAAAACCGTCCAGTGCGGCATAACCATTCAGGTCATACTTAAGCCACAGACTGCCGGAATGCTCAGGGACGTTAGCCAATCGGTTGCCTTGTGTGCCGCCGGTGAAATCTTTAATGACTCGTGCATCGGTAAAGGCATAACTTCCGATCAGGCTTAAAGCGTCCGCTACATGCCCGGTCATATCCAGCTCAATACCCTGGCTGCGTTGTTGGTTGGCTATTTTATCGAAGGGGTTTGGCGTACTATCGTCATCGATCAGTACATTGTCTTTGGTGAGATGGTAGTACGCCAAGGTTGCGATAAACCGGTCATCAAACAATTGGGTTTTCACGCCCGCCTCAAACTGCTCGCCAATTTGCGGATCAAAGCTTGATCCATCGGCGGCCGGCGCATTATTAGCGCCGAACGAGGTGGTCCAATTGCCGTAAACGCCCAGCTCTTTAATGGGTTGGTAGAGAATACCGACTCGGGGGCTAAAGCCTTCATCTTTACGTGATGGCAAGGTAGCCTCGGCGGCAGCAAAAGACTCCATATAAGACGAGCCTGTTTCTGCCCAATCGTAACGGCCGCCGCCTAAAATATGTAGTTTGTCCCACAACGTGATGTGATCCTGGAAATAGGCGCCATACCATTGGTCGTTAATAACCGCATAATTGAACCCGGCGCAGCAGTTAGCGGGTTGCGACAGGGTTTGGTTAATAAGCGCCGGATCAATCCCGTAACTAGGTCCTGGATTAAAAATATTAATATCAAGAGCCGGATTGGGGTCGATGAATTCACCAAAATAATGGTAGTTTAGAGAGGTCTGAAAGTAGTCGAATCCCACCAGCGTTTCGTGTTTAGTTGCGCCGAGCTGGAATTTTCCGGTCAGATCCAGATTAGTGGTATAGCTATCCGTATCGGCTGTCTGACCAAAAATATTGCGCTTAAGCGTACCATCCGGGAGCAATGCATCCTCACTGGGCCCGAAAGCGGGAGCCGGATTGACCATAAAGTCATGCGCATCGTTAAAGCTGGCAAGAAACCGGTTATGTATCGCCCAATCGTCATTAAACCGATGATTGATCTCGGTGCTCACCTGGGTTTTGGATATATAACTCATTGGAATATTCGGGTCATTAAGCGACCGGCTGATAGGAATCGGTGCCGGACGTTTACCGATCACAGGAATACCGAAATCCGTCTGATAATCCTGGTCGAAACCTTCGACGCTCAGGGTCATGTCGGTCTTATCGGTTGGTCGCCAAGTTATACTGGGATTGACCATAACCCGATCGGTTGAAACAAAATCCCTGAACGAATTATTGTTCTGATACGCGCCGGTGAAACGATACAGCAACGACTTGTCATCAGTCACAGCCCCCGTGGCATCCCATTGGGTGCGATACAAATCATACGAACCGAATTGCTGCTCCAATGAATAATAAGGCGTATCCAGCGGCTTCTTGGTGGTGACATTAACCAGGCCGCCAGGTTCAATACGACCAAACAGAACGGCGGCCGGGCCTTTGAGCACCTCGATGCTTTGCAGATTACCGGCATCCACTTCGGTTGGCTCGCCATTGCCGTTAGACAATAGACCATTACGGTAAACCCTGCCATTGCGAAAACCGCGAATGATAAAGCCATTGCCGTAACCCAATGAGGGTTGCGCCCGCACACCGCTGACGTTTTCCAGGGCATCCTTTAGCCGTGTCGTTTTCTGGTCATCCATCACCGCTCGTGGCACCACCTGGACAGATACGGGGGTATCGAAGATCGGCGTGTCGGTTTTAGTGGCTGTTCTGGTGTTGGTAACTGCGTAGTCTTTGCTATAGGGATCATTCGGATCTTGAACCGCTTCCCCTACCACCGTCATCGCTTTCAACGTGGGAGTACTCGATTTCGGCTCCGCAACGGCCATTTTTTCCAGCGTTACGCTATTCTCCCCCGTCAAGCGATAAGCCAACCCGGTTCCTCGTAACAGTTCATTCAGGCCTTGTTGAACCCCATAACTACCCTTAAGCGGCTTGGATTTTGCGTCGACAACCATAGAAGCCGGATAGCTTAATTCCATACCCGTTTTCTCCGCGTAGCTATTCAATGCGGAAGCCAGATCACTGGAAGGCATATCAAATTGAATTTTTTTGGCTTTGTCTTCTTCTGATAACGCAGGCACTGCGTGACAAAACGTTAAAATAAAGACCCCTTTTATGAAGCATGTTCTGATCTTTTTTCTTGGATGCGTCGTAATTTCACCGAGAAAAAAGTTTTTCTTTTTACTAACCATTTTAGGATTTTCCTTAGTAGTTTCGTGCTAGTGGTATGTTCTTAAAAAGAAGAACTCAATACTTGCAGATATTGTTGTCAGTACAATCAATGCATTTACAAAAAGTAGACGAGCAAGCTCAAAATCCACCTCACCCGCAAAAATCATTTTGTTTAAAATAATTTCTCTTTGTAATAGTCCGGCTCCCGAACAAACCCACTACGCTTAAAATAGGCCTGATAACGCGTCAATAACTCATCCTCCAACAAGGCGCACTCGATGCCTAACTTCGACAAAACAGCTTGCGTTTCGCTGCAATCATAGCGAATAGTGTTTTCTTCCAATAACTCCGTTTCATCATCCTGGTTTTGATCCGGAAATATCGATAGCAAAGGCAATAAGGCAAAGTCTTTGTGGTTAGCCTCACCGGTCTCCAGTACCTTTTTTACCCAGTCTTGATAAGGAATACGATCCAGGCGATAACCTGCTTGACTAAACCAATCGATCAACCCATCGGAATAAGGAGGGGTGGGATGATTTAAATGGAAACAGGCACCAATGGAGCTCGGTAGCAACGATAGCGAGACAATAGCACGACCCATGTAATCGACAGGTGCCATATCCATGCGGACACGCTCAACGGGCGCGTAGCCCATCTGTATGCAACCTTTAATCAGTCGACACAAAAAGTCTTCGGTATTCCATATACCGCTACGGCTATCGCCGGAAACGGTAACCGGCCGATAAATAGTTACCTGAAAACCGCGTTCTCTTGCAATGGTAACCAGCCTTTCTGCCACCCATTTGCTCTGCGCATAACCATTGGTCAAATTGCCACTTAACTTAGGCTCATCATTTTCCTTATAGCCGTACGAATTAATGGCAGGCACTTCGCTAAACACCGACACAGTTGAAACATAATGAATTGCTTTAGCTTTGCCGCAGCAAGCGAGGCGTAATATTTCTTCAGTTCCCAAGACATTGGCGGCTTTTAATGCCTTATAAGGCAAAACAAAATTGACCAGTGCCCCGTTGTGGTAGATGACTTCAACACGCTCGGCAATTTCCCTATAACGAATTTCGGATAAGCCAAGACTAGATCTCGACAAATCGCCACATACTGCGATAACTCGCTTCAAGTTGACACGATCCTTAAGCTCATACCGAGCGATTTGGTGCTGCAGTCTGATCAAAGCTTCTCGCTCATCAACCGCCCTGATCAAGCAATAGATTTTGGCTTCAGTTTGCTCCAGCAATTCTGCCAGTAAAAAAATACCGAGAAAACCTGTCGCACCCGTTAAAAAGATCGTTTGCGCTGCTACCACATCTATATGGGAAGACAATAACGGAATGATGGCAGAATCGAGTACAGCTTCAGATTCAAGATCCATAGCCACATCATCACTTTCTCCATCATCAATAAGCCTTGCTTGCGCCGCAATAGTCGGTTTTTCTAAAAGCATTTTGAGGGATAATTTGAGATTAAACTTTTTTTGTACGGTGAAAGACATCTGGGCCGCCAGCAACGAATGCCCCCCCAGTTCAAAAAAATCATCCTCAACACCGATTTTTTCCATACCCAATAAATCGGCCCAAATACTCGCCAGAATTTTTTCGGTTGCCGTACGTGGCGCAACATAGTGTTTTATCAATATCTCGCTCATATCCGGTTGCGGCAAACGCTTGCGATCCAACTTGCCGTTGGCGCTGAGCGGCATACTATTCAGTATCACAAAGGCAATGGGGACCATATAGTCCGGCAACGTTTCCTTAAGCCTGACTTTCAACAATTCGATGTTGACGGCATCCTCCGTAGCGACAATCAGATAAGCAACCAGTCGCTTGTCGCTTGGTTGGTCTTCCCGAGCAATGACTACAGCTTCTTTTATATACGGCGCTTCAAGCAACCGGGCTTCGATCTCGCCCAACTCAATCCTGAATCCCCTGATTTTGACTTGATGGTCGATACGACCCAAGTAATCAATGTTGCCGTCAGGTCGGTAACAAACCAAATCTCCGGTTTTGTAGAGACGACCGCCCTCTTGACTATAGGGATTGGGAATGAATTTCTCCGCTGTCAACCCTGGACGATTGAGGTAACCGCGCCCCAAACCGATGCCGCCGATATGCAGTTCGCCTGGCGTACCAACAGGTACCGGGTTAAGCTGCCGATCAAGGATATAAAGTGTAATGTTGGCTATCGGCCGACCGATGGGAATCGCGGTTTCAGCGCTATCCGACCAACAGGCCCAATAGCTGACATCTACCGAAGCTTCAGTAGGGCCGTAAAGATTGTGCAATTCCGCCTGGAATTTTTTCTGGAAGCGTGCGACCAGATCGGCCGGTAAGACCTCGCCGCTACAGATGACTCGTTTTAGTGACGCGCAGTTTTCCACACCCGGAGTATCGATAAAAACTTGCAGCATCGATGGGACAAAATGTAAGGTGGTAACTTGTTGGCGATTGATGATGTCGATCAATGCCAGACTGTCCTTGTGTTCGTCAGGCTTGGCAACAATCAATCTTGCGCCTGTCATCAACGGCCAAAAAAACTCCCATACAGAGACATCGAAGCTGTATGGAGTCTTTTGCAATATCCGATCTGTTTGATCCAGAGAGTACTGCGTCTGCATCCACTGCAGCCTATTAAGTATGCCCTGATGCGGTAAACAGGCTCCTTTCGGTTGTCCTGTTGAGCCGGAGGTGTAGATGCAATAAGCAAGATTTTCCGGCATAAGCAGGATATTTAGATTGGCATCGCAGGCTTTCGCTACATCGTCCCATTCGCTATCCAAGCAAATAACACTCGCCGTAGAAGCCGAGATTTTTCTTCGACAAGCTTCTTGTGTTAGTACAATCGGCGCGCCGACATCACGCAGCATAAAATCCAGTCGATCTTGCGGATATCCGGGATCGAACGGCACATAAGCACCGCCTGCTTTAAGGATACCCAATAGGCTTATCACCATTTCCAGCGAACGCTCAAGACAAATGCCTACCAATACATCCGGCCCAACACCATAACCTTGCAGATAATGAGCTAACTGATTAGCTTTGCAATTCAGTTCGGCATAGGTTAATGATTGCTCTTCGAAAATCACCGCGACCGCATCCGGCGTTTTTTCAACCTGTGCTTCGAAGAGTTGATGAATGAATCTGTCCTTCGGGTAATCAACTTTAGTCGCATTCCAGTAGACTAAAAGTTGCTGTTGTTCGACATCCGTCAGAAAGTTTTGAGAATCGTATCGTTCTAATGGGGATTCCGAAATTTTCGAAAGTACTTCAATTAAATATTCTGAAATCGCATAAATTTTCTTTTCGTTCAACCTGCTTCCATTACCTGAAACCAGCAGTCGAATCTCTGATGATCTAATATCTAATTGGAATGCTATCTCAAGCTCAAAGTTTGGTTGTATATAATCGATCCAATCCAATACTTCAAATTGCTGAGATTGGGCTAACTCGCTAACATTATAAAAATGCACATAGTGAAATACCGCATCAAATAATACCTGTCTTTTATAATCATGTTGAATTTGTGCTAAAGGATAAAACCTAAATTTCATTAACTCGCATTCAGCGTCGAAAACTTGCAAAATCAAATCGGACCAAGTTCCTCCATGAAGTTGGAAAGGAAACGGTAGAGTATTAAGAAAAACTCCCAAAGCTCTATCTGCATCTGTTATTTCGGGACGAACACTGCAGACAAGACCCGTTGTAATATTTTGTTCGCCATATAACATTCCGAGTACTTTTAGGTGTGCCGCTAATAACACGCTTTTTAACGGGACAGAAAGAGATCTTGCCAAAGCTTGTAAAGCTTTTGAAATTTCTGGTGATAATGTTGTCAGTTGTTTGAAAGGTTTTAAATCACTCGTTTTTTTCGCATCCCCCACACTTAACCCAGCAGGCAGTAAAGAATTACTTATATTATTTAATTTATTTTGCCAAAATTTTTGATGTGACTCAGATTTTATGGCTTCGCGTTCCCAAACAACTAAATCTCTCAAGGCATTATAGGGCTGGGAATTAACTGTATAGCTTTGCTGGTTCAAGGAAGACAAATAATATGTAAAAATCTCATTAAGCATAGAGTTAAGACTCCACCCATCGAGAACAGCGTGATGTTCAGTAACCGTAAATTGAAAAACATCATCACTCAACTGATGAATATGGAATCGAATTAAAGGTGGCTTTGTAATTTCAAAAACTTTAGTTTTTTCCAACTCTAGCCATAAAGCAAATTGTTCTTTTTGTTGCGCATTAGAGTGCAACCTCCAGTCTTCAAACTCAATTAGTGGTGACACCTTATCTTTAGCGAAAACTAATTGCAGCGGTTCACTGTAATTGCCCAAATCGAAAGATGTTCTCAAGATAGGATGCTGTTCAATAACTTGTTGAATGACCTTTATTAAAGTCGTGCTATCCAAAATACATTTAAGCAATAGACTGTCAACGACATGATAGGCGTTTCGTTCATATTCACTGTGGAAAATCATGCCTGCCTGCAACGCCGCCATCGGATAGGCATCTTCCACATCATCCGGTAATTTATTTTGATCGGAAGTAGAAATTAAAGAAAACGGCTTTACCGAACCTTTCGGATCGGAATTAGAGTTAGAATTAACCGAATGTAAATCCGCTAACAACTCTCGGATTGTCCCTTGTTGATAAAGCTGTTCCAGTGAAAAAGCTATATTCCGTTGTTTTGCAAGATTCAAAACCTGCAAACTTCGGATAGAATCCCCCCCTAATTCAAAGAAATTATCGTCTATTCCTACTTGCTCTATGCCTAAAACCTGCGACCAGATGCCCGCCAGAATTTCTTCAGATTCGGTTCGCGGCGCAGTATAGGCTTTTACCAAGTCAGGCCTTGCGCCTTCCGGTTCCGGCAATGCTTTTATATTCAGCTTTCCATGTTCCGTTAACGGAAAAGCGTTTAAAAAAACAAACACCGCAGGAACCATGTATTCCGGCAATGTATTTTTAAGGGCGTTGCGCAATTCCATGACTGTTGGCGATTGTTCAGGCTGCGGCACGATGTAAGCGACAATATATTTACCTCGGGACTGATCTTCCCTAACCAAGGCGACCGTATCACGAACGACGGGCTGTTTTTTAATCGCCGCTTCTATTTCGCCCAACTCGATACGAAACCCCCTGATTTTTATCTGGTGATCGATCCGGCCTAAATAATCGATACAGCCGTTCTCCCTGTAACAGGCAAGATCGCCGGTTTTGTATAAGCGGCTTCCTAGGCTTTTTCCGTAAGGATCGGGAATAAACCGTTCGGCCGTTAATTCAGGCCGGTTTAAATAACCTCTCGCCAATCCCGCGCCGCCGACATATAACTCTCCCGGTATGCCGATAGGTACAGGGTTTAACGATGGGTCAAGAACATAGGCATAAAGATCGGCCAAAGGTTGGCCAATCGGGCTTTTTATATCGCCGTAAATGTGTTCTTCGGTAATGCGCTGAAAGGTGACATGCACGGTTGTTTCGGTGATGCCGTACATATTGATCAATTGCGGCTTGGCATCGCCATGTTGTTCAACCCAAGGCATCAAATCTAACGGGCTAAGCGCTTCGCCGCCGAAAATAACATACCTTAACGCCAACTCCGCGGCCCTTGCCGGCAAAGCGGCTTCTGCGGCGATAAGCTGCCGGAATGCCGAAGGCGTCTGGTTTAAAACCGTTACTTGTTCATGGCAGAGCAATTGATAGAAGGCTTCAGGTGTCCGGCTTATATGATAAGGAACGACAACCAAGCGGCCTCCGTACAGCAATGCCCCCCATATTTCCCATACCGAGAAATCGAATGCGTACGAATGAAACAAGGTCCAAGTGTCTTGTGACGTAACGTTAAACTGCATTTCGCTTGCTTCAAATAAGCGCAATACATTTTCGTGCGTGATTTGGACGCCTTTGGGCTGTCCGGTAGAGCCTGACGTATAAATGATGTAAGCAAGATTAGCCGGAGTTGCATAATTGACCGGATTGGTTTTGCTGCTCCCGGTATGGATAGGGGTTTCGTTATCGAGACAAATGACATTATCGATATGTGCCGGTATTTTCTCCAGCAGATGCATCTGGGTTATCAGGATATGGGTTCCCGAATCATCCAGAAGATATTGAATCCTTTCTTGCGGATAGGAAGGATCCAGCGGCACATAGGCGCACCCGGCTTTCAGAATACCCAACAGGCCGATCACTATCTCCACCGAACGCTCAACGTACAATCCGATCAAGTTATCCGGGCGCACATCAAGCCCGATTAAATAATGCGCTAACTGATTTGCCCGTTCATTGAGTTCACGATAGGTCAACGACCGGTTTTCAAATGTCAGCGCGCTGGCTTCAGGCGTTTTTTCAACCTGGCTCTCGAATACTTGGTGCAGGCATTTATCAGGCGAATAAGCGGCCCGTTTTGCCCCCCATTCCTCGAGAATTTGTTTCCGATCATTATCCTGCATCAACGGAAAATCGTTTATTCTGAGTTCAGGCTGATCGACAATACCTTCAACCAGCACCCTGTAATGCTCAGCCATCCGACTAACGGCAGCCTCATCGAACAAGTTCGTGTTGTATTCGAATAAGCCATGCAAACTTCCATTTTTTTCCGTTAACAGCAGCGTCAAATCGAATTTAGCCGTTTGCGTGTCGGCAGTTTCAAAACTCAATTCAAGCCTAGGCAAGGTCAATTGTTCATCAGGCGTGTTTTGCATGACGAACATCACTTGAAATAGCGGGGTACGATTTAAATCACGCATCGTACCGAGTTCTTCCACTAATTTATCAAACGGCAGATCCTGGTTCGCTTGCGCATCTAAAACCATCTTTTTAGTTTTAGAAAGTAACGTTGTAAATTTTGCATTTCCCGATAAATCGCTACGCAATACCAAGGTATTCACAAAAAAACCGATCAGGCCTTCCAATTCCTGCCGGTTGCGATTGGCAATAGGCGTACCGATGCAAATATCGTTTTGGGATGAATACCGATAAAGCAAGACATTAAATGCGGCGAGCAGGGTCATAAACAAGGAAACGCCTTGCTTGCGGCTCAAAACATTGAGATTTTCGGTCAGTATTTCCGGCAACTCGAAACGGTAAACGCCGCCTTTGTAATTTTGAGACGAGGCTGTATGACTTGTTGTAGGTAATTGCAGGCTATCCGGCGCGTCTTTTAATTGCTCTTTCCAGTAAGCCAATTGCTTTTTATAGGCATCGGTTGTCAGCCATTGTTTTTGCCAATAGGCAAAATCCGTATATTGGATCGGCAGTTCGGCTAAGGGCGAGGGCTTGCCTTGAATGAATGCCGTGTAAATATTGATAAACTCGCGAATTAAAATGCTGTTAGACCAGCCGTCCGAGATGATGTGATGCAGTGTAAATATCAAAAGGTAATTTTGTTTAACCAGCTCACGCTCACCTTCCGTTTTATCGCTCAACCGTATCAGATTTATCCGTAATAGCGGCCCATATCTTAAATCAAAAGTTTTTTGTAAATCCTCGTCCTCCAAACGTTGTTTTTCTATTGACTGTTCATCATTCGGCAAATAGTCAATATTGATGACCGGACATGAAAGATTTAATTTTGGTACTACTATTTGTCGGATATCTTGCCCGTCTTGTACGAAATGAGTTCTTAGGATACCGTGGCGACGGGTAATTTCTTCAAAAGTCTGTTGTAAAGCTTCTTGGTTAAGAGTTCCCTTAAGTTGCAATATAACGGGGATATTGTAAGTCGTATTAATCGATTGCAAATGATCAAGAAAAAACAAGCGCTGCTGTGAACAAGACAATTCCGCTTGTAATTCAAAACGAGGCAATATGCTCTCTTTGCTAAAATCCGTTTTAACTTGTCCTCTTAAATATTTTTCCAGTATGGCTTGTTTAGTTTCGGACAAATTGGCTCGGCGATTTGATAGTCCATTTGTTTTTTGCATGTTCTTACTCCACAACGCTATTGTTTTGATTGAATAGATTTTCAGCTTCATTCTCGGAAAGTGCTTCCAGTTTCTCGATTAACAACTCTTCAATAACCATGGATAAACCTGAAATAGTAGGCGTTTCGAAAATTGCGCGTAGCGGAATATCTAATTGGAAGTGATTATTTACACGGGATAAGAGCACGGTTGCGTTCAAAGAGTGTCCTCCCAATTCAAAAAAGTTATCTTCGACACCGACTTTTTCAACGCCCAGAACTTCCGCCCAGACTCCCGCCAGAATTTCTTCAGTTGCGGTACGCGGCGCGACATAGTGTTTTGCCGACATCTCGCTCATATCCGGTTGCGGTAAACGCTTGCGATCCAGTTTGCCATTGGCGTTGAGAGGTATGCTGTCCAGTATCACAAAAGCAGTAGGAACCATGTAGTCCGGTAGCGTTTCCCTGAGCTGAAATTTCAGTATGTCGATATCGACAGCATCCTCCGTGATGCCAATCAGATAGGCGACCAATCGCTTGTCGCCCGGCCGGTCTTCCCTGGCAATCACTACTGCTTCTTTAATACATGGGTGTTCCAGCAACCGAGCTTCGATTTCTCCCAACTCAATCCTGAAGCCGCGGACTTTGACCTGATGATCGATACGACCTAAAAATTCAATGTTGCCATCTGGACGATAACACGCCAGATCGCCGGTTTTATAGAGCCGCCCGCCGTTGGTCTGGAACGGATCGGGGATGAACTTTTCCGCCGTCAG
>CAMAUL010000014.1 GCA_945861405.1 Candidatus Methylobacter oryzae | reverse complement strand
CGCCAGTTTCACCGAGGATTCTCTGAATTCGGCACTATATGTTTTGGGTTTTGATTTTTCTTGATCCATTTTCGACACTCTCTCTAATTTCAGATTATTTTAGATTGTGTGTCCGGTTTAGTGTAGCCACTTTAATAATCTCACGAGCGGAAGCCGAATAGCCGTTGATGTGGTTGCGCAAGTTGGCAGCGATGTGGTTGGGGTCGGCCACCAGCTTGGCAAAATCGAACTGGCTGCGGTTGTGGAAATTTGCCCCGGCTATTTTGTTTAAGGTGAGGTCTTTGGCGCTATCGGAGAGCGTTTCAACTTTAGGCAGGGTGTCCAGTACCTTTTGTTTGTTCGGTGCTAATACGCAATCCAGACGGCGCAAGACTGTCATTGGCAAAATCACTTTGCCATAATCTGACTGTCTGTAGTCACCGCGTAACAGGTCTGCCACTTCCCAGATTAGGTTGGCTTTATCTTTGAAGCTTGTCATTGACTCTCCGTGATGGATGATGTTGTTTTGCACATAACGCAGAGCTGGCTTGTGGGCTACGAAGCGCCTATGTAGCGAGTCGAATTGAGCGACCTGTTATGTCTGTTACTGGGTTGCTTTATGCAGGAGTCAAGCATAGAACCTAATTCTATTTTGCCATATTGTCCTAAAAACTAAATGGCAGAAGCGTAGTATCCGCTCATGCTTCGACAAGCTCAGTACGAACGGTTTCCACACCTCTCAATTGCGGAATTTAGAATTAATGATCCCGCTGAATAATATAAAGCGATAAATTGCGTAATAAATCGGCTTCGCTGCCGAAAATACTTAAGTTGCTCAGCGCTTGTTCGTGCAGTTCCTGCGCTTTTTGTTTGGCACCGGCCAGACCCAATAGGGCAGGGTAGGTGGGTTTGTTGTTGTCCTGGTCTTTGCCTTGGGTTTTGCCCAAGGTTGCGGTGTCGCTTTCTTCGTCGAGGATGTCATCCTTAACCTGGAACGATAAGCCGATGCACTTGGCATAATTATCCAGTTTTTTGGCAACATTGGGATCAATATCCGTTTTCGCCAGAGTCGCCATGTTGACGCTGGCACGAATCAGCGCGCCGGTTTTATGGATATGCATGTTTTCCAGCTCAGGCAGGGTCAGGCTGGTTCCTACCGATTCCAGGTCGATGGCCTGTCCGCCGACCATGCCTTGAGAACCGCTGGCTTTGGTCAGCATGGTAATCATTTTCAAACGGTTTTCGGCAGATGCGGTAATGCTGGGGTCATTGGCCAGTATTTCAAAAGCCAAAGCCTGTAGCGCGTCGCCGGTCAAAATGGCGGTCGCTTCATCAAAAGCTTTATGGCAGGTGGCTTTGCCTCGCCGGAGGTCGTCATCGTCCATCGCAGGAAGATCGTCATGTATCAACGAATAAACGTGGATGAACTCGACAGCGCAAGCCGGGCCGTCCAAGCTTTCAGGCGCTATGCCCAGCGTTTTTCCGGTGCAATAAGTCAGCATCGGGCGCATGCGCTTGCCGCCGTCCAATGTGCTGTAGCGCATCGCACGGTGCAGCTTTTGCGGCAGTATGTTTTCGCTGGGAAGGCGAGCTTCCAACGCTCTTTCCACACGGTTTTGACAAAAATCAAGATAGTCTTTTAACGCATTACTCATCGGTAAATGGCTCCAGGGTTTGAGTGCCGTTTTTTTCAATTAGAATTTGAACTTTCTGCTCGGCCTCCTGCAAGGCTTTTTGACAGGTGCGGGTCAGGTTAACTCCGCGCTCAAAAGACTTTAACGATTCTTCCAGCGAAATATCGCCTTGTTCAAGCTGGTTGACCAATTGCTCAAGTTCGGTGAGGGAATCTTCAAATAAAGTGGCTGTTTTCTTTTTCGGCATGAGATAAAAATATATTTAGTAGCTATTGGCGCTTAAAAATAGCATACGGATGACACTGATTTGACGGATGCTCACTGATAAACTGGTTTTTATCCATGTGTTGAATATACCGTTTGCACTTCAAAATTCGGTTTTTTGAATCTCCTCACCCCAACCCTCTCCAGCAGGAGAGGGAGCAAAGGTGCCGAATTTTGATCTGTGATAAGTATAACTTACAAAAATCCGTGCAAATCCGTCTAATCAGTGTCATCCGTGTTCTATTGCTCTATTAATGGTACGATGTACGATTGAACCCTGACATTATATATGAAATTGAATTGTGAGTGATTAGGAAGTATGAGTAACGAATATAACGCGGCGGCAATTGAAGTATTAAGCGGACTGGAGCCGGTGCGCAAACGCCCCGGCATGTACACGGACACTACCCGGCCTAATCATTTGGTGCAGGAAGTTGTTGATAACAGCGTTGATGAGGCTATGGCCGGTTTTGCCGATTGCATCGATGTGGTTTTGTATAAAGACGGTTCGGTGCTGGTCAGCGATAATGGCCGGGGTATGCCGGTCGATATACATCCTGAACAAGGTATTCCCGGTGTTGAGGTGATTTTGACCCAGCTGCATGCGGGCGGAAAATTCTCCAATAAAAATTACCAGTTTTCCGGCGGTTTACACGGTGTCGGCGTATCTGTCGTTAATGCCTTGTCGGCAAAACTGGAAATAGAAGTTAAAAGGAACGGCAAGATTTATCAAATGGAGTATGCCGATGGCGAAAAGCAAACTGAACTGGCTGAGACTGGCTCGGTTGGCAAGAACAATACCGGAACATCCATCCGGTTCTGGCCGAATGAAAAATATTTTGATTCCAATAAAATATCGGTTTTAAAGCTTAAGCATGTGTTGCGTGCTAAGGCGGTTTTATGTCCGGGCTTGAAAATATCCCTGAAAGTCGATCAAACCGACGAAGAGTATTTTTGGTGTTACCAGGACGGCCTGAAAGAATATTTGCTCGACCGCATCGGTGATATTGACTATTGCCCGGAACAGCCGTTTATGGGCAATATGGCTGCAAATCACGAAGCCGTTGAATGGGGCATGGTCTGGGCGATTGAAAATCCGGCGGAAGTGCTGGCCGAAAGTTACGTGAATCTGGTGCCGACCGCGCAAGGCGGCACCCACGTCAACGGCTTGCGGGCAGGCCTGACCGAAGCGATGCGCGAGTTTTGCGACATCAGGAATATCCTGCCGCGCGGTGTTAAAGTCGCCCCTGAAGATGTCTGGGAGAATTGCCATTTTGTGCTGTCGGTAAAATTGGAAGATCCGCAGTTTTCAGGGCAAACCAAGGAACGGCTCAGCTCCCGCGAATGCGTGGCCTTTGTGTCCGGTGTGGCTAAAGACGGTTTTAGTCTGTGGTTAAACCAGAATCCCGCTGAAGGCGAGAAAATCGCTGAAATCATTATTTCCAGCGCCCAAAAGCGACTGCGTTCCAATAAAAAGATCATCCGCAAAAAAATCACCTCGGGCCCCGCATTACCGGGCAAACTGGCAGACTGTTCGGCGCAGGATTTAACCCGGACTGAATTGTTCCTGGTGGAAGGGGACTCGGCCGGCGGTTCGGCCAAACAGGCGCGGGAACGCGATTTCCAGGCGATTATGCCGTTACGCGGTAAGATTCTTAATACCTGGGAAGTTGAGTCCAATCAAGTGATGGCTTCGCAGGAAGTCCATGATATTGCCGTTGCCTTGGGCATAGAGCCGGGTTCCAGCGATTTGCAGAACCTGCGTTACGGCAAGGTGTGCATCCTGGCCGATGCGGATTCCGACGGTAACCATATCGCCACCCTGATCTGCGCCTTGTTTTATCAGCATTTCAATGCGCTGGTGGTGGCAGGGCATGTCTTTGTCGCGATGCCGCCGTTGTATCGGATCGATGTCGGCAAACGGGTGTTTTATGCGCTGGATGAATCCGAGCGGCAAGGCGTGCTAGACCGCATCGCTGCCGAAAAACTCAAAGGCCAAATCAATGTGCAACGCTTTAAAGGTCTGGGCGAGATGAATCCCAGCCAGCTTCGGGAAACCACGATGAATCCAGACACCCGCAGGCTGGTGCAGTTAACGGTAGCCGAAGACGATGACACCAGCGGCCAGCTGGATTTATTGCTGGCTAAGAAACGTTCGCAAGACCGGAAAGTGTGGCTGGAAACCAAGGGGAATTTGGCGGATATAGTGTGATCGCCATTCAAATCTAATGGCAGTGATGCTCTTGAACCCACTCCTTTAAAGCGGCATCAATACGCGACTGCCAGCCTTTACCCGTTGCTTTAAAAGCCGCCAGTACATCAGGCGATAGTCGGATAGTAATGCGCTCTTTGGCGACTTCCGCTTTAGGCCGTCCGCCCACGCGCAGCATGGGTTTAACGTGTTTCCATTCCGCTTCGGTTAGAGGCAGGGTGTCAGGGTCAGACAACGCGGCGGCGGTAATAATTGCGTCTTCTTCGTCCGTGGGAATAATGGTGCCAGGTTTAAGTATTGGCATAATGTTTAACCTCTCGTTGGGTGGCTTTTTTCCTTAAGCTGATAATACGGCGCTCATTAGCGTGATCAACAAACACCACACAAAACAGCCGGTCTTTGATATAACCTAAACCGACTATGCGCGGCTCTTGATAGTCATGCCTGACATCCAGCCAAGTAACTGCCGTATCCCATTCAATCAGAGCAGCGTCAGTCAAAGAAACGCCATGTTTCAGGATATTGGCGGAATCTTTTGAGATGTCAAAAATGATGTTCATGATTGTTATTGTATGTACAATAACCTGTATGGTCAAATAATAGCTACTCCAACAAAACTGCAATCATTGATTGCAATTCAATCTGCTAATGCTAACATTACCAAAACAGGCATAAGATATAGGTGTTAATTCAATGGCAAATTTAGTCGTTAGAAATATTGATGAGGATGTCGTAAGCGCTTTAAAGGAAAGGGCCGGTCGTTTTGGGCGCAGTGCTGAGGCAGAGCATCGGCTGATATTAACTAACGCATTACTAAAAACGAAGAAAAAATCATTGGCGGAGGTGCTTGCCGCTATGCCGGATGTGGGAGATGATGCCGATTTTGAACGTCTACAGGATGCAGGCGAGAGCAATGTATTTGATTGACACCAATGTCATTAGTGAGGCCAGAAAAGGCCGGAAAGCAAATGATGGTATTAAAAAGTTCTTTGATGAGGTTACGTTCAGAGAGCAGCCCGTGTATCTAAGTGCTGTAACGATCGGCGAATTGCGCCGGGGAATCGAAAGTATCAAATACCGTGGAGATGGAAAACAAGCCGTGATTTTAGAAAGTTGGCTCAACATGATTCTTACCGAGTATAACGATTACGTGTTGGATTTTAATCATGAAATCGCACAGGTGTGGGGCAGATTAAGGGTTCCGCATCATGAAAATATGTTGGATAAGCAGATTGCAGCGACTGCCTTGATACATGATTTAACGGTTGTTACTCGTAATATCGACGATTTTAAAGCGTGTGGAGTAAGACTGTACAATCCATTTACTGTGGGCTAAGGAGTAATCCTTGCACAACGGATTTATCGTACTGCGCCGTATGTTACCAGGATAAAGTGTGCCAGCCGAGTCATCAGAAAACAGTTTTGACGTAAAAGCGTTTTTAAAAAACCTGACCACCCGCCCCGGCATTTACAAGATGCTGAACGATCAGGGCGAGATTATTTATATCGGCAAGGCCAAGAACCTTAAAAACCGCGTTTCCAGTTATTTCAAAAAACAAACTGCCGGGGCCAAGCAACAGACGATGGTCGCCAAGATTGCGGCCATTGAAGTCACGGTCACCCATACCGAAGGCGAGGCGTTGTTGCTGGAGTGCCAGCAGATCAAGCGTCACAAACCCCGTTACAATATTTGCTTGAGGGATGATAAATCCTATCCTTATATCTTCCTGTCCAGCGAGCAGGATTTCCCCCGGATCACCCTGCATCGCGGCGCAAAAAAGAAAAAGGGCAAGTATTTTGGCCCTTATCCGGGCATCGGCGCAATCAAGGAAAGCCTGAAATTGCTGCAACGTATTTTCCCGATCAGGCAGTGCGACGATTCCATTTACAACAACCGCTCCCGGCCCTGTTTGCAGTACCAGATAGAACGTTGTACTGCGCCGTGCGTCGGTTTGATCGATAAAGCCCGCTATGCGCAGGATGTGGATAGCACGGTGCTGTTTTTGGAAGGCAAGGGCGGTTTGTTGATTGACCGGTTGATTATCAAGATGGAGCAGGCGGCGGCGAGTCTTGAATATGAGCAGGCTGCAGCTTTCAGGGATCAAATTGCAAAATTGCGCTCGGTGCTGGAAAAACATTTTGTGCATGGCGAACGTGGCGATGTCGATATTATCGCCTGTGCGACCAAAGCCGGTGTGGCTTGTGTGCAGGTGTTTTTTATCCGCAATGGGCAGCATTTGGGTAACAAGGCGTTTTTCCCCAAGATCAGCGCCGGGCATGATCCGGCGGCTATCGTCCAGGCGTTTATTCCGCAATATTATCTGGATAAACAGGCGCCCCAGGAGCTGATCGTCAGTCATCAGCCGGAAGAGGCCGAGTTGTTGATGGAAGTGTTGGCTCATCAAGCGAAACATGCGGTGGCTATTTCACACAACGTCAGGGGCGAACGCTTAAAATGGCTGCAAATGGCCTGCACCAACGCCGAAAATTCGTTGTTGAGCAAGCTATCCGATAAGCAGGGGCTTTATGCCCGTTTCCTCAGCTTGCAGGAAGAATTGGGCTGTAAGGAATTGCCAAAGCGCCTTGAATGTTTCGATATTAGCCACACCCAAGGCGACCAGACGGTGGCGTCCTGCGTGGTTTTCGACCGGGAAGGGCCGGTAAAGTCGGCTTATCGCCGGTTCAATATCGAGGGCATCACCGGCGGCGATGATTATGCGGCCATCCATCAAGCGGTGTTCAGGCGTTTTAAGCGGCTAAAACAGGGCGAACATATCGCCCCCGACATCTTGCTGATAGACGGCGGCAAAGGTCAGGTGCATGAAGCGCAAAAGGCATTGGCGGAATTAGACATAAACAATGTTATGATAGTCGGCGTTTCCAAGGGGCCTGACAGAAAAGCGGGCATGGAAAAGCTGATACTGGTGGATCAGGATCAGCCGATAGATATAAAGCCCGGAGCCAGCGGATTGCTGTTGATTCAGCATATCCGCGATGAAGCGCACCGGTTTGCGATAACCGGACACAGGCAGCGCCGGGGCAAGGCAAAAAAACAATCGGCTATGGAGGCCATTCCGGGGTTGGGGCCAAAACGGCGGCAGATATTATTGAAACAATTTGGGGGGTTGCAAGGCATTACGCAAGCTGGCGTGGATGCACTTTGCAGCGTGGACGGCATAAGCCGTCAGTTGGCACAACGGATATACGAACTATTTCATCATCAAGATGATAATTGAATTTAACTTACCGACAAATCTCACGCTGCTAAGGATCGCGTTAATCCCGTTATTAACCGTGGTTTTTTATCTGCCCTGGGCTTATTCCAATGTCGCCTGTATGCTGATTTTTTTAGCGGCGGGGATTACCGACTGGTTGGACGGCTATCTTGCCCGGAAAATGCAGCTGGAAACGCCGTTCGGCGCTTTTTTAGATCCGGTGGCGGACAAGCTGATGGTAGCTATGGTTCTGGTGCTGATCGTTCAGCAGCAGGGCAGTCCTTATCTGGCGATTCCTGCCGCCGTCATCATAGGTCGGGAAATCACCATCGCTTCGCTTCGGGAATGGATGGCAGAGATCGGTCAACGGGCGCAGGTTAAGGTTTCCCAATTGGGAAAATGGAAAACCAGCGCACAAATGCTGGCTATCGGCATGTTGCTATATCGCGATGATTTACTGGGTATACCGATAAATTATTGCGGCTACGGCTTGTTGTATATCGCGGCGACCTTGACCTTATGGTCGATGATTAATTACTTGAGGGCAGCAATGGCAGTGTTGTCTGCAAAATAGAATTGGGTCTATGACATATAGACCGCTTGGATTTTCACTAACACACAATACAGCGCATTGAATCAGCTGTGAAAGAAGAACATGGATCAGGAAATAGAAGAAACTCAGGAAAAGACAGACGTACAGGATCAGATATTAATAGCGGCTTTGCAGCTGTTCGCCGAAAAAGGTTATTTCAATACATCGTTAATCGACATCAAAGAGGCGGCCGGACTGGAAACTACCGGCACAATCTACCAGCACTTCAAAACCAAACACAGGGTTGCAGCGCAGTTGTATGCAAACATACTCGACAGTTTAAGCGTCTCTATCGACGATATAAGGCATACCAACGAAAAATCGTCCGAGCAATTGCGGGGCATCGTCGATTTGTTATTCAAGTTGACCGATGACGCACCCGATGTATTGCGATTTTTATTGATTTTGAACGTCAAAGAATTTTTGCCGGAAGCAAGGCCTCTGCATCAATCTGTACCCTTCAAGAAAATCATCAATATCATTGAAGTTGGCATCAAGGAAGGTGAAATTCGCAATATCAGTCCGCAATTGGGCTATGCTGAGTTCTTCGGCATTATCGACAACACCCTGCGATTGTTGCTGACCGGCTTCTTTGACAAAAAAGCCGATTTTTATCAAGCGCAAGCCTGGCTTGCGGCGTGGAATGCTATTGCTAAAAAGTGAGGTTATTTTGCATTTAAGTAGGAATCAATGGGGAGAGTGGAGGCTCCATTGACTTAAATGTTGCGAGATTCTCCAGCTAATTCTAAAACAGTATCAATTAGATTTGCGCTTAAATGAATATCCGAGTTTTCAATTTGCCGTAGCAATGGAGAAACTGCTGTAACAAATCCCTTTTCTTTGGCCGCAAGCAACACACCAAGTGAGCCTATGGTGCTGATATGATTAATCTTGGCTACTTTGCGTCCGCGTCTATCGTCAATCAGCAGTTTATCGGCTGAAATTTGTTTATAGAGTAACATCGCCTCCGTTTCACCCGCATCGGCAAACGCATCCAAAAAAACATACGCTTGCAAGTCAATTTGACGAACCTTGCCTTGCAAAAAAACTTTAAGTGCCTGAGCTTCCTTTTTGTCAGGCCGAGTGGCTTCTTTATAGACAGTTTCAGGCACAACGACAGCATCAAACAAATGTTCCAGTAGATCCAAACTATCACAAACCGACAGTGCGATAAGCGCCGAACAGTCGGCCACCAGAATCATGCTGGGTTCATCCCTGCCAGTTCTTCAAGCAACTCTTCTTTGCTAATGTCAATGACAGGAACATCATTTTGTTTGCAGGCAGCCATAAATTCATAAATATCCATACCTGCAAGTTCGGCCGCTTTCGATAGCGTGACCCGCGCATTTTTAAACAGCCACAAGGAATAACTCAAACGCATATCTTTTTCTATGTCTGTGGCAGACTGAAAATTCACAAAATCATTGGGTAAGTTGACTGCAATTTGCATGGTGTCTCCAGATGTTCATTTAAGAGCCAAAGTTTGGCTTGCTTAATTATAACCGGGTAGAGCGCAATAGGCCCAACCAATGTGCATTGGAAATGCCGGTTTATGGTCTTAAGCTCAATCAGACCTCATACTTCTCACACGAGGCAATTTAACGAAGTTGCGTTGATTTGTACTCTTTTCAAATTTTAGGCTGATATAATAAAAAAATATTTAAAACCCACAAGCCGGGCGGTGCATGTTGCCCCGTCCGAAGCGTTTTGCGTTGGTTAAGCGTAACCACTTTGCTTAAGTATCTCGGAAACGTTAGGAGCGGGGTTGCAAACCCCGCCCCGCTTGGAGACTTCGGAACCAAGCTGACTTTTTTACCTATTTTTTATAAAAAAGTACTTCAGCAAAAAAATATGGATATTCAACGTGCAAGATAAAAACATAGCCATCATAATCTCTGTAATTCCTAAGCTTAACCTAGCGTTTCAGCAAAATTCTTTACCATTAATTACGGAAATTGAATTAAGGAATAGTAGCCAGCAAAGTTTTCGTGATCTTGAATTGATTTTAACCAGCTCGCCCGGTTTTCTTATTGAACGAACTTGGTTTATCGATAAGCTTGCCGCTGATACCCAAGTGATTTTAGAGGATATCAGAGTCGAGCTAAATGCCGAGTTTTTGCGTGCTATTCACGAGTCATTACTGGGTGAAATGACGTTTGGGTTGGGAAGTAATTCGCATCTGGTCGACAGATTGGTGGATTGATTCCCAGTCAGCTTTAGAACATGTCGATGATCAATTACATAAACTGTTAGCAGAGTATCGGGCGAAATTTTAGATATTTACTATAAATTTTAATAACGACAAATTTAATGCAAAAATAGCATCAATATTATTCGGAGTAACCCAATGCAAAGCATCGAAACGGTGGTGAATGTGAATCAGGAACGTATCATTACAATTGCCCTGCCGCACGATATTTCTCCTGGCAAGCATCGTGTCGTTTTGGTGATTGATGATGCGCCTAGCGAGGATAAATCGGCATCTATAGACGATGCTCTGCAATTAATGCAGATGGCGGGAAAAGTTACTGCGTTTAACGCAATTGACGATCCTGTCGCATGGCAACAGCAACAGCGCGATGAATGGGAGCGCGACGGAAGCAATGATGACCGTTGATTACCTGTTCGATACTAATATCCTGATTTATTTGCTTAATAATCGCTTGGCGGAAAAACTGCCCAGCGGTCGCTACGGATACACGGATATAACAGAAATCGAGTTGTTATCTTTTTCCGCGTTGACCGCTGAGGACATAGAAATTATCAACAGCTATTTAAGTAACATTACGTTGGTAAATTTAACTAAAGCCATCAAGCAAAAAACTATCAGTTTACGTCGAACTTACCGTATAAAACTTCCCGATGCCATTATTGTTGCAAGCGCTATTGAAGCTGGGGCAACTTTGTTAACTAATGACGTTGCTTTGCATAAAATTGAGAATTTATCTTGGCGATTCTTGCAGATAAATGATTTGCCATGAAGCATTGCTGGGCGACTCTTTCAAAGAACAAAGCATACGGACATGGTGAGTACCTGTCTGGCAAAAGGGGCGCAAAGCCAGCTGTGAATTTCGGTTTATGTGATTTTGGAGTCCAAAGCTGGCTTTGGTCGTATTATTGGCCTGGAGGAAAATCATGGGCGATGTAGTTCCATTTAAACGGCCCAAAACATCGGAACGGCATAAAGGCAATACGCTATGCCGTAGCGGTTTTCATAAGTGGGAAGTTTTAAATGAAAAGCAGTTTGATGTTAAGCAGGGGATGTTGATTACGGTTTATCAGTGTAAGCGGTGTGGGAAGATGAAATCTAAGGCGCTTTGAGGGGTAATTCTAGCGGGGTGCTTCGGCATTGCCATCCATGGCGTCTGGATCCCGGCACAAATCTGCATGGAGCAGATTTGCATTAACCCGAAGGGCGTCAGGCAGGATAGCCTGACGTGAATCCATGCCGGGATGACGTGTTGTGTTGATGGGAGGGGCAAGAGTCGTAATCTGTGCCAGAGATAAGTAAAAATTACCTCGGCAGTTCCGATGATCCCATCAGGAACTCATCAACCACCCTGGCGGCTTGTCGGCCTTCACGTATTGCCCAGACCACCAACGATTGTCCGCGTCGTCCGTCACCTGCGGCGAATACTTTATCGACCGAGGTTTGGTACTGTTTGTCGTTGGCTTTGATGTTGTTGCGTTCCAGTTCGACGCCCAGCTCTTTCAGCAAGCCTTCGTGCACCGGGTGAACAAAGCCCATCGCTAAAAATACGATGTCCGCGTCCAGCGTGAACGCGCTGTCCGGCTTCTCGCTCATTTTCCACTGGCTGCCTTCCTGCTTCCACTCCACCTCTACCGCGTTTAGGTGGGTTATCTTGCCGTCTTTGCCGGTAACGCTTTGGGTGTTGACGCTGAAGTAACGTTTTTTGATGCCTTCGTCATGTGACGATGTGGTACGCAATTTGTTGGGCCACAGCGGCCAAGTCAGCGCTTTGTTTTCTTTTTCGGGCGGTTGCGGCAAGATTTCCAGCTGCACTACGGAGGCTGCGCCCTGGCGTATCGAGGTGCCGATACAATCGGAACCGGTATCGCCGCCGCCGATTACGACGACATGCTTGTCGGTCGCGGTAATGGCAATGTCATCGGCGATGGTGTCGCCTGCGTTGCGCTTGTTTTGCTGACGCAAAAAGTCCATCGCATAATAAACGCCTTGAAGTTCGTTGCGCCCTGCAACTTCCAGGTCGCGGGGCTTTTCAGAGCCTACTGCTAGAACCACGGCATCGAATTCGGCGAGTATTTTTTGCGCAGAAATATCAGTGCCGATATGGCTGTTGGGTCTGAAGCTGACACCTTCCGCCTGCATCTGGGCAATGCGTCGGTCGATGTGTGATTTTTCCATCTTGAAATCGGGGATGCCGTAACGCAATAAGCCGCCGATACGGTCGTTTTTTTCATAGACCACGACTTCATGCCCGGCGCGAGCCAGTTGCTGGGCGCAGGCCAAGCCCGATGGCCCTGAGCCGATTACCGCGACGCGTTTGCCGGTGCGAAGTTCCGCAATTTGGGGTTTTACCCAGCCCATGGCCCAACCTTTGTCGATAATCGCGCATTCTATCGATTTAATGGTCACGGGCTGATCTTGCAAATTGAGTGTGCAAGCGGCTTCGCAGGGAGCAGGGCAGATGCGTCCGGTAAATTCGGGAAAGTTGTTGGTGCTGTGCAAGATGTCCAGTGCCTGCTGCCAATCTCCTCGATAAACCCCATCATTCCAATCAGGGATAATGTTGTTGACCGGACAGCCGTTATGGCAAAAAGGGATGCCGCAATCCATGCATCGCGAACCTTGCTCAGCCACTTCGGCGTCGCTGGGGGCTAGCGTAAATTCGCGATAATGCTGGATACGATCACTCGGCGATGCGTAATGTCGCTCAGTGCGCGCCAGTTCCATAAACCCGGTTGGTTTACCCATTTTAATACCTTCTACTTAAATAGTGTGTCTTGCTAGTTACCAAGCTCCAGCTTGGGAATTCAGTGCGGGAAGCTCCATCCCGTCTCGCGAAGCTAGAGCTTCGCTAACTGGGTTCCCAAGCAGGAGCTTGGGAATCAGCGTTTTTAGTGCTTTTTGTGGTTTTCGTGGACTGTTGCTTGTAAGTAACTACGCAGTCGCTGAAGCTTGCTCTGCCTGGATTTGTTTCAGCGCTTCGCGGTAATCGACCGGCATGACTTTAACAAAACGCGGCAAATAATCTGACCAGTTATCCAAAATATGCTGTGCTCTGGCGCTGTTGGTATAACGTTTATGTTTTTCGATCAGATGCTTCAAGCGTTGCGCATCGTGACGGTTCATATCGGACATGATGTGGACGCGGCCATGCGTTTCCAAATCGCCGCCTTGATGGGCGATGGCTTCCAGTGTGTCGTCTTCTTCCGGGATAGGCTCTAGTTCGACCATCGCCATGTTGCAACGCTTTTCGAAATCGCCTGCTTCATCAAGTACATAAGCCACACCGCCCGACATGCCCGCCGCGAAATTGCGGCCGGTTTGTCCGAGCACCACCACGACGCCGCCGGTCATGTATTCGCAGCCATGATCGCCCACGCCTTCAACGACTGCGTGTGCGCCTGAATTGCGTACTGCAAAACGTTCACCGGCAACGCCGCTGAAATAACATTCGCCGCTGATCGCGCCGTACAACACGGTGTTGCCGACGATAATGTTTTCAGCAGGATTAATCGGGCAGTCTTTAGGCTGGTATATCGCGATACGTCCGCCGCTCATGCCTTTGCCGACATAATCGTTGCCGTCGCCTTCAAGCTCGATGCTGATGCCTTGCGCCAAAAACGCGCCGAAACTTTGACCGGCGGTGCCTTTGACATGAATCGCAATGGTGTCTTCCGGCAAGCCTTTATGCCCGTAACGTTTGGCCACTTCGCCGGACAACATTGCACCGAAAGTACGGTTAATGTTGCGGATCGGCGTATTGATGATTACCGGTGACCCGTTTTGCAGCGCAGGTTGCGCTTGTGCAATCAGTTCATGGTCAAGCGCCTGACCCAAGCCGTGATCCTGGGTTTCGTGGTGATAAAGGACAGTGCCATTATCAACTTCGGGTTTGTAGAACACCCGACTGAAATCCAAGCCTTCGGTTTTCCAATGGTTCAGCGAACGCTGCATGTCCAGCTTGTCCGAGCGGCCGATCATGTCATTGAAGTTGCGGAAACCCAGTTTTGCCATCCACTGACGCACATCTTCCGCGACCATGAAGAAATAATTGACTACATGCTCGGGTTGTCCGGTAAAGCGTTTGCGCAGTTCAGGATCTTGCGTCGCTACGCCGACCGGGCAGGTGTTCAGATGGCATTTGCGCATCATTAAACAGCCTGACACGATTAATGGCGCTGTGGCAAAACCGAATTCATCAGCACCTAATAATGCGCCAATGATTACGTCGCGACCGGTACGTAAACCGCCGTCAACTTGAACGGCGATGCGTCCGCGCAGTTTGTTCAGCACCAGTGTTTGATGGGTTTCGGCTAGACCGATTTCCCACGGCAAACCCGCGTGTTTGATCGAAGTCATCGGGCTTGCGCCGGTGCCGCCGTCGAAGCCGGAAATGGTGACATGATCGGCGTGGGCTTTGGAAACGCCCGCTGCAACCGTGCCGACACCGACTTCCGAAACCAGCTTGACGCTGATTCGCGCTTCGGGATTGACGTTTTTCAGGTCATGAATCAGCTGCGCCAAATCTTCAATCGAATAAATGTCATGGTGCGGCGGTGGTGAAATCAAGCCTACGCCGCGTGTCGAATGACGCACTCTGGCGATAACCGCATCGACTTTGTGTCCGGGCAGTTGTCCGCCTTCTCCGGGTTTTGCGCCCTGGCTGATTTTGATCTGGATGTCGTCGGCATTGACCAAGTATTCAGTGGTTACGCCAAAACGGCCGGATGCGACTTGCTTGATCGCAGAACGCATCGAATCGCCGTTCGGTAATGGTTTGAAACGTTCAGGCAACTCTCCGCCTTCGCCGGTGTTGGATTTGCCGCCGATGCGGTTCATCGCAATCGCCAGATTGGTATGCGCTTCGTAGGAAATCGAACCGAACGACATCGCGCCGGTGGCAAAACGTTTGACGATGTCCGCAGCCGATTCCACTTCGTCCAAGGGCACTGGGGTCGCGTCTTCGATAAACGACATTAAGCCGCGCAAGGTCAGCAGGGATTCGCCCTGCTCATCGATCAGGCGGGAAAACTCGGCGTATTTTTCATAGCTGTTGCTGCGTGTTGCATGTTGCAAGGTGCTGATCGTCGCAGGCGTCCAGGTATGCGCTTCGCCGCGTTGACGGTAAGCGTATTCGCCGCCAATATCCAGCGCATCGCGGTATAACGGCGCATTGCCGAAAGCAATCCGGTGGCGGCGGGTGGTTTCTTCGCTGATTTCGGCCAAACCTGCGCCTTCGACAGTACTGGTAGTGCCGGTGAAATAGTGATCCAGAAAGGGTTCCGACAAGCCAAGCGCATTAAAAATTTGCGCACCGCAATAAGACTGATACGTTGAAATGCCCATCTTGGACATGACTTTAAGCAGGCCTTTGGAGATCGCCTTGATATAGCGTTTGTGTGCTTCGTATTCGCTAAGATCCGGGATGTCTTTGCATAGCTCGGAGAGCGTGTCGAAGGCCAGATAAGGGTTAACCGCTTCCGCACCGTAGGCGGCCAACAGCGCAAAATGATGGACTTCGCGCGCTTCGCCGGTTTCGACAACCAGGCCCACTTCGGTACGCAGGCCTTCGCGAGTCAAATAATGATGCACGGCGGAAGTCGCAAGTAAAGCAGGGATGGCGATATGCGCGCAATCCATATCGCGGTCGGACAGCGCCAGGATATTGCTGCCCTCTTCAACGGCCTGTTTCGCCGCAAGACAAAGCTTATCGAGTGCCGCTTCCATGCCGCTGGCGCCCAAATCGGAAGGGTAGCAAAGTGTCAGGGTTTTGGTCTTGAATTTGCCGTCGGTACGGGTTTCGATGCGGCGAATTTTTTCCAAATCCTGGTTGGTTAAAATAGGTTGCTCCACTTCCAGACGCATGTGGGTGCCGCCTTCGTCCAGGCCCAATAAATTGGGGCGCGGGCCGATCAGCGAAACCAGCGACATGACCAATTCTTCGCGGATCGGGTCGATGGCCGGGTTGGTGACTTGGGCGAAGGCTTGTTTGAAATAATCGTACAACATACGCGAACGTTGCGATAACACCGCCAACGCCGCATCAATGCCCATTGAGCTGATTGGTTCCTGTCCGGTTTGCGCTATCGGTTTTAAGATGAATTCAATGTCTTCGCGGGTATAGCCGAAAGCTTGTTGTTTATCCAGAAGAGTATGCGCATCCGGTGCCATGGCCGAAATTTCGGCAGGCAGATCGGCGAGCAGAATTTGTGTTTTGCTCAGCCATTCGGAATAAGGGTGGCAGGCGGCCAGATTGGCTTTTAATTCCGCGTCATCAATAATGCGGCCTAGTTCGGTGTCGATCAACAGCATTTTGCCCGGTTGCAAACGCCATTTTTTGATGATCTTGTGCTGGGGGATTTCCAAGACGCCCATTTCCGACGCCATGATCACGAAATCGTCATCGGTGACCAGATAACGCGCAGGACGCAAGCCGTTGCGATCCAGGGTTGCGCCGATTTGACGGCCATCGGTGAAGGCGATGGCCGCAGGGCCGTCCCAAGGCTCCATCAGGGCGGCATTGTATTCATAAAACGCGCGCAGCTTTTCATCCATTAACACGTTACCGGCCCAGGCTTCGGGAATCAGCAACATCATCGCATGGGCGAGTGAATAACCGCCGGCGACCAACAATTCCAGCGCATTGTCGAAACAGGCTGAATCCGATTGCGCTTCGTCAATCAACGGCCACAACTTATGCATGTCGTCGCCCAGTACTTTGGACGCGATGGAATGGCGACGCGCCGCCATGCCGTTAACATTGCCGCGCAAGGTGTTGATTTCGCCGTTATGGGCGATGAGCCGGAAAGGGTGCGCCAAATCCCAGGTCGGGAAGGTGTTGGTTGAAAAACGCTGATGTACCAATGCCAGGGCGCTGACCATGCGTTCATCGCTTAAGTCCGCATAAAACGCGCCGACTTGGTCGGCCAGCAACATGCCTTTGTAAACGATGGTGCGTGATGAAAGGGAAGGTATATAAAAAGAGTGGCCATGATCCAGCTTCAAATCGCGGACGGCGTTTTCGACTTGTTTGCGAACCACAAACAGTTTGCGCTCGAAAGCGTCCTGGTCTGCGCCTTGATTAGAACAAGCTTCGCCGCGTGCAATAAAAATCTGCCGTATAAACGGTTCAACCAGCTTGACCGTCTCGCCTAAAGACCGATTATCGACAGGGACGTTGCGCCAGCCGAGCAATGCGAGGTTTTCACGGGCAATAATGTCGGTTAGTAATTTTTCGCAAGTGGCTCGATTGGATGCGTCGCTCGGCAAAAACACCATGCCCGCTGCATAATCGCCTGCTTTAGGGAGCGTGATGCTTAATTTTTCGCACTCTGCGCGCAAAAAAGCATCGGGCATTTGAATCAAAATGCCAGCACCATCGCCCGCATAAATATCAGCACCGACCGCGCCACGGTGGGTCAGGTTGGTAAGCAATTCCAAACCCTGACGTACGATTTCATGGCTTTTGTGACCTTTTATATGAACGATAAAACCCACGCCGCAAGCATCATGTTCATTGCGCGGATCATACAAACCCTGTCTGGTCGGTAGCGTACTTTGACTCATTGTCACCTCTAAAAAATTTTAAAAAGGGCAGCTTTTTCTAGCTATGATAACCCTCGCTCCGTACTCGTCCTGATGCTTGAATCAAAGGCTACGATACGGCAAAACCAGTTAATTATACGGATGGCAGGGAAATCTGTCACGTAGTCTTTTATCGATCAGATCAGTAAAAGGTCGCAGATAGTAGTGCTTAGAAAGCCCAGTCAGCTTTAAATTGTGGACTATTTATTTATACTGCGAACAAAGTTATAACCTCATTCAGCGGAAGTGTAGATAACTCGAAGGGATTACCTTGGTTTTTCTTCGTGTCCTTCGTGTCTTCGTGGTTTAATAATCAATCTGCATGCATTATTTAAGTAAATTCGCGTTTTATTGGTTAATTTATGAAAGAAAACTTTGATGTTGTGATTGTCGGCGGGGGCATGGTTGGCGCTGCTGTTGCCTGTAGCCTGGGCGGGAGTTCATTGAAAGTGGCGGTGATAGAAAGCGCCCCGCCTGAAGCTTTTGCGCCCGAGCAGCCGCATGATTTAAGGGTTTCCGCGCTCAGTATCGCGTCAAAAAATATCCTTGAAACCGTAGGTGCCTGGGATGGCGTGGTCAAGCGCAGGTTGTGCCCGTTTCGCAGGATGCGGGTTTGGGAAACAGCGGGGGACACGGAATTTTGCAGCGATGATATTAATTACCCGGAATTGGGCTATATCGTTGAAAATCGGGTCACCCAGCTGGCGCTATTGGAACGCTTGCAGGATTTTGCCAACATCGAGCTGATGTGTCCGGCTACCATCAATAAAATCAATTATGCCACAGGAATGCCACCCGAAGTAGAGTTGGGTGATGGCCGGATTTTGTCGGCAACAGTGCTGGTTGCCGCAGACGGCGGTCAATCCAGGGTCAGGCAAACCGTAGGTTTGGGTGTAACCAGCTGGGATTATCAGCAACATGCGTTGGTGATTTACATCGAAACGGATTACGGGCAGCAGGATATAACATGGCAGCGCTTCGTACCCAGCGGGCCGCAGGCGTTTTTGCCGTTGACCGGGCATTACGGCTCTATCGTTTGGTATAACTCGCCGGATGAGGTGTGCCGATTGAAAGGCTTGTCCAACGAAGATTTGCAGCGCGAATTGACCGCGACTTTCCCCGATTGTCTAGGCAAGGTTAATGCCGTTTTGGGTACGGCAAGTTTCCCGTTGAAACGTCAGCATGCGCAAAGTTATGTCAAGCCCGGCGTGGTTCTGGTCGGCGATGCGGCGCACATGATCAATCCGTTGGCGGGGCAGGGGGTTAATATCGGCTTACTGGATGCTGCGGCATTAGGTGAAGTGTTGATTGAAGCGAGCAAGCAGGGTCTTGAGTTGGGCGATTTGGCGGTGTTAAAGCGCTATGAAAAAATGCGCCGCAATGAAAACCTGAAAATGATGACAGTGATGGATGTTTTTTACCGGGTATTCAGTAATCAGGTGCTGCCGGTCAAGTTCTTACGCAACCTGGGACTGGGTTTGGCTGAACGAATTTTACCCGCCAAAAACAAAGTGATGCGCAGTGCGATGGGGCTGGAAGGTAACTTGCCCAAGCTTGCGCGGGGTGAGCCCATTATTTAAGTGTAATAGTTTCTGACAACGCCATGCGTACGGCATGTGCTCGGCAGTATCGTCCGCATTGGAATAATTAATTTTTTAGACTAGTATTTATACGTTTTAAGTAATTTTGATTGCGGGTGTAGACGGTGATAGAAAGAAGGCTTTATCAAAGGATTCCAGTGCAGGTTTCTGCAATTGTGACTACCGAGGATGGTGTACGTATCAAGGTGGTTGCGGTTGATGTATCCAGCGATGGGCTAAGTGTCGAGTGCAATATAAAGCAACGAAATATGATTACGCCGGGTGGAAGTTTTATTCGTGATGGCAGGCCGGTGTCGGTGTTCATCGATTTGAATCTATCTGATGAGCATGGGCTGTCATCAAAAATAGTCGCGCGGTGTCATGTGGCTTTCTCGCGGCGTGTATCCAGCGATCAATGCAAAATTGGACTGCGTTATGTTGATATTGAGAATAACGCCCATGAGTGGCTGGTTCAGTTTATTGAGAAAACGCTGGTTTAAAATAGCTGATAAATATCGATTTCGAGAGACTTCAAACCTGTGTTTGCTCAATATTCCAGAATTAGCCTGTAGTAGCCCCCAATATTTTCAAACCCCAATGAACCGACTTGTGTTTGCGGTTTTCCCAATAAAGTCTGTTGATTGACGACGCAGGCAATCCGTTTGCAAGATACCGACCAGCAGCGCGGAAAAAGTCTTGCGAGGCATATAATCAGCCTGCTGCCGCCTTGGCCAACTGCCGCTGCGTCCAAGCTGTTGTCGCACGTTGCTTTCCGAACCGCCACAGGCCAATAACACCGAACTTGGCACCTTTTCCAGCCATGAGTACAAATTGATACATCATGTATGGCACTCCAGGTCTTTGTGCATCATGGCTCCAGAAGTCGACCCAGCGCTGGCTATCCCCGTAAACCATGTTTACGATGTCGGCAAACCTCTGCTCCAGTTCGGTAAATTCGCAACCGCAAATGGCAGTACCGTTACGATTGGCAAGGAACATGATTTTCGCCGACAATTCGTGTGTGTCGCCGCGACTGTCGGTCGTCTTAAGGATGACGTTATCATTTTGCTTAAGGCTGTCGCTTACGGCAAACTTGAAGCCTAGACCACTGAGGGAAAGATCCATTATATCGCCCTCTACGCATACCGTTTTGTCTTGCTCTAAAAAGGCTGTTATCTTCCCTTTGGCGGGGAAGCGATGGTGTCGACGGATTTGGCTCCGTTCCCAAAATATACCTAGGGAGGCGAAGGAAACGGCTAGGTTATAAAGCAGCCAAGTTCCGCAGATTACAATAACATCCCGGTAGAGAGGGTGTGCGATCCATTGATATACGGCCACCGGCACGGAAATCAGCATGATAGTGACCATCAGATAATACGGACCGGCTAGGGGACTCAACAGATCCTCGGTTTGGTTTTTCCCCTTGGGAGTTACTTTGAACGTCGGCTTTCTAGGATTGCTGATGACTCCTAACACTGCGGGGAGAAGAAATATCGATTGCAGGCCTTCGTAACACTCGGAATACATGGGCCAACGATACTTGCCAAACAGGTAGTCCGAAGTGATGAAGCTGGTGATTAAATTTGGCATGGCATAAGCCAAAATCTGCATGGAGGAAGCATGGAAAATCTGGAGGCCGAATAGGATGAACAGGGTGGGGGCAACAAAAAACAAAAACCGGGCAAAACCAAAAAACCAAAACAGGTAGGAGGCGGTGTAACAGAGGCGCTGCGGTATGCTCAGGCCTGGAACCACTGCCGGGTTCTTTAAAAAACCGATTTGCAACATACCCTGACACCAGCGCGTTCTTTGTATAAGAAAGTCTTCTAAAGTCTCCGGTGACAAACCGCAAACCATGGGGCGGTCGATGAAAGCGCTGTTGTAGCCATTACCGTGCAGCCCCAGAGCAGTTTCGGCATCTTCGGTGATGGTATCTCCAGAGATACCGCCAACTTCCTCCACAAATTTGCGCCGGAGCACTGCGGCCGAGCCGCAGAAAAAACTCGCATTCCACAGATCCATAGCGGGATGGCTGGCGCGATAAAACATTTCGTGTTCGCCGGGGGCGTTACCGAAAGAGCCCATCCTTTTTTCCAACGGGTCGGGGTTGATAAAAAAATGGGGGGTCTGCACCAGGAAAAGCTTCTTGTCCCTGAGAAACCAGCCAACCGTTTTTTGTAAAAAATCCCGCGAAGGAATGTGATCGCAGTCGAGGATCAAAATAAGATCGCCACCGGTTTTTTTTAGAGCCTCATTGAGATTGCCGGACTTGGCATGATCGTTTTTTTCTCGCGTCAGATAGCCGACGCCTAGCTTCGTAGTCATTTCCTGCATTTCACGATAGCGTTGCCAAGCTGCTGAGGCGAGGGTAGGATTAGTTCGCCTCTGCTCGGAACTGCCGTCGTCCAGAACATAGATGTTCAGCTTTTCCTTAGGGTAATCAAGTAAAGTGGCAGCTGTCGCCGTGACATAGGTGATTTCAATATCTTCGGTATAAGTGGGAATAAAAACATCGACGGTGGGCCATAAACTCTGATTCTTGGGCAAAGGCGCTATCCTGCGTTTAAGAGGCCACAGGTTAACAAAGAGATTGATGTAGTGAACTGCGGAAACTTGTACCTCCGCCAGGTAAACCAGGGACATCATCACGCAATCGATAGGTCCCGTATAAATCAACGTATCGAACGTGCGCCACAGAAAGTAACGAAGGGAAATAAAAGCAACAATCACAAGAAAGAGTATGCGGCCCAGGGGCTTTTGAAAAAAGGCCAGTCGCTTGGCGACGATCAGAATAAGTACCCCCACTCCGCCCAGGATGAACTGCTGACGCAGATCCAATGGCAGGCCAGCCATGTATATAAGAAAAAGTAAGCCAAGGAAAAGCGCCACATTCAGCAGCGCCCGGCCTGGCCTATTGTTAAAGCTGTAGTTCATGTTGAATTTGCGTTGTTGGGAGGTAATCTGCTAAGCGGGCTTATCTGGCGATGGTGTGCTTAGTCGAGCGTGTTTCTTCGCCGGAGGAGAAACCTGTAAATATCTCGTTTCCCTTGATCAGCACCAAGACTGCGGCGATTGCGACAACCAAAAAGACGACAAGAGAGACCCAGACGAAAAGCCCCAACTTGACGGGAGCTGTGGTTTGGGTTGTAACTAAGCCTGCGGCCAGATCGGCCTTGTCTTTTTCGATGTCGGCGGGATCCCAGAAGATTTTGAAGAGTTTAAGCTCGTCCTTTTTTCCTCTTAGCTTCGCCATTCGAATGAATCGGCAGTAAATTTCCGCCTTGTCTTCCAGCGCGTTGAATGTTTCCTCTGATACGCAGATTTCGTTAGCTTGAGCTTGACCTTCGTAACGCGCCGCTACGTTTACCACGTCGCCGTAGATGTCGTTTTTTTCTACAATGCCCGTGCCGGAATGGATGCCGACCCTGACTATGATGGGAATCGTGGGATTTTGGGTGGTATTGTATTCTTTCAGCATGCTCAGGAATTCGCTAGCGGCCCGCGCTGCATCCTGCGCTTTGTAAAAATAAGACATAGTGCCGTCGCCCATGGTCTTCACCAAGACGCCTTGGTGTTTTTCCACGATAGGGAACAACATGTCGTTGTGCTTTTTCATCAGTTCGCGGACTGCCAGATCACCATGGACTTCGGTGATCGAGGTGGAGCCTTTAAGATCCGTGAACATCACGGTGATGACCTTGGTGAACTTTTCGTGAAGCAGCACCTCCAAGCGCTGCCGTTCGGCCATAAGGCTTTCAGCGTCGAGTTCTTCGGTATCATGCTCGTGTGATTGATTCTGATCTTTCATTTTAGGTTTGCGTGTTCATTCATTGTTATAAGAGCTACATGCCGGATATTCCTATCCTTCACTCTGAGGGTGGTTGCTCCGTGAAAACCGACCACCTGCCGGTTTTTGTAGTCATACCATAAGCATACACCCTAGATTAGAGGGGAAATCTTGTCAAGTTTAAGGCGCTAGGAAATTGGTTCTGTTCCTGATGTGTATTCAATATGCAACTAAAAAAACCTATCTCGATAAGTCTGTTGCCATGTCCTCCAGATTCAGATCCCCGGTCTTATCTGCCGTTTCGGTCGACTCGCCGCGCAAGCCGGAAGCCATTCTGCGGCGGAGGAGGTCGAATTTGCCGACCAGAGGGTTTTCGCGATAATCGGGTAACAGGCTTTTCAGCTCAAGTTCCTGGTCGATGCTGGCGCGCAACTTTTCTGGGGGCAGGGTTTGCATCAGCCCGATGTAGGCGGAAAGTTTGATGTCCCAACGCCAGCCGCAGACATCGATGAGCCGTTCGAAGAGGGGGATTGCGGCTTTATTTTTCGAGGCCAAGAGGCCCTGAATCGCTGTAAGGAAAGCGTTCGAAAGAGGGCAATAGTCAAGCTCTTCCACGAAGGTTTTTGGATTTGCTGGGTCGTAGCGCTTCCGTGTATGTGCCAGTTCGGCCTCCCTTTTAGTTGTGGAGATGATAGCGCTCCACTGCCGCGCCTGTGTTTCTTCCAAGAGGTGAGTTTCTTTCAGCGCAGAATCGTACCTGCCAGCTTTGAACAGCGCTTCCACCAGGAGGGCACGGGTTTCTTCCGGTTTCACGCCGTCTTGAAGGAGTCCGCTGAGGAGGTTAATGGCTTCCTCGTACTTGCCCATTTGGAGGAAGCAATATGCGAACCCCCGCGAGGCTTCCTGATCCGCCTTAGGATAGGTTTGCGCACGATCGAAAAGATCGCAGGCGGTCGCTGAGCCGTGCCGGTATGCCTCCCAAGCGCGCTGAATGAGTAAGTCTTTTTCGATCTGCGTGTCTTGGCTCACTTCTTTTTCCAGCCGACGCATTCGTGAAATTATCGTTTCGGCGGGGAAAATTTCGCTCATGCGCCGCAACACGCTTGGTGGCTTCTCTTGTTGCGCATGCAGGAGATGAGGTTGATCCTGCAACTGTCCAGCGGATTCGGATGCGCCCGGGTTGAGAACTTTGACAACCTCATCCTTGTCCGTCTGGATATAAATGATAGTCGCCTCAGAAAATCCCACCGATTTTAGCGCGGCAATATAGTTTTCAAGTTCAATGCTTTGGAGGCATTTGCCGCTTTGGATAACGTAGCCTTCATCTTCTTTAACAATACGCACTCTTAAAGGGATGATCTGGGTAATATAGTCTGCCGTTTTTTCCAGGGCGGCGAGATCATTGCTCCGCTCGATTTGCAAGGTATAGAAAGAGTCGGTCGTTTCTGGCTCGGCCTCCGGTTGAGCGGCATACGGCTCGTATGTCGGCTGAATTGCTTGAGCAAGGGATGCCCAATTCAGAAGTACGAATGCTCCGGTCAGTATCCAAATGCGCACACTCTCACCATAAGTCAACTATTCAATGCCCGCGAGTAGATAGAGTGCGTGAGAGTAATAGTCATTCTTTTCGTTCTGTAAGCGTTGCTTCGCCTCTTCCTTAAGGCGCGTGGCGAGGTTTGTATTGTCAAGCTGCTCCGCCACGCGGGCAAAGATCGCGTAAAAGCCAGCCGAGGCCGTTTCGTCGGATATTTCTTCCTTGGTCAAATCAAACCACACCGGAATACGGCCATGTTTTTGGTAATAATCAAGAACATTTTTTGCGCCAGCGGGCGGGGGCAGTTTCGCCCAAGCGAGATATAAAAGCACCCTGATGGCTTCATAGCCGAAACGCGAGCTTTTGTCTGTGTAAATTTTTACGCTCCCGCTTGGTTCTGCCAGCACCCAGTCCGCCGGTAGGCTTGCGGCATTTCGGCTGGATTCATCCAGTAAGTATTGGGCGTCCTTGTGGATTTTTTCCCAGAATTTCTGGTCGTCGATTTTTGCAAAGGCTTGATAGGCGGAAAGAATTTGGTAAGAGGGGTTCAGCACCAGTCCCTTGGCATCCGCGAAACCGTTGTAGCCGGAAAGCAGGAATGTGCGGTCATTCAGCTTTGCCGCGATGTGGGTACGCAGGCTCTGGACGATAGCGGCGGCGTGTTTCGCATAGCTTTTCTGCTTCCATTTCTGTCCCGCTTGAATCAAGGCATAAGCGATTAAAACATCCCCGTCTGTGGCGTTGTTGTAGTCGATGACACTCCATTCTCCACTCGGCCTTTTGCCCCAGCCCCAGGCGCTGAGGGCATCGCGCCTTACTTGCAAATTGTTGGCAGTCCATTGTAATAGTTTGTCAAACAGCGGTCTATCTTCGAACTTTACCGCCAAAAGCATGCTATAGCCCTGTCCTTCCGAATGACTTATGTCATTTTGAACTGGATCGATGACGCGTCCGTCGCCGTTGATAAAATGCTCTTTGAAATATTTCCATTCACTGATTTCTGGTGGTGGGGAAGGTGCCGCGAAGAGCAATGAGCTGAATGCGAACAGGCAGAAGAAGGATATGACAAATTGGCAGAATCGATTTGTATGCAAAGGGTTTGGTATAGGGACATACTGCATGACTTTACTCATTTTCATTGGGGGTTAGCCTCCGCTTTCTTCGGTGTCTCAGGATAATGTAAGTGATGATAGCGATTATCAGTATGATAGCAGAAAGCAAAAGCCAGTACAGCCACGGGTAGGACGTTAAATAGTAATTCGTGGTGGAAATATCGCCACCCTTGCCGGTAATGAAACTTGTGCCCGCATTCAATGCTGTGACTTTAAAGTCTGCTCCATCCCCAAATTTCACTTGTTTGAATTTATCTACCACGTAATCCACAAATACGAGGTCGCCCTTAGTAGCGGCCTGCACTGCGGGCTCAAGGATGGCGCGTCCGAGGCGTTCGACACCTTCGTCGCTGGTCGCGGTAAACAGAGTTACTGCATGCCCTTCCTTGAAAGGTGAAGCAAACTGCATAATGATGCCTTTCGCACTGTTCATGCCGCTGGTTTGCTGGCTCCACGACATGCCTTTATGGACATCCCAGTTTTGATAGACGGGGTAAGGTACTTTGTTTATCTCGCCCAGCTGAAGGGGCGCTTTTGCATAATATTCCGAAGGAATCGTGTCTGCCCGACCGACGAGGATGATCTCCTTATCCCATTTCTCTTTGACATCGGCGCTCACCCTGATGCCGAACATAGGGTAGCCGTTTTTCTGGGTCATTACGC
Source organism: Candidatus Methylobacter oryzae (assembly GCA_945861405.1). Classification (GTDB taxonomy): domain Bacteria; phylum Pseudomonadota; class Gammaproteobacteria; order Methylococcales; family Methylomonadaceae; genus Methylobacter_A; species Methylobacter_A oryzae_A. The sequence continues at coordinate 29,432 of CAMAUL010000014.1, read as the reverse complement.
CAATGAGGTTGATGGCTGCGTTTGCAGCGGCTGAGTTGGCTTCGCTTAAAACGATCAGGGTATCGAAACCGTCAGGCCAGCGGGTGTAGGGAAACCCATTGAGAAATAACAAATCGAGTCTGGGCAGTTCGATGCGATGGGGCATGGGAGGGAACTCCATGAACGACGAATCGAAGAGGGTCAATTGCAAATTGCCGGTCTGCAGAAAATGGCAGTGCTCTCCGAACAAGGGTGTCATCTTGGGCTTGAATGAAAGTACGTTAGTACCCCCTTTGAACAAGTAGGTGGGGAGATTTAGCTGGTAGCCAGAGATAAGCCCCCCGCTTTGGTTATCCAAACGGGCGGTGGCGACGAACTCGCCGTTAAGGAGTACGTTTAGTGTCGAATCCGATTTCATTCCCGAACCGAAGGAAAAATCCAGGGATATTGAAGCTTGCTGGTTTGGCTTGATTAAAAAGTCCGGCGGCAGGCGAAAAATGATGTCTTCCGGAGCTGGATCAAGGCCGATAAAGGTGCGGTTTTTGTAGTTCATTTTTTTGAAGGGATATTTCTCGCCCGCAGCCACCATCTGCTTGCCTTCGTAAAGGCTGATTTCCGGCAGGGCGAATTCGCTTATTTTCATTTCATCGGTGTCGGGAAAAGGGATAGTCAGAATACTCATGGTTTCTGCCGCCAGCTTGATTTCATCAGCATTGCGCCCGGTGACTACCAATAACACATGGCTCTGATCAAGCGTCAGTTCGCCGCCCTCGAGCTTAGTGGGAAGGTGTACGAGTTTTAGCGTTGGCCCTTCCACCGACATGTTTATCCCGAGATCCTTCAAAAAGCTCTCCACGAAGCCTTTTTCGCCCACCAGGATATTGTCCATCCCTTCGGTAACCTGGTTCGATAAAGTGAACACCGTTTTGCGGTAATCAAAGCGCAGTGCCGCACCGGAGGCCACGATGCCCGCCGGAGTCAAGGTGCCTTCATCCTTGATGTTCGCGGTGATCAGGTGCAGACGAGCCTCGTTCATGATCTTGGGGTCGAAGATCAGCTCGGACAATTCCGACAGCCTGAGGGGGACAGTATCCCATTCGTATTCGATGGTAAGCAGAGCTTCGTCCAGCTTTAAGTGAGTCCATAATTCCGGTGCGCAGGGCTGCTCACAACCCTGCGTATAATGCTGGGTTGCGCTAAAACTCAGAGTGTTATAGCCAGGGGGGAGCAAGGTAACCGGCAGATCAACCTCCGCGAAGCCGTTGGGTGCTTGCGGGTCTAGTTTAATCTGAGCCAGAGGAGTTTTGTTTAAAAAACAGTCAGCTGTGAATTTTGCTTGAGCAGCGCCGAGGAATTGGTGTAATCGAAGCGCAGCACGGCTTTCTTGATTAGCCAGCGCTTGGGGATGGCTATTTGTATTGGAAATTCAGATGTGTTGCAGCGTAGATCGATTGCCTTGACACCGGAGGCAACTTTGTAAAGTGGAAGACTCAGCTCCTCTGCATATACAGGTAGGCCGAACAAGAAGGAAATCAGACTTATGAAGGTCAAGAGTTTTAAGTTAGACATCTTAATGGTTATCCATTTGCCACAACTTGATAAGCTCGCATTGCTTTTGAAATAAAGCTTTTCTCCTTACGATATTTTTTAAGAGTGTCATATATGACTGAGAAGATTAACCTAAAATCATTAGAGCATCAAGGATAAAGTACTGCGGATTGAAGTTCCCGCAAACTGGACATGTGGAGTCGATGGCTTTGTTTGAAAAATAAAAAACGGCATAATTCAGCACAATTGAGGTCAACTACAGTTTTTTAGTCTAAAATCACACGATACGTTCAAAATTACTCTTGCTTTTAATATAGCGGTTGCACAGCAAAATTTTTCTTAAATTCCTTCTCCAGCAGAAAACGGAGGATAACTGTTAATTTTGACGTGCAATGAGTCCCCTCCGCTATAAAAACGGACAAATTAAGACAGTCTTTTGATGTGCTAAATGCGTGATAACAAATTATTACTAAGCGTTTTTTTTATGGTGATTGCCGCGCAACTGCACGCCGAAATGGTGAAGCCTGAGTTTTTTTTAAAGCAGCAGATTGTGTTAGCGGAGTCTATTTATCGTTACGATATTGCGGAGACGGCATTAGAGCATTGGTTATCTATTGATAGAAATGATCCCGAAGCATTATTTTTTCAAGGCCGAATTAATGTTCTAAAAGGGGATAATGAAAGCGCAAAAAAAAATATGCTTGCCTTTGAAAAAATACACCCTAATCATCCAGAGCTAAATAAACTAAGAAGTTTATTAGAAGCGTTTGGCGCTAAAAAGCTTCAGCTCCAGCAAGCACATTTTTTAGCAGGCAATCGACGTAATAACGAAGCCATTGCCATTTATGAGCAGTTATTCCCCTATGGTATGCCAACAACAGCTATTGAAATTGAATATTTAAAGTTGATTTCAAAAAGAAGTACAATCGACTTTGAAAATATCAAAAAGTTAATCAGGGAAAGAAATTTACAATACCCCGATAATCCTGAATATAAATTGGCATTGGCAAATACCATCACCCAAAAAATGCCCAATGATAAGGAGGCGCTATTAATTTATGATCAGTTATCGCAAGTTGAACCCTATAAAAAACAAACTGCTGCTTCATGGGTAGATGCTTTATCGGAAATTCCAATTGAAAAACTAACCAGACAAGAAATTGATGATTTAAAAACTGCTTATCCTGATGATGCGGCGGTGGACATCAACGTAAATCAATTAATAACTGCATTGGAAGACTATCAAAAACTTCTTAAAGACCCAACCTATCAAGCAAAATTAAAAGGTTTTAAGCTTTTAGAAGAAGGAGAGTTTGAATTAGCTGAAAAGTCTTTTTTATACGCCCAAACCACTCGCCCTAAAGACCCGCGAATTTTTAATGGACTAGGGCGGGTTCGTCTTAATCAGTCAAAGCGCGATGAAGCCTTAGCCTTTTTTCTCAAAGGTAAAGAACTTGATACAAATAGGGGTAATGACGCCGAGTGGGACTCGCTTATCGCAACCGCACAATATTGGGCACTAGTTGACCATGCCGATAATTTGGCAAAATCTGACCAAGCATCGGCAATTTCTGTGTATAAAAATGCTATTCAATTGGATCCTAAAGTAATTTATCCTTATTTAACCATTGCAAAAATGCTAGCTACAAATAAGAGCATTAATGAAGCGGATGCTTTTTTTGTTAAAGTTCTTAAAATTGAAAACAATAATAAAGAAGCTTTATTGGGTCGGATTAACCTAAGGGCTGATAACAATAATCTAGCGGAAGCGCTTGCACTAGCGGAAGAGTTTACATCTGAACAAAAGCAAGTCGTCACGGATGACTTAGATGCCATTAAAATAAATTTGTTGGTGGACGAATCAGAAACCGCTTTGAGCAATCAGGACCTTAAAAATGCCAATGCAAAAATCGACGAGGCTATTTCTTTAAAAACACTAAATCCTTGGACAGCCTATCGAATCGCAAGCATCTTGAATCAGCTCAACAGAAAGCAAGATGCAAATCTATTTGTTGACCGGCTATTAACCAACATCGAACCGTCCCCAGAGACCCATTTCGCTGCCGCGCTTTATTTAGCCAAACAAAATAAGTTTGCCGAAGCCCTGGCTGAAATAGATAAAATTGAACCCGACCTGCGCTCCCCTGGCATTATCGAAAATCAGCAACGGATATGGACGAATTACCAATTTTATACGCTGGATAACTTAATAAAACAAGACAAAGAACAAGCTATCGCGCATTTAAACGAAATGGAAAACCAAATGGACGGCGACACTAACCTATTGATCAGGTTGGCTGGCTATTGGTTTGATCTGAACGATATTGAGCATTCAAGAAAGATAGCAAACTCATTAAGTCAAAACGAAAAATGGCCGCTAAATACCATGCTAGCCTATGCTCAGCTCATGGTTAAGCTTAAAGAAATCGAAAAATTATCCGATTTAGAAAAAACCATTGATCTAGCGTCGGCATCAACTGAACAAAAATTGCAGTATCGCAAATTGATGGTCGAGTATAAAACGGCCAAAGCAAAGCAATACCTTGATCAAGGCAATAAAATAGCGGCAAACCAGCTCTATTTCTCCGTTTTGCAGGAAGACCCTATGTTCATTTCTGTTTATAACCAGCTCGCAAAAATAACAGCGAATGCCTCGGACAAAAATATTAAGGCTTTGATGATGAGTTGGGTAGAAAACCACATTGCCCAATTAGCCAATCCTGATGCGAATTCTGATTTTCCAATGCTTATAAAATTACAAATATTGGCTAAATATGGGCAACTGGGCACCGTTGAAAGCGCGTTGCAAGAGATAGCCGCTGACAAATCGAATGAAGATCGTGCCTTATACAACGCGTCGCAAATTGCCTTAACTATCAAAAAATGGGATATCGCCGAACAATTAAGTTTCGCCGCATTGCAGAAAAATAAAACAAAAAATGTAATTAAAGATAATATGGAAAATGTCGGCTCAAGTAACTCGATTAAGCTTGATGAAAATAATAAAAAGCAACTTTACTTTACAAAGAATGACGATTGGCTGGCGAAAAATATTAAATCCGACGTCAACGAGTTACGAAAAAAAACCGACGGCTACGTTACCGTTGCCCCGGATTATCGGTTTGGCACAAATACAGTCAGTACGAATATTCCGGTTGAAGCAAAAGTGCCATTTAGAAAATTAGGGCATTTTTTATTTAGAGTCGAACCCATTTCATTAGTTGCTGCTGATCAAGATTTAAGTACGCAGAGAGGCGCTAAAGCTTTCGGCAGCTCTCTACTATGTTTTCCAAATTGCGGCCAACAGCAAGCCACTATGCAAGCAGAAGGAGTAGGTTACAACCTTGGCTGGATGGGTAATAATTGGAAAGTTGATATTGGCAGAACGCCGGAAAATTTTCTAGTTACAGATGTTGTCGGAGGGGCTCGTGTGGATGGGGACTTTGACGCTTTTTCATGGGCAGTCATTGCCTCTAAACGGCCAATAACGAATACTACGTTATCTTATGCAGGGCTTGTCGATCCCAATACTAAAAAAATATGGGGCGGTGCAAGGCAGACAGGTGTTGGCTTTAATCTGGGTTTTAATAATGGCAGCCCAATAGGAGTTTGGTCTAGTTGGCAGTATCACCAAATTACAGGCGAAAACATTAAAGACAATACAAAATTCATGGGGCAGATTGGAACGTATTGGAATGTCTGGGAAGGCGCAGATAAAATAATTAATGTTGATTTAGGTTTAAATTCACTTTATATGAGTTATCAAAACTATCAAGACGAACTTACTTTGGGACATGGCGGGTATTTTAGCCCGCAATCTTATGCGTCTTTGTCATTTCCTATAACATTTTATGGCCGGTATGATGGTTGGTCTTATTCGGTGAGGGTTTCTGGAGCGTACTCAACTTCAAAGACCGATGCCGCCCCCTACTATCCTAATGATCCTGATTTACAATTACGTGCAGAGGCGATACAACCCACAACCGATATTTCACCAATTTACACAGCTGGAAGTGGTCATGCAACGAGTTATGGTATTAGTTCGCTTGTAGAAAAACGATTGACTGATCATTGGTCAATCGGTACGAGAGTGCAAATACAACGCTCTCCTTTTTATAATCCAAGCAATATAGGTTTCTATCTAAAATATGACTTTAATGAACATTGGTCGCCGATTGATACACCCCCTAGAATGCCTGAGACCTTTGCCGATTATTAAGCGTTGTTAAATTTTATTGAGAAGACATATATGACAACGTTATTAAGAAAAGTTTTTTTTACCTTGATGCTGCTACACAATACAGGTATTTTTGCCGACGAGAAGGACATACATGAACAATTTGCACAAGGCTTAGCCTTAATCCATAACAAAAATTATGAGCAAGCCGTGCCTATTTTTTCTAAATTAACTCAAGACTACCCCGCCTTGCCGGAACCATACAACAATCTAGCATTCATTTATGCAGCGCAAGGCAATTACATTAAAGCCCAGGACATATTGCAATCCGCTTTCAAAAACAGTCCCAGTTATTCATCTGTTTATGATAATTTAAATATAATTTATGGCAAAATTGCACGGGATATTTATGAAAAAGAAATCAACGCAAAAGATACCAATCGTGAGCCATTAGAAAACCTATATTTAATAGAACATATATTTGATAACACCGAAAACAAAACTACCATGAAAAATAATTCATCTGAACAAAACAATGCAAATGCAATACCTCCATTGCCCCCTAGCACAGGGCCATCTGCGTATACACCTTCGTCAAAGTAATTTTTCTATTAATTGGCGGGTGCGGCATACATGTTGATTGGAATTAACAATTTAGATCAGCGTTATAGCTCTATAGAAATGCCCGGACTGTTTGTGATGACGGTTCCGACATTTTCTTTCGCCAAATCAATTTTACTTAAAACAGTTATCGATAACCCTTATACAAAAACCGCATTGATTTCTTTTGAGGAAAGGAGCGGATTGTTCGATGTACCCACCGAAATAAATAAAAAATTATTTGATATATATAGTACAGGAAATCTACTTTTAAGCTTTGTTTATATGAAAAGTAGCAAGCACTTGTTTAGTGAAATTAAACAAGATATGGGAAAAAAGCTATTCGCATCTATTGATCTCGTTCTAATCGATATTGAACAAAATGTTTTTAGCCGCACTACTGATGACGAATTAGCAACTATTTTATCGTCCTGGCAAAGTTGGTTGATCCGCCATAAAAAAACATGTGTTTGGGTTGTTCATAGCGATATAACATCAAACTTTATAAGAAATAGGCTTTTAAATATAAACAATATATTTAATGGATTGGCCAATATAGAATGCGATAGCACCGAAATCAAATATGAAGTCTTATTTTGGCGCTCACATTCGTCTATACAATCAAATGTTTTGTTGAATTTACAATTTGATGAAATTAATCATGCAATATCCGCTAATGAAAACGTTAAATTAACCCTAAAAAACCCCTTAACGTTTCTACTGCCAGAGAATAATAACGTCCTACTTGCGAAGCCTAAAGACAACTCACAGGAAATATTTCCATGTGAATGGAATATTTTTTATTCACTTGATGAATTAGAAAATGAAGTTGTCGACAATATTTCATCAACAATTATTATTTATATTGATTCCAGCACAAATATTAATTATATCGCAAGTAGAGTTCTCAAATTACGGAAAATTGGTGGCGCTCAATTAAAAATAATTATAAGAGAAATGGAGCAATGTTTAAGAAATATTGAAGAGAAATTTATTATTAATGTTGGTGCAAATTTAATTATTCCTTATGGCGTCGATTTGTTAAGATTTATCACTATTGTTTACGCCATGCAAGGCAGTTATTTCATACGCAACATCCCGAATAAGATAGAAGATATTTGTCATATTAATTTAAATGGCTGTGGAAAAAGTTATTTGCCATTGACCGATTTTGTCAAGCAAGCCATTTATCTGGTAGATTACGCCAAACAAATGAAAATAAATTCATCATTGTTTAAATTAACATTCAATAGAGCTATCCCTGTTGAAGAAATAGCTGCACTAATAAAAATAAATCATAATGGCGATATATTTTCTTTTACTGAAAATAATTTGTATTTATTTTTATTTCAATGCGAGCAATCTGAAATAACAACAATTTTATCGCAGTTAATTTTGCTACCCACGCAAGATTTGTTTTTTGAGCAAAAAACATTTTCATACTTTGGTGAAATCATAGATGAAATAAAAAGTATTGCTACAGATAAACAAGAACAAAATAAACATGGGGACTACAAACAATGGCAAGCCGTAATAAACACTTCAGAAGTGAAAAAAAAGATAGCTAGAAAGCCCCCCATATCATCACCTCTTACTTTAAAAATCAACTAACATGAACATTAGCGACTTTATTATGACCGTTACCGCTTCACTCTTAACAGGTGTGGGCCTAGGACTAACTATAAAAGGCATATGGTATTGTATAGTACGAATTGCAGCAAAAAACATTAGACAACAAAAAACATTGCAAATCGTTGATTTTTCATGCTTCTTTAGCAATTGTGCCGAGGAAGAAAATGAAAGTAAGTGACACTAATTTAGGGTTTTGGAATATTTATTTTATTATTAAATTGATTTTATTTGTTAACCGAGTAATAGAATTTAACTTCCTAATAAATATTGCTTTTATTGCATTTTTATTAATTCCAACACGGAATAAAGTTTTATCAGTCTTGCGGCAAGTAATAGCCATTCCAATAGGCGTTTATATTTTTTATGATGATTCCTACTTACCGCCTTTATCTCATGCATTAGCACAAGCAGGAAACTTATCGGACTTTTCTGTTAGTTATTTATTTGAACTGATGACACGATTTGTGACATTAAACATTTTGTTAATATTGTTTATTACCACCGTATTGTATCTTATGTTCTATAAAATACTGCGGATTTATGTGTTGATCGTTAGTGCAATAGTTTATTTACAGTTCACAAACATCGCCCCGTCACTCCCTAAACTAAATAAAACAGTCGCGAATGTTGCAGCCGCCGAGGTAAGTACCACGGCATCATCAAGTACAACAATAGTAGATGATCTCAATAACTACCGACAAGATTTCTTTAAAAAACAATCTGACTTGAAACTAACTATAAATAAGGATTTAGAAACTAAAAAAGAATTTGATATTTTAGTATTAAGTATTTGTTCATTGGCATGGGATGACATTAAATATTTTAAGCAAGAAAATCATAAACTATTTAAAGAGTTTGATATTATTTTTGATAATTTTAATTCAGCCACCTCATACAGCGGCCCGGCAGTTATTCGCTTATTACAAGCAAATTGCGGACAAAAACCGCATGCCGACCTTATGTCCAACCCACCGGATCAGCAATGCTATTTACTAGAAAGTTTAAAAAATATTGGTTATGACGTAGAGTTAATATTGAATCATGACGGCACATTTGATAATTTCTTAAAACTGATTAAAGAGAAAGCCGATTTAGATGTAAGCCCTATCCAATATAAATTGAGTCATTATTTACTTAGTTTTGATCATGATTCATTAGTTTATCGCGATGGCGAAATTTTTTCACATTGGTTACAAAATAGAGAACAACACAAGGAAAACAAAAAATTTACTTTTTACAATACAATCAGCTTGCATGATGGCCTCCGCTTTAAAGAGGCCGACACAGCAAATACACTTGAAACTTACGAGCAAAGATTAATTTCGTTACTTGATGACATGTATGCAGTGTTAGAAGCATTGAAAAAATCCAACCGTCCTATTGTTGTCTTGTTTGTGCCAGAGCATGGGGCAAATATCCGTGGCGATAAAATGCAGATTTCTGGGATGCGCGATTTGCCAAGCCCTTTAATAACCCATGTCCCTGTCGGTTTGAAAGTCATTGGCAACAATATGCTGCGCATCGGCGAACAAAAACATATAATCCAGCAAAGCAGTTTCTTTGCCATTGCCCACCTCGTCAACCAATTGCTCGAACAAGATGTGTTCAGTAAAAATGAGTTTGATCCTGAAAAACTACTCAATAATCTCCCTGAAACGCCGTTGCTTTCTGAAAATGAGGGTTCAATAGTCATGCAATACAATAAAAATTATTACTATGCATTTGATAAAGAAGAATGGTTGAAATACGATGAGTAATTGTTAATTGGCAGGGTTAGATAAATGAAGCATAAAGAAAATGGCCTAGATGGGCCATGCAAAAACATTGGCATTGAAAACAGCAACTATATCGAAGTCAAAGAAAATGAAGCTATCATAAAAATTAAAAAAAAATGGCCGCTAGTCGATCAAATTATATCGGTTGGCGTTCAAAACTTCGTAAACCAACATAATAAAATAACCTAAATGCATATTCTGTGTGTTCAAGGTATTCAATCAGGTGCGGGGGCATCAACAATTGTTGCCAATGTGGCGCGGATTCTTCAGGAGTTAGATCAAGATGTGCTGGTTTTTGATTTAAATCCAAGCAATTTGTTACGCCTACATTTTAATATGGATTGGCAAAACCCTTCGGGTTGGGCATTCAATATAAATGATAAAAAGCCATGGAATAATGCCGCATTTCAATGCGAACAAGGAGTCCACTTTCTTCCTTTTGGCCAAATCAATTACAAAAATCATCAAGCTTTAATGAACGACTACCTCAGTGATGATTGGTTAAGTGATGCACTAAGTTCACTTGATTTGCCGGATAAATTTTGGATTATATTAAATGTGCCTAGCGAATTAAATACGCTAAGCATTCAAGCATTAAATTTGAGCGATATTATCTTAAGGATATTCGAGCCAAGCGTAGCTTGTTTATCGCAACTGATCGATTCTATGCAATCTGTTTACATTCATGATGACAACTCACTTAGCAACAAATCATATTATTTAATGAATAAATTAATGCCAGATAGTGAAATGGATTATGAAATGATTTTGATATTTAAGAAAGTGCTGTCAAATAAAATGATTCCGGTAAATATTCATTTTGATGAAAATATTAAAGAAGCATTTGCACACCAAACTACAGTGTCGTTACACGCGCCAAATTCCGCATCTGCAAAAGAATTCAGAAATTGTGCGATTTGGTTGATTAGTTATTTTAATCGTTAGTTCAAAGCCATGTCAGCGATTAATCCGTTCTATAGAAAAAACAAATTGTCTTTTGATGTTGTTTTGCTTTCTATTATTTTTCAACCGATTATTATTGAAGATTGGTTGGTGTTTAAAAATAAATTATTTAATGACAGAAATCAGTTTTATGGGACGCTTATAGGGCTGATTATTTTTATTTTTTTACTGTTTTTTTTTCACGAACCACAAAGAATAAAAGCGGCTCAAACGCTGAAAAAATCATTTCCACATATTGATTGGGCAAAGCCTACGTTTGCGGATGCAATTCGCTTTGTTATCCAAGCAATATGGTTAGGAACAATACAAACAAAAAACGTTTATAACACTCTATTTTTTTACAAAAAGTTATTTTATCGCCCAAAGGATATCGTATCTTCACTCTTTAATGAGGCTATCAACGCGATAGGCGTGGTGTTGAGTAAACTTGAACACCCACGTAAATATTATCACGAGGAATTTGATCCTTATGTTTACGTGCTTTTTTTTCTTCTTTTAGGCTTCATTTGTCTTACTGTTCCGTTTAATATTTCGACACAAATCATCTTTGTAATTTTGGCGGCATTTGTCGCTATGATAGCCCGCGCTATTGTCGGGCATTTATCCAAATTGATATTGGTTACCCTAGCATTAGCTGTTTCTACTCGTTATTTATGGTGGCGATATACGTCCACATTAAACCTTGATAGCCACATTGATGTCTTTTTTGGTGTCATTTTAATTTGTGCTGAAACTTATGCATGGTTTATTTTGTTACTCAGCTATTTCCAATTTGCCTGTACATTGCAACGAAAAACAGTGCCACTGCCTGACGACGCAAGCCTTTGGCCAAGCGTGGATATTTTTATCCCGACATATAATGAAGAGCTGGATATTGTTAAGATAACAACGCTTGCCGCGATAAGTATTGATTGGCCTGAAGATAAACTTAATATTTTTATTCTTGATGACGGCAAACGCTCTTCGTTTCGAGAGTTCGCAGAACAAGTGAACGTGGGTTACATTACGCGAAACAATAATTTTCATGCCAAAGCAGGTAATATCAATCATGCTTTAATGATCACAAAAGGCGATTATGTCGCTATCTTTGATTGTGACCATATTCCGGTGCGGTCTTTTTTGCAACTGACAATGGGGGGCTTTTTAGAAGATAAAAAACTCGCTCTCATTCAAACACCGCATCATTTATATTCACCCGATCCGTTTGAGCACAATATTGGTAATTTTAAAAAAACGCTTAATGAAGATAGCTGGTTAAATGGTGTGGTTCAGGATGGCAACGACTTAGGGTTTTGTGGTTCAGGCACAATTTTAAAACGCGAACCTTTACTTGAAGTCGGTGGTATTGCCGTCGAAACGGTCGCCGAAGATGCACACACGGCATTGCGATTACACCGCGAGGGTTACACCTCTGCTTATATTGATGTGACACAAGCGGCTCGATTAACAACTGAAACCTTGGCGGAGCATATCGGACAATGGATTCTTCGGGCATGTGGCATGGCACAAATTTTCCGCATCGATAATCCGTTATTAGGGAAAGAGCTGAGCATTGAACAACGTTTGTACTATGTTAACGCAATGCTTCTTTTTCTTGGCGGTATTCCTCGTTTAATTTTCTTATTGGCTCCGTTGGGATTCCTTTTTTTTCACAGTTACTTAATTCATGCGACCACCGTTGAAATTTTGCTATATGCTGTTCCTGCGATTGTATATTCAAGTATCGCCAATTCGTACCAATGCTTACATGGAAAACAGCGCTATTCATTTTGGACGAAAATTTACCAAATCGTTTTGGCATGGTATACCACTCTTCCAACGGCAGTTACGTTAATCAGCCCTAAAATTGGTTCTTTCAAGGTAACGGCAAAAGAGGATTTAACCAAACCAGGTTTGTTTAATCTGGCATTTTCCAGGCCCTATTTATTTTTGGTTGCGCTGAATTTGTTGGGTATTGCTGCTGCGGTATATCGTTTTTTATCCGGTTCCACCGATGAAAATACAATGGTGCTGATTTATTTTGCATGGACGGTCTATAATTTATTAGTGTTGGGTGGAGCGATTAGCTTGATGCAAGAAATAAAACAAGTGCGAATGCAGCATCGCATCGAAGTCAATACTGAAGTCATGGTTAGAAAAGCGTCTGGGCATTTAATTTGCGCGATATTGGAGGATTATTCGGGTTCAGGGCTTGGGCTTCGCATTGATACGCAAGCTTCGGCAATTGAAAAAAATGAAAAAATTCATGTGCTAATTTCGCGTGGTGATCGGGAGTTTGCATTTCCTGCGCGGGTTACAAATGTGAGCAATGGTTTTTTTGGGGTCTTATTGGAAAATTTAACGCTACAACAACAGCTTGATTATATTCAATGTACTTATTCTCGTTCAGATGCATGGGTATCGCGGAATCAATATTCCACTCACGACAACGCCCTATCGAACATAAAAACCATTATCGCGTTTTGTCTTCATGGTTATATTGGTTTAGCTAGATCGCTTCCAAAATTTATTACTAAGTCTTTTCTGTTGATAGGCACATCTACAGTCTTCATCAAGACTTTGCTGCCTAAAAATATTAAAGATAATTCTATTCAATATGAGAACGTTTAAAATAAAAATTGCAGCCATAGCCGCTAGTAAATATTACGCTAATGGATTGCCGCGCATTCTGCTTTTTTCTTTGCTGATTCTCTTCACAGAACAAAGTTTTTGCGCTCAACGTGATTTTTTTGAAGATAACGTTACTTATAAGCTTGATAATTTGCCCATTAAAGAAGAAGTTGTGACTTTTGAACAATTAGGCTTGGCATCATCGATTAAATTACAAGGCAATTTAGCACAGAAAACGATAGGATTTGGTTCGCGGCTCGATGAGCTGGTTACGGCCGCTAAAATTGACGTAACTTATACTTATTCACCGTCGCTAACGCACGACATTTCTCATGTGCGCGTACGCTTAAATAACCAAATTGCCGGGTATATTCCTGTTGAAGCCAATAAAGCCGGCATTCCAATCAAAAATACGCTTAGTTTTGACCCTCGGTTTTTATCTAAATCTAACGAGATTTCATTTGAATTGATTGCTTTTCGTGAAATGCGTTGCGCAACCAAAGCGCAGATGAGCATGTGGTTTGATATTAGTAATCAAAGTCAACTCATCTTGACGGTGCAGCCCTTGCCGTTAAAAAATGATTTTGCCTTTTTCCCCAAACCTTTTTTTGATTCGAATGATTATTTACCCGTGGAAGTTCCGTTTATTTTTCCTGAAAACGCTCACAGTGAAACATCGGAAGCCGCCGGTATTACGGCATCGTATTTGGGTAGTTTAGCGAAATGGCGGGGCATGTCTTTTCCAGTGCTCATTAATCAGTTGCCAAGAAAACACGCTATTGTGTTTGCTACAAATAATAAGCGCCCCGATTTTTTAAAAGATTTGCCACCGGTCAATGCGCCAACTATTCAACTCATTACACATCCTAATAATTCGTTCGTTAAATTATTGCTAGTGCTAGGACGGGATAAGCAAGATTTACGCAATGCCATTGAAGGATTAGCGAATGGCGCCCCCTTGTTGGCCGGTTCATCTGCGGAAATTACTCATATTAAAGAGATTTCACCTCGAAAACCTTATGATGCACCCAATTGGATTCCAATCAATCGTAAAATCAAATTTGGAGAGTTAATCGATTCGCCTACACAATTACAAGCTAAAGGACGCACACCGCGTCCGATAACGGTGCGTTTTAATATCCCGCCAGATTTGTTCATTTGGGGGAGTCGTGGTATTCCACTAAATATCAAATATCGTTATTCGCCGCCTAACAAAGAAGATGATTCACAATTATCCGTCATGGTAAATGATCTTTTTGTTAAAGGCCTCCCCCTAACAGAAAAAGGGATTGGTGAAAGTTCAGGCTACGACGGATTAAAAATTCCATTCGTCGATAATTTAATTTCAAATGTGACAAATGAAGTGTTGGTTCCAGGTTTTAGATTGGACGCTAAAAACGAAATTCAATTTGACTATGAGTTTACCAAGCCTGATAGCGGCGATTGTATAGATTTGACAGCTAACTATATGTACGGCGAAATCGACGCTGACTCAACTATGGATTTAACTGGTTTTTCTCATTATATGGCGATGCCTGATTTAAAAGCATTTGCCAGCGTGGGTTTTCCTTTTACCCGATTAGCCGATCTATCAGATACTGCGATTATTCTTGATAGAAATGCCACTACCAGTGAAATGGAAGCCTATCTGGATCTATTAGGTTCATTTGGTGCTTCTACTGGATTAACGGCAACAAAATTTACTATTTTTGATTCAGCACCTTTTAAAGGAATTGAAAATAAAGATGTCTTAGTGATTGGTTTTTTGGCGGCCAACATTATGCAAGAAACAGATCCGCATATGTTATTTAATGCAATGATATCTGAAATTAAAAAAACGATTACGTTGCCGATTCGCGATACCGAATACATGACGTTATTTCAGCCGACTCAGATAAAATTAAGTCGAGAAGTTTTTAAACAAGTCGAATTCAAAAATGAAGGTGAAGTTGGTGCGCTGATTGGCTTTGAATCGCCTTGGCAGAAAAATAAAAGCGTAGTGGCGGTCGTGGCCTCTAAACCCGCTGCGTTTAAAAAAATCACCTCAACACTCATATATAAGACGCATAGTATATCTGGCACCGTGTCATTATTCAGAGACGATGAAGTTGTTAATACTCAAGTGGGAGAAACCTATTACGTCGGACAATTACCGATTATTAAATTGATTTGGTTTGAATTTTCAGACAGACCTATTTTGCTGGGTTTTTTAACATTATTGATGATTATATTAATGATTGTGGTGTTCTGGCAGATGCTTAAATATGTCTCTTATTGGTGGTCGCACCGCCATGATGATTAGTTCAAGCTGTCTTAAGCTGTTATGAAAATTTTATTGATAATTGCGCTAACGCTTATTTCGATCCCTTCTCAAGCCAGTGAGTCTTGGGCAGATTGGGAGCATTTTAAAACAACTTATATTTCACCTGAAGGACGCGTAATCGATGGCAGTAGTGAGCAATTGATTACGACTTCGGAAGGGCAATCTTATGCATTGTTATTTGCCTTAGTTGCTGATGACCGGAAAACCTTTGATCGCTTGTTAAATTGGACGGAGAATAATTTAGCAAATAATGACTTAACTGAACATTTGCCGGCGTGGTTATGGGGGTTGAAAAAAGAAACTTCTCAATATGGCATTTTAGATAGTAATTCGGCATCGGATTCTGATTTATGGATTGCTTACACGCTGGCCGAAGCGGGACGGTTATGGGGTGAGTATCGCTATCAGTCGTTAAGTTATTTTATGGCAATGCGGATACTGCAGGAAGAAGCGGTGCAAGTGCCTCATTATGGATGGATGATTTTGCCGGGTTTAAGGGGATTCCAATTAACAGATCATTCGTGGCGATTGAATCCTAGTTATTTGCCGATCCAAATTTTTAGACGTTTTGCTGTGTTATATCCTCATTCGCCATGGCAGGAGATTGCTCAAAACAGTATTAAATTTTTAAAACAATCGGCGCCGCATGGATTTAGTCCGGAATGGGCTATTATCGACAATAATGGCTTGGTTAGCGCCGATGAGAAAGACAGTAAAGTTGGCGGTTATAATGCCATTCGCGTCTACCTTTGGCTGGGCATGTTGAGCAATGATGATCCCGATAAACAAACATTAATGACGCATTTTTCGCCCATGCTAAAAACCATTCAAACTGATGGTTATGTCTCGGAACAGTACGATACAGCAATGAAAGTGCAAACAGGTTATAAGCAATTGGGTTTTAGCGCGGCCGTTTTACCTTTTTTATCCAGCGCTAACGATTTGTTAAGACAAAACGAATTTTTAAAGAATTTAGAAGCGCGTGAATCTTCCAATAAACCCGATCATTATTATGACAGCGTCCTGACGTTATTGGGTAAAGGATGGGTGGAACATAAATATCAATTTAATAAGGATGGAATGCTGAGTGTTGAGCGATAATGCGTGTAATTAGTCGCATAAAAATATCGCTTAACCCATTGACATCAGAAGACTTTTAAACAAAAAAGATTCCTAATCATCGCAGCCCATAACCTGCTTTACATTAGCCCGTGGCCCCCAACATTTTCAAGATCTCTTTGCGTATTTGTTCCTGCCTGACCGGGTCGGTGATCGGCTGCGACCTATTGTCTGTGATGTAAAACATATCTTCAGCCCGGCTGCCTATGGTGGTTATTTTTGCGTTGTGCAAATGGATGTCTTTTTGCACAAAGGCGCGGCCTATTTTCGATAACAGTCCGGCATGATCGGTGGTGATCAGCTCGATAATCGTGTGCCTGTTTAATGGGTCGACATGAAATTGAATGCTGGTCGGGATAGGGAAATGTTTGGCCTGCCGCGATTGGCGATGAATGTTTTTGTGCTGTTTCACTTCATGATGCAGCAGATTGTTACGCAGCACATTGCAAATATGCACTTCCCGGAACAGTTCATTGATAGGGTCGCCCGACTGCTCAAGAACCAGAAAACTATTGAGTACGTAGTCATCGGTCGTAGTCATGATTCTGGCATCGAGTATGGTCAGACCCAGTTGGTCGAGGGTGGCTGTGCTCAGCGAAAAAATAGCTTCTTCGTTCTTCGTGTAGACGAACACTTCGGCGCTGCCGCGTTGGGTTTGCGGGCGCAGTAAAACCAGCGGCAGTTCCTCTTCTCTGGATGAGGCTATGGCAATGGTGTGCCAAGCGATTTCATCGGCTGAATATCTTAAAAAATAATCGTCGCCGGTATGCTGCCAGGAGCTTAGGATAGTCGGTTCGGATATGCCGAGTTTAATTAGTTCGTCTTTGGCTTCTCTTTTGTTTTCGAGCAGGCGGTCAGCCAAGGTCACGGGGTTTTGCAAACCTCGGTGCAAGGTGCTGTAGGTCACCGAATAAAGCTCTTTTAGCAGGGCGTCTTTCCAGGCATTCCACAGCTCCGGGTTGGTGGCGCGAATATCGGCCACGGTCAGCAGGTACAGGTAATTCAGGTATTCGATGCTGCCGACGGTTTGCGCGAATTGATGAATGACGTCCGGATCGCTGATGTCTTTACGCTGCGCAGTCATCGACATCACCAGATGGTTGCGCACCAGCCAGCAGATCAGGTTGGTGTCGTGTGAAGAAAGTTCGTGCTGGATGCAGAACTCCCTGACGATTTGTTCGCCAAGGGCGGAATGATCGCCGCTCCTGCCTTTGGCAATGTCATGAAATAAACCGGCAAGATACAGTAGTTCCGGTTTCGAAATCATCAGGAAAACATCATTGCAGAAAGGCAATTCATCAAGGTGTTTTTCCAAGGCAAAACGGCGCAAGTTGCGGATTACAAACAGGGTGTGTTCGTCTACCGTGTAAATATGAAACAAATCATACTGCATGCGGGCGACAATATTGGCGAAATGGGGGATGTAGGCGGCTAAAACTCCGTAGCGGTTCATGCGCCTTAATTGATCGGTAATGCCTCGCGGTTGGCGGAATGCCTCGATAAACAACCGGTTGGCGGCTTTGTTGCGGCGGAATTCGTCGTCGATTAAATGCAGGTTTTTACGTACCAAGCGTATGGTGGTCGCCCTGACGCCTTTGATTGATGAGTTTTGTTCCAGAACTAAAAAGAGTTCCAGCAAGGCGAGTGGGTGCCGCTCGAAAAGAGCGTCATCAATGGCTTCGAGATAGCCGTTGATAGCGACGAATTTATCGTTAAGAGGAATGGTTTTGTATATAGCTTCACCAGGAACGAAGCGCTCGTTAAACAATTGCAGCAGCATTTCATTGAGACGCTCAAGTCCCAGTACCGTTTTAAAATAAAACTGCATGAACTGTTCGACATCCTGGTTGTATTCCTGGTGCTCGGTGCTGAAACCGAATTGCTCGGCAAGATCGCGCTGATAATCGAAAATCAGTCGGTCTTCACAGCGGTTGGTTAGCAGATGCAGCGCGTAACGGATCCGCCAGAGCACTTCAAGAGCGTCGACCAGCTCTTGATATTCAGAGCTGGGTAGGAATCCGTATTTAATCAGCTCCCTGAGTGTCGATGAATTGTAATGGCGCTTGAACACCCAAGCGATGACATGCCGGTCGCGCAAGCCACCCGGCCCTTCTTTGATATTGGGTTCAAGGTTGTAGGCGGTGTCGTGAAATTTGGCGTAACGCTGCCGCTGCTCTTCCATTTTAGCGGCGAAAAACCGGTCTGAAGGCCAAATTTTATCCGAGGTAGTTTGCTGTTTTAGGGTTTTATACAGTACGGTATTGCCTGCAATCAGCCTTATTTCCATCAGACTGGTCATGATGGTTTGGTCGTCTATCGCCGCTTCAACGCATTGCTTGATGGTGCGGACGCTTTGCCCCAGTTTTAGGCCGATGTCCCAGAGAAAAGTAAAGAAGCTGGATAAGCCTTCCTGATATGGCTGGATGTCCTCGGAATTAAGCAGCACAACCAGATCGATGTCAGAGTAGGGGAATAGTTCTTTTCTGCCGTAACCGCCAACGGCGCACAGCGAAAGCTGGCTGGCGTAGTCGCCGAGAAAATGTTCCCAGCAACAACTTAGAATGTTATCAATAAAGTCGGATTTGTCTTTGAGCAGCTTGGAAACCGATTTATGCGGGTTAAATTTTTGCCGCAGTTCGGCGTCTTTTTGCTTTAGCAACTGTTTGACTTGTTGCAGGCTGTCCTTTTCGGCAAAAAGCGATGTATTGATGCGCTTGTTCAAGGCGGTCACATTGCCTACAGGATGTTGGTAAGGGGCGCGAGCAGGAGCGGAAGCTTTTCTTCTTGGCGTAAGGTCAGGATTTCATAGCCGCTTTGGGTGACCAGGATAGTGTGCTCCCATTGCGCGGATAGACTGCGATCTTTGGTGACCGCTGTCCAGCCGTCGGACAGCACTTTCATATGGCGTTTGCCGAGATTGATCATCGGCTCGATGGTTAATATCATGCCCGCTTCAAGGACTTCGCCGTCACCGGCTTTACCGTAATGCAGCACTTGCGGCTCTTCGTGGAAGCTTTTGCCGATACCATGCCCGCAAAATTCCCTGACCACGGAGTAGCGATTGGATTCTGCATGTTTTTGTATGGCATGGCCGACATCGCCCAGTGTGGCTCCAGGCTTGACTTGTTGGATGCCTAAAAACATGGCTTCCTGGGTGATTTTGACTAAGCGTTTTGCATGTTGACTGACTTCGCCGACACAAAACATTTTGCTGGTATCGCCGTGGTACTCGTCTTTAATGACGGTAATGTCGATATTGACGATGTCGCCGGATTTGAGTTTTTTCTCGCCGGGAATACCGTGGCAGATCTGCTGGTTGACTGACGTGCAGATTGATTTAGGAAAGCTGCGGTAATTGAGTGGCGCAGGTATGGCTTGTTGCACATCGACAATATAGTCGTGGCAAATCTGATTCAGTTCGTCGGTGGTAACGCCGGGGACAACGTAAGGGGCGATCATTTCCAAAACTTCGGCGGCCAGCTTTCCGGCAATACGCATTTTTTCGATTTCAGTTTCGGTTTTAATAATTATGCTCATGAAAAATCAGGTGTAAGGCTAATAGCTAAGGGCGCAAGCGACAGATTTTTAACTTTGCGTCTTTCGACTTGCGTCTATGTAATGCGGTCATTTTAACAGAGTTCGGCTTGTTGTGAAAAAGTAAATATGGTATAAAGGGAAGTTCGTTTTCGAACTAATACTCACGCCTATCGTCACGTTTGGAAGGGTGCTGGCTTAAATAAGATTATAGCTGGTTTCCAAGCGGGATAGGTGGAGGCGTAACCCAACCTCGGAACATAGGTTCCGAATATTTAATCTTAGGAGAATACATGTCAGCAGTATCTATGCGTCAAATGCTTGAAGCGGGTGTCCATTTTGGGCATCAAACTCGTTATTGGAACCCGAAAATGGCTAACTACCTGTTCGGCGCTCGTAACAAAATCCATATTATCGATTTGGAAAAAACGCTTCCAATGTTTAATGACGCAATGAATTATCTGGGTCAGATGACAGCAAACAAAGGCACCGTCCTGTTTGTTGGTACAAAGAAAGCAGCACGTAAAGTGGTTGCTGAAGAAGCCGCACGTTGCGGCATGCCTTATGTCAACCATCGTTGGTTAGGCGGCATGCTGACAAATTTCAAAACCATCAAGAAGTCCATCAATCGCCTTAAAGAATTGGAAGCGATGAAAGCTGACGGTACGCTGCACCAACGTTTCGCCAAGAAAGAAGCGTTAGGCATGGAGCGCGAACTGGAAAAGCTTGAGCGCAGTCTGGGCGGAATTAAAGACATGAAAGGCGTTCCAGATGTGATTTTCATTCTGGATGTCGGTTATGAAAAAAATGCGATCAGTGAAGCCAAGAAATTAGGTATTCCAGTTGTCGGCATTGTCGATTCCAACAATTCGCCGGAACAAATCGATTACATTATTCCCGGTAACGATGATTCGATCCGCGCAGTTAAACTCTATTGCGAAAGCGTTTCTGCGGCGGTCATGGAAGCAAAATCAGCGGGTTTAGGACTGTCGGCAAAAGCAGATGATTTTGTTGAAGAAGCAGCGGCAGAGTAAGGTACGGTCTTATTTTTACAGGCGTTCTTTGAGCGCTTAAAGTTAGGCATAAAAAACGCCTCCTTACGGGGGCGTTTTTACAGTGATGAATAATGAGGAAAGACAAAGAATGAGTATTAATATAAGTGCAGCGATGGTTAAGGAACTGCGTGAAAGAACCGCATCCGGCATGATGGAGTGCAAAAAAGCATTGGTTGAAGCCAATGGCGACATGGAATTGGCCATTGAAAACATGCGCAAATCCGGTCTAGCCAAAGCCGATAAAAAATCCGATCGTATTGCTGCTGAAGGTATCATCGGCGCTAAAGTCAGTGATGATGGAAAAACTGTGGCGATTGCCGATGTTAATTGCGAGACTGACTTCGTCGCCAAGGCGGATGACTTCGTCAATTTTGTCAATAATGTTACGGCAGCTTTGTTGAATTCCGATATTGAAACAGATGAACAGTTGTTGGCAATGAAATTGGCTGACGGTACGATTGTGGACGAAGTTCGTCGCGGTCTGATCGCCAAGTTGGGCGAAAACATTACGGTCAGACGCTTTCAAAAATACCATGCTGCTACCGGTGGTACAGCCTGCTATCTGCATGGCAAAAAAATCGGCGTGATCGTTGAACTGGCTAAGGCGGACGAGCAATTAGGTAAAGACATCGCCATGCATATCGCTGCAAGCAAGCCGACGTGTGTCTCTGACGAACAAGTGCCAGCAGAATTGATTGAGAAAGAAAAAGAAATTTTCTCAGCTCAAGCAGCAGAAAGCGGAAAGCCAGCTGACATTATTGAAAAAATGGTAGTAGGCCGTATTAGTAAATTTCTGGCAGAAATAACCCTGTTGGGTCAGCCTTTTATTAAGGACGATAAGGTTACTGTCGCCAAATTGCTTGCTTCTAAAGGTAATAGCGTTATACGTTTTGCCCGTTTGGAAGTGGGCGAGGGTATTGAGAAGAAAGAAGAAAACTTTGCCGAAGAGGTTATGGCACAAGTTAGAGGCAGTTAACCCACTCCTCGGCTGTGGGCGCGAATTTATTCGCGCTGCCTCTATAGACGCGAATAAATTCGCGCCCACAATAATAAATACTAGCCCCCGATAATTAATATGACCAAACCAATTTGCCAGAGAATTTTACTTAAGTTAAGCGGTGAAGCTTTAATGAGTGAGGCAGGTGGTAGTATTGATGCTGATATTGTTAAGCGACTTGCCACTGAAATTAAAGAGTTGTGCGATGTCGGTATTCAGGTTGGTTTGGTTATTGGCGGCGGAAACATATTGCGTGGAGCCGAAAAAGCCTCAGAAGGCTTGGATAGAGTAACCAGCGACCAGATGGGTATGCTGGCTACGGTCATCAACGCCTTGGCTATGCAGGATGCGCTGGAAGCTTGCGGGCAGCAGGTCAGAGTGATGTCCGCACTGAAAATCAATCAGGTCTGCGAAGATTATATTCGTCGCCGGGCCGTCAGACACTTGGAAAAAGGCCGGGTCGTGATTTTCGCGGCGGGAACCGGAAACCCTTTTTTCACTACCGATTCGGCGGCCAGTCTCAGAGCCATTGAAATCAATGCCCAGTTAATGATTAAGGCAACTAAGGTCAAAGGTGTTTATTCGGCGGATCCTGAAAAAGTAAAGGACGCCAAATTTTATCCTCGGTTAACTTATGATGAAGCACTCGATCAGCGTCTTAATGTCATGGATACGACCGCGCTGGTGTTATGCAGGGATAACAATGTGCCGATGCGGGTGATGAATATTTTTGAGAAAGGTGCAGTAATGAGACTGATGATGGGTGAAGAAATAGGCTCCCTTATTCAACGAGGAACAGAAAATGATTAGTGATATTCAACAGGACGCTTCAACCCGCATGGGTAAAAGTATTGACGCCTTGAAGCATGAATTCTCAAAAATAAGAACGGGCAGGGCTCATCCCAGCTTGTTGGATCAAATTACCGTTTCATATTACGGCACCGATTCTGCGTTATCCCAGGTCGCCAATATCGCCGTTGAAGACGCACGTACCTTGACGATTACCCCTTGGGAAAAAGGCATGGTACAGGCGATAGAAAAAGCCATTATGAAATCGGATCTGGGCTTGAATCCGGCTACCAACGGCATGGTGATTCGTATTCCGTTGCCGCCATTGACTGAAGAGCGTCGTCGCAGCTTGGTTAAAGTCGTCAAGAATGAAGCGGAGAATGGTCGTGTTGCGATCAGGAATATTCGTCGTGATGCAAATTCAGCCATCAAAGAAGCCTTAAAGGAAAAATTGATTTCCGAAGATGATGCGCATGCAGCTGAAGAAAAAATTCAAAAATTGACCGATCAGTATGTTAAAGACGTTGAGAAATTGCTGGAAGCAAAAGAAGCCGATTTACTGTCAATGTAATTGGAATTTAAACTATGGCTACGGATGACGGGAACAGTCTAGAATCAGCAAGCGCGCTCTTGGGTTTCAATACCGATCCGCGTCATATCGCTATTATCATGGATGGTAACGGCCGTTGGGCGCAGAAACGCTTTATGCCACGTGCTATCGGTCATCAGGCCGGGGTTAAAGCGGTTCGGAAAATTGTCGAGTACTGCGCCAAACAAGAGGTTGAGGTCTTGACCTTGTTCGCGTTCAGCAGTGAAAACTGGCGACGCCCCGAAGAAGAAGTGTCGCTGTTGATGGGACTGTTTATGGCGACGCTGCAAAGAGAAATCGACAAGCTTGACCGCAATAATATTCGCTTGCGATTTATTGGTGACCGAACCGCATTCTCTGATAAGTTACAGACTAAAATGGCCGAAGGAGAGGCGCAAACCAAAGACAATACCGCCTTAACGCTGGTCATTGCGGCAAATTATGGGGGGCGCTGGGATCTGTGTCAGGCGTTTCGTAAAATAACGGAAAAAATAGCGGCTGGCGAATTGAAAAATCAGGACATCAGCGAACAGCTGGTCAATCAGCATTTATCAACCGCAGACCTGCCCGAACCCGACTTGTTTATCAGAACCGGCGGCGAACAACGTGTCAGTAATTTTTTGTTATGGCAATTGGCCTATGCAGAACAGTACTTTACTCCAACGCTATGGCCTGATTTCGATCAGAGTTCACTACAAGAGGCTATTAACAGCTTTAAAGGCCGACAAAGGCGCTTTGGTTATACCGGAGATCAACTGTTGGCTAAATCCGTTACCTTAAAATAACCGGCTGGTTTTTTACTAAAAACTAACACTTACTTCCAACCTCACCATCATAATAATCAACATGTTACTACAGCGAATTATTACTGCATTAATTCTGGTTCCCCTGGTTGTGCTGGCTGTTTTTCAGCTGCCTACGGAATATTTTTCATTGCTTATAGGCTTAATCACGCTTTTAGCGGCATGGGAGTGGACTAATCTGGTCGGCATTAATTCGCCGGTTAAACGCGGATTGTTTTTATTGGCTTTGATTCTGCCGATGCTATGGTTGCATTTTTGGACGCAATTTCTTGAAATATTAGCGCAAGTGCTTGAGTTAAGTGTGCAACGTTTAATTTCCATCACCAAAGAAGCGGATTTAACCTCTATCAGCTCTTATTTGGAAACGGTCGATGTACCCGATATCAGGGTTTATTCGGGGATGTTGGAGTGGTTTGTTATACCTCCGGTGGTGTTTTGGATATTGACCATGATATTAATCAGAAACACCCCTGCGGCTGTTTTAAAATTGGAAATGAGACTTCGCTATAAAGCATTAATCGGTTGGTTTGTTTTATTGTCCACCTGGATGTTTTTAACGCGATTAAGAACTTTTTATCCTGTGGAGTTGACCCTCTATTTTCTGGTCTTAGTTTGGGCTGCCGATATTGCCGCTTATTTTACCGGAAAGAAATTCGGTAAAACCAAATTGGCTCCCGATATCAGCCCTGGCAAGACAGTTCAAGGCATGTACGGCGCTTTAATAGCCGGAGGCGTTTGCGCCGTTGTTTTAAGTTTGATTTACGGTTTCCCCTTAATGATTGCCTCGGATTTTTTCATGCTCTCCGTACTTACCGTATTGATTTCAATTTACGGCGACTTGTTTTTTAGCGTGGTTAAACGCCAGCGCGGCGTCAAGGACACAGGGTCATTGCTGCCCGGTCACGGCGGTATTCTGGATAGGATTGACAGCCTGATTGCGGCCATCCCATTTTTCTACGCCGGCATTTATTTAATTCACCCATGAAAGGCATCTGCATACTCGGAGCCACAGGCTCGATAGGTGTCAGCACTTTAGATGTGGTGGCCAGACATTCCAGTCTGTATAAAGTCATCGCGTTAACGGCCAATACCAATATCGACGCCCTTTACGAACAATGCCTGGAACATCATCCGGAAGTCGTCGTCGTAGTGGATGAACAGAAGGCGCAAGTTTTTGCAGAAAAACTTAAAAGCTCGCCGGTAGCCGATATAAAAGTCATGTCCGGCGCTAAGGCGCTGGAGCATGTTGCAACGCTGGATAACGTCGATTCGGTGATGGCGGCGATTGTCGGTGCGGCAGGCTTATTGCCGAGTCTGGCGGCGGCCAAGGCAGGTAAAACTATCTTGTTGGCCAACAAAGAAGCCCTGGTCATGTCGGGTTCGATTTTTATGCAAGCCGTCACCGATTCAGGCGCGCAATTGCTGCCGATAGACAGCGAGCATAATGCGATATTCCAATGCATGCCTGCCGGTTACAAAACCGGGATGCAGGCGAAACAAGCCAGACGGATCTTGTTGACCGCATCGGGCGGCCCCTTTCGGGAAACGCCTGTAGACCAATTGCATAGTGTCACGCCGGAGCAAGCAGTGGCTCACCCTAAATGGGATATGGGCCGGAAGATTTCCGTCGATTCGGCAACGATGATGAATAAAGGCCTGGAGATGATCGAGGCTTGTATTTTGTTCGATATGACCCCAGATCAAATTCAAGTGGTTATTCATCCGCAAAGCGTTATCCATTCGATGGTGGATTATGTGGATGGAACGGTGCTGGCGCAAATGGGCAATCCCGATATGCGCATACCGATTGCCTATTCAATGGCTTGGCCGGAGCGGTTTGATTCGGGCGTTGAACCATTGAATATTTTTGATGTTGGGCGCATGGATTTCCAGGAGCCAAGCTTGGAACGGTTTCCTTGTTTGCGTCTGGCCTATGAAGCCATTGCTACAGGCGGCACCATGCCGACTATTTTAAATGCGGCCAATGAAATTGCCGTCGAGGCTTTTTTAAACGAACAGGTTCGGTTTACCGATATTCCGCTTATTATCGAGAGCTGTATGAAAAAATTCGTGGCTAAACCGGCCGATACGCTGGAAATTATTTTAGATGCGGATCAGCAGGCTAGGCTGGTGTCCACTCAGATTATTGGAGAGCTAACTTAAACTGATGGAAATGCTGCATACGCTGTTTTATTTCATAGTTGCGATCAGTGTCCTGGTTTCAATTCATGAATTTGGACATTTCTGGGTCGCACGCAAAGCCGGAGTAAAAGTGCTCCGGTTTTCGATTGGTTTCGGCAAGGTTTTATGCGCGTATCAGAAAAATCCTGATTCGACAGAGTATGTGTTATCAGCCATTCCGCTGGGCGGCTATGTCAAGATGGTCGATGAGCGGGAAGGCGAGGTTGCTGAGGCAGACTTGCCGTATGCCTTTAACCGCCAATCGGTATTAGCCAGAACTGCCATAGTCGCCGCAGGCCCCGTGTTTAATCTGGTGCTGGCCGTTGCGTTGTTCTGGAGCGTACTGGTGATCGGCGAGACCGGTATAAAGCCGATACTCGGCGCGGTGGAGCAGGGCACGTTGGCCGCTGCGGCAGGCTTTGTTGAAGGCGATCAGATCGTTTCAGTTGACGACAAGGTAACGCCAACCTGGACTGAGGCAATGACCGTCTTACTATCCTCGGCGCTTGATGGAGAGCAGAGCATCAAGGTTGCGGTAAAAAGCTTTGATGATGTGCAAGCCGTCAGGACGCTTAAGCTTACCGATAAAGATACCGAAAATCCTGACGTATTGTATCAGCGCTTAGGCTTAAAACCCTGGTCGCCGAAATTGCCACCCGTCATAGGAAAAGTGCTGCCCGATAGCGCAGCAGTTGCAGCCGGTTTAAAACAAGGCGACCTACTTGTGAGCGCAGACGGATCGGTTATCGAAGACTGGATGCAATGGGTGGCTACGGTAAAAAGTCACCCAGACGTTGCAATAAACCTAGTGATCGAGCGCGACGGCGCACGGATGCCTGTAACCATTACCCCGAAAAGCGTAAAAGTCGGCGACCAAACTGAGGGTAAAGTCGGCGCATCGGTTTATATACCCGAAGAGTTGATCAAGTCGGTGAGTGCTGAATATTCATTGTCGCCCTTGGATGCGATACCGGCCGCACTGGAAACAACCTATTATTATTCGGTGACCAGCTTAAAAATGATGGGTAAGATGCTGATCGGCAAAGCTTCCGTAGATAACCTAAGCGGCCCCATCAGCATTGCCCAGTATGCAGGACAGTCAGCTACGATGGGCTTGGTTCCCTTTTTGAAATACTTGGCCTTGGTTAGCGTCAGTTTAGGCGTATTGAATTTATTGCCGATACCGGTGTTGGATGGCGGTCATTTGCTGTTTTTTGCGATAGAAGGCATTAAAGGCAGTCCGGTATCGGAAAGGGTACAAATCTTCTTTCAACAAATCGGTATTGCATTGCTCGTCTCATTGATGGCGTTGGCGATGTTTTTGGATGTTGATCGTTTGTTTTAATAACTCAGGAATAATATGAAAAAAATTATTACGATTGCCGCATTATCACTATTCGGCCTAAATTTATCCGTAGCGCATGCAGATGAAAATGCTATCAGGGAAGCCTTGGCTAAATCCATGCCATCGGCAAAAGTGGGTACGGTTAAGCCCTCGGAAATTAGCGGTCTTTTCGAGGTTACGGTCGGCGGCAATATCGTTTATGTATCCGGCGATGGTAAGTATCTGATTCAGGGGCACTTGGTTGATATTGCGGCGCGCACGGACTTGACCGAAGAGAAATTGAGCAGTACCCGCAAACAGGCTCTTGAGAATATCGGCGTGGATAAAATGATCGTGTTCAAGCCTAAAGTCAGCAAATATACGGTCAGCATCTTTACCGATATTGACTGCGGTTATTGCCGTAAATTGCATTCGGAAATCGACCAGTACATGGCCGAAGGCATTACCATCCAGTATTTGTTTTTCCCTAGAGCCGGCAAAGGTTCCGATTCATACCAAAAAGCCATATCGGTCTGGTGTGCTGATGACCGCAAAGCAGCTTTAACGGCAGCCAAAAAAGGCGAGACTCCTCCGTCTAAAACCTGCGCTAACCCGGTTGATGAGCACATGCAATTGGCCGAGGAATTTGAAGTGAAAGGAACGCCGATGATGGTAACCGAAAAAGGTAATATCTTCCCCGGTTATTTGCCTGCAAAACAGCTGGCTGAAGCGTTGGCGGATGAGAAAGCTAAAAAGTAATTTCATTACTGCTCATGTGGGGGCGGCTTTAGCCGCCCTTGTAATATCCCAATAACGTCACACCATCCCCTTAAGCCGATAAAGCAACTCTAAAGCCTGCTTCGGGCTAAGCTAATTTGGGCATATCTTCGAGCAAATCTATGCCGATGACATTCTTTCGAAGAAAATAAATTCAGTGACGTAGGGTACGCTATGCGTACCTTTATGCCAAGCGAACTGGAATTCGGTGCGAGTATTATCTTTACGCCAATTGGTATGCACAGCGTCCCCTACGTCACTAGGATTGCACTTTGGAGTTGAATCCGCCATATTAATTACAGCGGGAAAAAACCAGAAAGAGATAGCAGAGTTATTGAAGGTATCAAGATCAACGGTGTGCCGGGAGCTAAAACGCAATTGAGGCAAAAAAGGTTACTTCCCGAAGGAGGCACAGGTAAAAGCCGACGATCGCCGAACACAGGCTGCCAAAGCGCTAAAAATGACCGCCGAAGTCATCGTTGAGATTGAACAAAAAATCCGTTTGGACTGGAGTCCTGAGCAAATCTCGGGAACGTTAGAAATCACAATCAGCCATGAACGCATTTATCAGCATATCTGGGCAGATAAACATAAGGGCGGTACGTTATACAAACATCTTCGACAGAGTAACAAGAAGCGCAAAAAGCAATACGGATC
>CAMAUL010000013.1 GCA_945861405.1 Candidatus Methylobacter oryzae | reverse complement strand
ATGACGATGTTGAGGCAGTCATGCATAAGCTCAATCATCGCCCTCGAAAAACGCTCAACTTTAAAACACCGCATGAGGTATTTTTTTCTGAAAAAGAGAGGGATGCCGCATGATTACTAGGATTGCACTTCGGAGTTGAATCCGCCTTTCCTTTTAAATCCTTCATTCCGGTAGCCATCGCCCACAGAAGCAATCGATAGCCACTCGCAACGAGCTGTATTTGACCCATAAAAATAGCAGGACGAAGCGCATCAGCCCCGTCCCGCTACTCAACGATTGCAGGAATTACAGGTTCTTTAGATATTCGAGCAGGGCTTTTTTCTCTGCATCGCTAAAGGTGGTGCCGTAATCGTGACCGCAACGGCTGTTGCCGGAGTTTCTGTCATTACAATCCGTCGTTTTCAGCGTAAAGTTGAACTTGGTCTGATTGGCGGCCAAACCGACTTTCTCCGGGTCATATTCCGGGCCGACTTTGAACTCGGCAACCCGTTTTTCAGCTGGCGTTAATAACTCGGTTAAAGACTGCACCGATCCGTTATGCAGGTAGGGAGCAGTCGCCCAAATTCCCTGAAGCACACGGGACTCATAGGGAAAGGTCGGAGTAGTGGGAGCTGCCTTGGGTTGGGTGATTTCCTTGAGTTCATCAAAGCCGCCCAAAGCGCCGAGATCTTCAACTTTCCCGACTTCCTTTTTCATCATCGCTTTCAACTTATCCAGCGCATTCCGCTCCTTTTGCTGTTTCTCGTCAAGATCGACTGGAAGGTAATGCTGAAGAATGGCACCGACGGTTGATATACCCAACAGCGAAAAGGCCTTGTCAACAGGTTTTATCGGCGTCTGGCCTGGAAAAACCTGGGCACCTTCAAGTATCCCGGTTTTAACCTCGGAACCCAGCAGGTTCACTTCCTTGGAGTCCGTGCCGACATCTACCATCGGCGTAGCCCAAGTTTCGTGGGTAAAAGAACGAAATTTGCCTTTTGTGATGCCATGGCAATTAGTGCAACTTTTATTGTCTTCTGCCGGATCTTGTTTGTTGAACACCTTCTCGCCTTCAGCGGCAAGTTTACTGTCCAGTTTCCAAGGCCATTTCGGCGGGCCAAGCTTCATGATCATACTTTCTTGCTTATTCAAACCATGGAAATTGGCCGAGTTGTTAGCTACATAGTTGATTTTGTAGATTTTCGACTCATCCTTTTGCGGATGGAATCTACCGAAAACACCGAACACTTCACCAATATTGCGGTTCAGTCCCAGTATGCGGTCGCCGTTAGGGGCGAAACCGGGCCATTGCGTTATATCTTGAATCGGCGCGTTCCAGACAAACGGATAGCGTACCGGCGCATCGGCTAGTTTGATGTTTTCTGGGATCATGTAGCTCGGTGCAGGCCCGATGTCTAATCCAGATAAGCGGTTGAAAATCATCGATACCGCATCGAGTCGAGACGGCCCCCAAGGAGACTCTACTGGCAACGATTTTTTCATGATCGTGTCATAAGGCAGGAACCAAGTGGCAACATCAGCACGCAATATATCTTCGTCGGTCTTCTTGGGCGATGAGCCCAATACCGCTTTAGCGAACTCCGTAAAGGCGACAGGGTCGGTAAGCACCTTGTCGACCGCTTTGTCGAGATCGGTAAAGAAGCTTTGTATATCAGTGATGGCTGGACCGCCGTCTATACGGTAAGAGGTTTCGGCAACGTCGATCTGGCGGGTATGGCAGGCTGAACAGGTCAGGCCGATAATTTTATCGCCGCTCTCTTTGGCGACACTGAATCCAGCCGGCAAGCCGGGTTCAGGGCTTGCCGGATTCGGCAGATAGCCGTACCGACTGAGATTATCCGCCATAAACGGAGCCCCATCTGCTTGTTTCAGGGCGCTAATCCATTTTAACGGCATGACCCGTGAGCCCTGATCCTCTGAATAATATTTATTCCGGGTGGAATTAGTCCACTTCGGTCCCTGGTTGGTCATCACCAGCGCCGCAGCGGCTGTCAATGGTAGCGATGCAAGCATAGTCATAGCGAGAACCGTGCCCACAAGGCACTTGGTTCTCAATGTATATTTATTTTTTTTCATTTGACCGATCCTTAGGATTTACAAAACATTATTGATCGCCTGCCATCCGCCAGCTTCACAACATGCGGCTAAGAGGTAATCACTCATCAAAAAACACTTGCCGTACGCCTTCATAGGCCTAACAACTAGCGTCTATCTACCGATCTGCCCAACTTGAGCCGAAGCACACGCAAAACGAGGGCGGAACCAGATTTTTTCCTCTTAGCAAAGCCATTTGCAATCAGCGCCACGGATTCTTGTACAATGCAATGCAGCAAAACACCCTACACAAGAAACCAAACCGTCAGAGGAAACCGGCGGGACAATGTAACGCAAAAGAAAAATAATGTATGCCAGCTAAAGCTTACGGGTTTTATATGCGTCTAGCTTGCGCGCAAAACCAAGCCCAATCTTGCATCGCAGCACTAGGCTTAACGTATACGGCAACACCTGAAATTTATCGCCTCAGGCCTTTATTCCACTCAATTACGTGCTTTATTCAATGCCTAAAATCGATGCTCTGCATCAACGCTAACTGCTATTGCCATCACTGCATTAATCGCTGATTTTTTTTAAGCTCAGCCCTGTTTTGTTAAAATCAGGTAGTTTTAATCGGCAAACAAGCGCTTAATTGAACCCGAAACTTAAATGATGTATTGATATTGCCCATGAAAGCATCCATAAAACTATCCGCCATTGTTGTCAGCTTGTTAATGGGAATTACGCCGCTGCATGCGCAAAATTTATCCCAAACCTATGAGCTTGCCCTGCAAAATGCGCCGGTTTTAAAGCAGGCTCAAGCCAAGCAGTCGGCCATCGGCGAATCCAAAGATCAAAGCATTGCCCGGTTTCTGCCTAACATCTCGGCCACCGGAGCCAGCAGCAAGAATCAACTGCATAACAAAAAAACCGGTAGTTTTCGAGGCCCCTCTCCCAATCAGGAGTTTTGGGATAATACCTTTAATGTAAACTTAACCCAACCCCTGTTCCACTGGGATCACTGGATACAATTAAGCCAGTCCGACAATCAAATCGCCCAAGCCGAAGCGGCCTATCTGGCCGAATTGCAAAACCTGATGGTTAAAACCACCGAAGCCTATTTCAACGTGCTCTATGCCCAGGATAATCTGCAATTTGCTGCGGCAGAAAAGCAGGCTATCGCCCGGCAACTGGAACAAGCCAAGCTGCGATTTGAAGTGGGCATTATTGCCATAACCGATGTCAACGAGGCGCAGGCAGGTTTCGACCAAGCCAACGCCAATGAAATAGATGCGGCCAATAACCTGGATAATCAAAAAGAGGCGCTAAGGGAAATCATCGGCGAAAACGACGCCTCGCTGAATGCGCTGGGAGACCAACTCCCGTTGCTCAAGCCGGAACCGGCGGATATGTCGGCATGGAACGATACGGCCGAACTCAATAACTTCAGCATCATTTCGGCATTCAATCAAGCCGAAGTGTCGCGCAAAACCATAGACCTGCAACGTAACGGCCACCTGCCCCGCCTGGATTTAATCGCCTCTTACGGCGTATCCGACAACACCAGCAGCTTTGGCTTCCGGGGCGACACCCAGAGCGTCGGCGTACAACTGAATGTGCCGCTGTTTGAAGGCGGCGCGGTGAACTCCCGAACCCGTCAGGCCGGTTATGAATATCAAGCGGCCAAAGAGGAGTTGACCGCAAAAAAGCGCGCGGTAAAACGTCAGGTGAAAGACGCTTATCGCGGCGTAATGACCACGATCAGCCGCGTCGCCGCGCTAAAAGCCACGGTGACATCGGCGACCAGCGCCTTGGAGGCGACCGAAGCAGGCTTTGGCGCAGGCACCCGAACCATGGTCGATGTATTGAACGAACAACGGAATTTATACCGGGCAAAACGGGATTTTTCGCGTACCCGTTATGATTATCTGATCAACAGCATCAAATTAAAACAAGCGGCCAGCAGCCTAAGTCAGGACGATATTGAACAGGTTAACCGGCTATTGGTGACGAATCCATCAGAATAAGAGATACCCCTTACAACCCCTCTGCTGCACCCAAAAACGGGATTAAAATCACCCCTGCCCTTACAAAACCAACATTCACCCAGCTGTTTTATGTTTTTTGTTGAAAAACATGGCTTAATCTCATATCCTCCACCTTGAGATTTTAACTAAAGGTTAAAACCTGCTCACTCTGCTCTAAACTACTCCCATTGGAGATTGTATGAAGATTGGTATACCTAAAGAGATTCACCCAGGTGAAAAACGTGTGGCCACTACACCTGAGGCCGCCGAACAAATTATAAAACTGGGTTTTTCCGTCCTGGTCGAAAGCGGCGCAGGACTTGGCGCGAATATTTCCGACGAAGCCTACAAAGAAGTGGGCGTTGAAATCGTTAACAATGCCAAGAATTTATGGAAAAAAGCCGACATCGTGATGAAGGTTCGCGCACCCGAGCGTCACCCTGAACTGGCGCTGGACGAAATCGACCTGTTATCCAAAGGCGGTCATTTAATCAGTTTTATCTGGCCTGCGCAAAATGATGAATTAATGCAGAAGCTGGCTGCTAAAGATGCCACGGTGCTGGCGATGGACAGCGTGCCGCGCATGTCCAGGGCGCAAAAGCTCGATGCGCTGAGTTCCATGGCCAATATTGCCGGCTATCGCGCTGTTATTGAAGCGGCTCAGCATTTTGGCCGATTTTTTACCGGGCAGATTACCGCCGCCGGTAAGGTGCCACCCGCTAAGGTGTTGGTGATCGGTGCGGGTGTGGCTGGCCTTGCCGCCATCGGTACCGCAAAAAGCATGGGCGCTATCGTCCGGGCTTTCGATACCCGCCCCGAAGTTAAAGAACAAATCGAAAGCATGGATGCCGAGTTTTTGATGCTGGACTTTAAAGAAGAAGGCTCGGGCACCGGCGGTTACGCCAAAACCATGTCCAAGGAGTTCATCGAAGCTGAAATGGCTTTGTTTGCCAGACAAGCGATGGAAGTGGACATCATCATCACCACCGCGCTGATTCCCGGCAAACCGGCACCCAAGCTGATCACCAAAGGCATGGTCGAATCGATGAAACCGGGCAGTATTATTGTCGATTTGGCTGCCGAACAAGGCGGCAACTGTGCGTTAACCGAAAAAGATCAAGTGGTAGTCAAACACGGCGTGACTATTATCGGTTACACCAATTTACCCAGTCGTTTGGCCAATCAATCGAGCCAGCTTTATTCGACCAACCTCAGACATTTGTTGACTGAGCTGTGTCCAGAGAAAAACGGTGTCATCAACGTCAATATGGACGATGAGGTGCTACGCGGAGCCACGGTGATTAAGGAAGGCAAAATCACTTGGCCGCCGCCACCGCCCAAGCTGTCCGCCTCCCCTGCTCCGCAAACCGAAGCGCCCGCTTATGCATCGGTCAAGAAACAAAAAAAATCAATCATTCCCGAATCGATTAAGCAATTGTTACCGTTAGTTATCGGCGGTTTGGCTTTGTTCGGCATCGGTTCTGTCGCCCCGGCATCGTTCATGTCGCACTTTACCGTGTTTGTGCTGGCCTGTTTCATCGGTTATCAGGTGATCTGGAACGTCTCTGCATCGCTGCACACCCCGCTTATGAGCGTAACCAATGCGATCAGCGGCATCATCGTGATCGGGGCTGTCGTGCAGATTTCCGCGCCGGGCTTCGTCATCAGCGTCCTGGCCGGATTGGCGATCCTCATTGCATCTATCAATATTGCCGGTGGCTTTTTAGTCACCCGCCGTATGTTAGAAATGTTCAGAAAATAATCGGAGAATATGATGTCCCAAAGTTTAGTCACGATGTCTTACATCGTCGCCACCATTTTGTTTATTTTCAGCCTGAGCGGCTTAAGTAACCAGGAAACCGCCCGCCGTGGCAATTACTACGGCATGTTAGGCATGGCGATAGCGATTATCGCTACCGCGTTAAGCGCATCGGTCACCTCCTACGCTATTTTGGTCATCGCCTTGTTGATCGGTGGAACGATAGGCGCGAAAGCCGCATTAAAAGTCGAAATGACGCAAATGCCGGAATTGGTCGCCATCATGCACAGCTTGGTCGGTATGGCTGCGGTATTGGTGGGTTATGCCAATTTTATGGACAGCTCGTTGAGCTTAAGCGGTGTGGAAAAAAATATCCACGAAGTGGAAATCTACATCGGCATCCTGATCGGTGCCGTGACCTTTTCCGGTTCGGTGATTGCTTTTGGCAAACTCAGCGAACGCATCAGCGGCAAACCGATGTTACTGCCGGGTCGCCATTGGTTGAATTTAGGTTTGCTGATTGCAGCCGTCATCATGGGACGGTTGTTCTTGCAACAGGCTGAAACCGGCGGCGGTACTTTTCCTTTATTACTGATGACTATCATTGCTTTGGCATTCGGCGTACACATGGTCATGGCTATCGGCGGCGCTGACATGCCGGTAGTGGTGTCGATGCTGAACAGCTATTCTGGATGGGCGGCAGCGGCAACCGGGTTCATGTTAAGCAACGATTTGTTGATTGTGACCGGCGCATTGGTCGGCAGCAGTGGCGCGATCTTGAGTTACATCATGTGCCGTGCGATGAACCGCAACTTTATCAGCGTGATTGCCGGAGGTTTTGGTACCGGTTCAGGCGGCCCGGAAGCCATTATTGAAGGCGAAGTCACGCCGATCAACGCTGAAGACACCGCGCAATTATTGCTGGATGCTAAAAACATCATGATCATTCCAGGCTACGGCATGGCGGTTGCGCAGGCCCAGCACACCGTTAATGAAATCACCAAGCTGTTACGGGACAAAGGCAAGAAAGTCGGTTTCGGCATCCATCCGGTTGCAGGCAGAATGCCCGGCCACATGAACGTGCTGCTGGCCGAAGCCAAAGTGCCTTACGACATCGTTTATGAAATGGACGAAATCAATGAAGATTGGGGACATGTCGACGTATCGATCGTAATCGGCGCAAATGACATCGTCAATCCGTCCGCGTTGGATGATCCCAACAGCCCGATAGCC
Organism: Candidatus Methylobacter oryzae; assembly: GCA_945861405.1. Lineage (GTDB taxonomy): Bacteria > Pseudomonadota > Gammaproteobacteria > Methylococcales > Methylomonadaceae > Methylobacter_A > Methylobacter_A oryzae_A. The sequence goes on along the minus strand of CAMAUL010000013.1, from coordinate 52,510 downwards.
GGTATGCCGGTACTGGAATGCTGGAAAGGCGAAACCACCGTCGTGTTAAAACGCAGCATGGCGTCAGGTTATGCGGGTGTGGGTAATCCGTTGTTCGTGCTGGAAAACACCCGCATGTTGTTTGGCGATGCCAATGCGACTATGCAGGCGGTGCTGAAGGCATTGAAAGGGTAATATTTCAAAAAGAAATCTGTGTTGGGGGAGCTTTCTGCGAACCCCAACATTTCGACTGATAACTACGATTTTTGTAACTATTCAGCCACAGATCAACACAGATTAAACAGATTGCTTTTTCTGTTTATTTTATAAACGAGCCGCTTTTAATCACTGGCTCATTTCCAAAATTCATGAGCAATCACCTCAATTGCAGTTGCTGTCAGTTTATCAGCGTGCATCTGCGTCAATCTGTGGCTGAATGGCTACCGATTTTTTAGGTCTATAAAACCTGTCTATTCCAAACAACCCCACCATTTTCCACACGGTTCCGGCCATTATGCTTGGCCCTGTACAAAGCGGAATCGGCCGATTTAATCAGCCTCGTGGCAATCTCGCCGTCTATGGAAATCGATGTGCTATCCGGCTGGTAAGTTGATACGCCGATAGAGACGGTAACCGGGATGGAGGTGTCATCAAAGGCAATAGCCAGCATCTGGATAGTCTTGCGTACCCGTTCTGCAATCTCCAGCGCCTTGGCTTCATCGGTATTGGACAATAAGGCGACGAACTCTTCGCCTCCGTAACGGACAAATATGTCATTGTCCCTCAACTGCTCTCTTATCGCGACTGCCACCAAAGACAGCACCCGATCACCGCCTTGATGCCCATGCTTGTCATTGACCGACTTAAAAAAATCTATATCGAAAAACTGGCAGGATAACGGTTCGGCATTACGTTGGCAGCGGTTTAATTCTTCGTCTATGCGCTGCTCCAAAAAGCGCCGGTTATTAACGCCCGTTAATGCGTCGAGATAACTGACCCGCCTGATCTCTTCGACATGAAGGTTATTTTCCAGACAAACGCTGACTACAGAGCTTAGGTGTTCTATGAAATCTGTGGCCATATTATCGGCGAACCGATCTGGCTGATAGCTGCCCAGATTCAAAGTCCCCAGATATTTGCCATGACGCGTCAAGGGCGTAATGGCGACGCTGGCGGGAGGTCTGTCAAGGTGCGGGAAAAGGTCTGCACATCGGGACTGTTCATAAGCGCCGATATAGCGTTGAATGGCGGCTGGCTTTAAAGATTCCTTCCTGCCCAGCAGCATTAAACCGCTTTTTGAACGGGGCGAGTAACCGTTGTCATTAAGTGTTTTGGCTATTTCACCTACTTCGTCGATCAGGCATAAGCTGATCACGTCCAGATCGAAATAGTTTTTAGCCTCTTCAAGCAGGTGGTCGATGATGTCCGATAAGGAATTGAGCTTTAGTAACCGTATCTCAAACGCGCGAAACTTCTGCAAGATAACGCTGTTTTGCTGAACGCGCTCAAACATGGTTTCCAAATGGCTTTGCAGTACGACTAAATCGGTGGCTAGATCTTCTTCCAAGCTATTCTCTACAATAATTAAGGCAACCTTGTAAGCCTAGCAGTTTCCTGAAAAAAAGCTTAGGCTATCATGTACCTAGTTCACAAATTGCTTGAATTTTGTCGATCTTCTTCTTTTTCAAGTGCAGCCGTCAACTAACGGTATGCTCCTGACATATTTTCTCACTATCGGCCTGGCTGAGCTGTTCTTTGGTTAAGCCGCAAACAAAGCCGTCCGCAGTAGTGGTGAAATATTTACAGGTTTTACACAGCCCGAAGGATTGTGATTTATTGGCTTTTTGCAGCGCAGTCAACGCATTAACAAAAACGTTTTCCTGACTTTCGTTTTCGTTGAATATTGCCGAGGCTTGGCTGTATAAATCTACCGGACGGGCCTTATTCAAGATGGCATCGCCTTCAGTCAACAGGCTAAGATGCACCATGCGCCGGTCGTTTACATCGGCTGTTTTTTTTATGTAGCCTTTTTTTTCCAGCAGCAGCAAGGTCTGGGAAACGGTGCCGCGAGTCATGCCCAGATAATTGGTCAGCGCAGCAGGCGTGTCGCTGTAGCGGTTGCAACGCGACAAATAGTCCATGACCTGCAAATGAACCGGCTGCAAGCCTAATTCTGTGCATTTTTTACGTTCTTCAGACCGGATCAACGCGGACATGCGTTCGATCAGTTCAAATACATCAACTTTTTCCATAGAGCCTGTAAACATTTATTAATGTTGACAAAAGAGAATATTTTAGCATGATTTTTAAGGTATCGAATCGCTATTTATGATAAGCGTCAGCCAAATACGCTATCGCTGCCGCAGGGGCGCAGTCCGCTGCCGTCACATCGGACTGCATTTCGGCTACCGGCAACAAATCTGAAAAATCCAGATAAGGGCGGCCTAAATTCAGGGCAATCTGCTTAACCAGAAAGCGCCCTACTCCAGCACCGATCAACGGGCTGCTTTGTGGAAGCTCATGCAAGGACAGCCGGATTTCGCAGCCGCGTTGTATTTGCTGAAGTTGCCGGGCGCGGATGTTTTCGGCGAATTGTTGCCAGCGCGGCAGTTCATCGGCATAAAAATCGCAACCAATCATCCGCGATAACCGTCTGGCGCTGGCCAGGACTGTTTTTTCCGCGCCATCCGCTGTGTCGGTTTGGTCATGCGCATCGTTAAGTTCGCCAGTGACGCGATAGACATCGGCCATGGTGGCGAAATATTCGGCCATCAGGCCGATTTTTTTGCCCTGATCCAGCGCGGTTTGGGTAACGGCCATTACAGCGGTTCTGACGATGCCGGTGTAAATCAGCTCTTCGGATATTAAGCGCTGGTAATCGGTGTAGCCTTCCGCCTGAACTTGCCCATCATTAAGCAACAGTATATCGGTGGTAGTGCTGCCGCAATCGACAAAAAGCCCATCGCCTACTTGTTGCGCGGCAAACGAGGCACTGGCCAACCAATTGGCGGAGGCTATGGCTGCGTAATGCTTAGCGTCAATCTCTGAGGGTTTCAATAAGCCTTCCCGGCCTGCAAAAACCTGTATTTCAGACCCCGGCAACAGCTCGGTCATGGCTTGGATGATTTGCTTGACGCCATCATCCCGATTATCAAACAAATCAACCAACTCGCCGGTCATGGTAATGGCATGGCGATTTGATCCTGACAACTCCTGCATAATAGCGGTTACAGCGAGATGCAGTTGATCCAGCCCTTTCCATAACGGACACGGTTGCTGATAGACCGCAATCACCTTACCGGCGCTGATTACCGCCGCTTTGACATGAGCGCCACCTATGTCCCAGCCAACTATATCAGCTTGCATGGGCGTCCTGTTTTGCTTGAACGGTAATGGCATTATTGCAAGTCGGATTGAGCGTCGGTTCGCCGTGCAGTAACTGCAAAACTGCTTCGGCAATATTGATGCCTAGGGCATCGTGTATGCCCACAAATGAAGTGGTCAGCCGGGGGTTGATTTCAAGCACCCACGTTTGCGCGGCGGTTTCAATCAAATCAATGCCGACATAACCCCACAACTCAGGCAAAGCTTGGGCTATTTTAGTTATCACCGACTGATAACCGCCTAAGTCTTGATGGTGGTTCACCACGATGTCCGCCAACTGATATTGCTGATTGACCAGTTCAAAACGCTGCAAATTAACACAAACCAGCCAACCTCGACCTTGCTTGAATAAACACGACAGGCTGGTTTTTGTGCCCTGAAGATGCGGCTGGATGATGTACTGGCCTTTTCGTGCCGCCATTCGCTCGAAGTCCTGCCGACTGGTAATCACATAACTGTCAGCACAACCTACGCCATCAACCGGTTTAACTACCCACTCACTGCCTGCTCCTTCGACAAGTTCAAGGCAAGTCTTGAGCCTGTCGAAGGAAGTGCAATATTCATCGCCAAGCATCCGGGTAGGAACGGCGGCTATCTGATGCCGATTAAGCAGCTCATAAGTTTTGAATTTGTTACCGGCAATGGCGACAGCTGCGGCAGGCGAAGTCAGCAATATTTTGCCGAGTGACTCTACTGTTTGACACAGGTTTTGTAAAATACCGTCAAATTCCGGCGCTATCGGCCATACCCAATCTGATTGCATAACCAAGCGCGAAAATTCTTCAACAATGTCATGCTCAGGCTTGATAATGACGGTATTGATACAGGTTTCGCTGAGTGTATCGGCAAGTCGCCAATCCAACATAACGGTGACTTCTAGGTTGGGTAATCGAGCGAGGTTATCGAGTAACGCATTCAGCATCAAACGCCCTTCGCCCGCCAAAGAATCCGGCAACGCCTGCTTATTAAAGCCGCCGCCGGTGATATACTCAAACACCAGAATTTTCACAATACTCAATAAACAGCTTTAAAATAGAACGCAATATTGTATCACCAGTTCAAAGCCAGCTTTGAACTCCAGCACCTATAATTTATGGAGTCCAAAGCTGGCTTTGGATCCAAATCCTGTTTTTATGAGAATAATCCCGGTAATCGATTTAAAAGACGGTGTCGTAGTTCACGCCCGGCAAGGCAATCGTGAACACTATCAACCCATTAATACCGACTTGTGCAAGTCCTCTGATATTTTTCAGGTTATTGAAGCATTCCTGGGGGTTTATGAATTTGATACCTTCTATATTGCAGACCTGAATGCAATCACCGACCAGGGCGACCACAGCCACTTGATAACTGACGTTTTGACCCGTTTCCCGCACCTCACCTTCTGGATAGACAAGGGTTATCAAACTTATGATCAGAGCGCGCAGTATCCCGACAATGCCCTGCCTGTCTTGGGCAGCGAATCCTATCAGGATGAAACCATTTCAGAACTCAAAGCCTATAAAAACAACTTTATTCTGTCGCTGGATTATTCAAGTTCAAATGCGTTGGGTGCGGCAAGTCTTTTTTCAGACCCTACTTTTTGGCCGGAAAACATCATCATCATGACTTTGGATAGAGTTGGCAGCAGCTATGGCCCCGATCTGGGAAAGTTAACCGAGTTTTGCAGGCATCACCCTGACAAAAACTTCATTGCCGCAGGCGGCATAAGAAACAAGCAGGATTTAATGACTTTGAGTGAGGCGGGGATTCAGCTAGCTCTAGTTGCCAGCGCATTGCATTCCGGCGCTATTAAAACCGAAGATATTGCCGAATTTCAGGCAAAAAAATACCCCGTTAAGCGGGGTATTTTTAGCATTCTTGATAACTAAGTAGATCTTAGTTAGCAGCGAATGGATGTACAGCAGTACCTTTAGCAGCAACAACTTCAGCAGCAGTAGGTGAACCAGCAATAGCGCGTTTCAAAGCTTCTTTAGTTGCTTCGTAGTTGTACTGTTGGATTTTAGCATCGCTTTCAGCAGCCCAGTGAATGAATACACCGACTGAGATGAATAAATCGTCAGCTTCAGCAGCTGGGATTGTGCCGTCTTCTACACAATCAGCAACAGCCATAGCAACACCGCGTTGTGCGGGGCCAAACATTTGAACAGCTTGTTTTGCGCCTTTGATTGTTACTTTGTTGAACATAACAGTCGCAGGTTTAACCATCAGGTTAGGCGCAACAACAGCCAACAAGCTGGAAAAGCCGTCTTTGTTGTTTGTTAAGCAGTTTGCAAATGCTGTTTCAGCAGCTGAACCACGTGGTCCTACCATCAAATCGATGTGAGCAACTTCGTTGCCTTCGCCAACTAATGATTCGCCAACGCATAATTTATTGATTTTAGCCATGCTTAATGTCCCCTGTGAAGAAAAAAATGAAAAAATTGAATCTACTATCGACATTGTTAATGTCCCCTTATTTGTTTTTAACAAATTCCTTTTGAAGCCCTATTAGCAACAGGTTTGTCACTAATTAAGTTCCTCTAAAAATGCCGTTAATACTGTCGCTACAATCATGTCAGCTGTAGTACCCGGATTTATACCATAAAGCTTTAGCTCCTGATCCAGACAAAAAAACAACGGCTTTATTTGCTCTGGATTATCAGTTTTTAACAACTCATCACTGAGCTGAGCCATTTTGGTAGCTACCATCTCAGAGTACTGATCTCCGTATTTCCTTTCGATATGACTATCGGGAAATTGACTCAGCATGTCGACATACGCCGCCACCGCCGCCCAATTCCGGTCGCCCCATCGATTAAAGCCCGCATTGTACCTTAAAACCGAAAAATTAAAAATATCTTTATATCCTGTAAGGTATTGAAGTGCAATGCGATCTTTTGCGCTGGCAATTTGCATCGCTTCCAGCAATGTAACCGATGCTTGTTCGTTAACATCCTGTTCGTCAGAGCTGCCCAAACCACCCGGCGACGCCAATGTTATGGCCTTGAAAACCCAATCGGCATCTTCTATCGTTGCATCGATAATAACTTTGCTTACCGCCTGCCTTAACGTTAAACCCGATTTTTTGTGAGTGCTGGCCTGAACCAAGGGCGCGCACAGCAAAATAATGCCCAGATTGGTATTGCAACCTACCGCCTCGCGCGTTGCCTTGACGGCATAGTAGATTTTCTCACCCACAGAATAATCGGGATTGCAAAGTGGCTCGGCACTGACCTTGGCACTGAGCCTAAAATCGGCTACGGTCATATCATGACCCTCCGCATAAACGCTGACATTGCCCGGCTTAAATGCCTGCACATCAACCTCGCAGGCTTGCCGGTAAAGCTCTCTGAGTTGTTCGGGCGAAATCATCATGCGGCGTGACCATTTAGCCACAGATTTACACGGATTAAACAGATTGCGTATTGCTGTTTATATTTCAGTTTATCCGTGTGCATATGCGTCGCCTAGAGGCGCCTACTTTTGGCAATCTGTGGCTGATTAATATTCATCTTACGGGCAATCAAATCATCCGCCATCAGCCCGGCGATATTCACGTCGCAAACGCTTTCCAACCCTTTCCAGGCCGGTATGCTGTTAACTTCAATGATTGTGCAGCGCCCTTCCCTGTCCTTAATAATATCGACTCCGGCATAATCCATCGCCAACGCGGTCGTGGCTTTAACAGCCAAATTCACCATTTCAGGTTCCAAGTCAATCAACTCACAGGTCGCGCCCCTGGCAACATTATTGAGCCAGAATTTCCCGCGCCTGCGCATTGCCGCAACCGCCTTGCCGTTAATCACAAAAACCCGGTTATCGGAAAATCCCTCGCCTTCGCAATGCACGAAGCGTTGCAGGTAATAAACGCCATGACTGCCGGTCAGCCAAATCAAGTCGGTCGATTTTTCAATGCGGCGTATGCCTTCGCCCTGCGAGCCGAACAAGGGCTTGCTGATCAATAAATTACCCTGCTTTAATTCGGTCTCCGCAATCCTTAAGGCTTCCTCACCGTCGCGCAACACCCAGGTCATCGGCGTCGGCAGCCCTGCATGATGCAGCAAAAAGCTGGTCATAGCCTTATCGACACTTCGCTCTACCGCATGGCCGTCATTGTAGACAGGAATCCCCATCGCCTTTAGCGCGTGCAGAAAATCCAAGTACAGCACGACTTCTTCCAGCGAACCGCCGGGAACGCCGCGCACAAAAACCGCATCGGGCAGCGCCTGTTCAAAGCCTGGAATAAAGATCGGTTGTTTGCCGGGTTCGATTGCAAACCGGCATTCGGTCAACGAAACGTAATCAGAGGTATAACCGCGACTGGCAAAAGCCAAGCTTAATTGCTTGCCATGCCAGCCGGGATCATCGGTAAAAATTACTATACGACCCACGCTTAGGTTCTCGGCAACTGCTCCTGCGTTGCTCTATCTCCTGCATCCTTGCAGTCGTACGCCCCAAACGATTGATCCAACAAGGCATTGTCCAGCTTGCCCGCACGGAAACTTTTGCCGGACTCCACCGCAGTCACAATAACGCTGGCAGGGCTAAACAGCATAGCATCGATTTTAAAGAAGTCATATTCATACTGCTTAAAGATGTCCGCAAACGGTTTGCCGTAATCTTTGGAGGTTGAACTGGGCAGCTCCTTAGCCAGTTTTTCAGCCGCTTCGTCCGTGCCTCTGACAAAGATATGCACCTGCCCTGCGAATAAAATCGCATCATTAGTGCGCCCCATAGCTTTGACAAAATTTGGGTGCGGAGGGCAGATAGGTGCACTTCCGCTGCCGTCAATAATATTCTCCAACGGGAAATGTAAGGCATGAGCCTTGTGCATAGCCACTTCCAGCACCCGTGCAACAACCTGCACACCACCGGCCAAACTGCTGGTCGGGGTCACGATGATGGTCAATTTGGATGGATCGACCTTGCAGGCGGCTGCGACTTTCTCAACGATTTCAACCGGCGGCACCGCATCATTTTCAATGACCAAAACCGTAGCATCATTGCTATCCTGATAAGCCAATTCTTTGTACAACTCTTCAACCGGTTCCTGTTTACCGTCTTTTAGCTTGGTTGCCATAGCCCGCGCTGGGCCTGAGCCTAATGCGTAATATTTCTCATGTGACAAACTCCAGCCTGCATATTGACTGCCCAAACAACCCAGAACCGGGTTGCCGGTATGAACATTCACAGACAACGGCCAGTTATCGGTATAAGTGCTGTGACTGATGGTTACCGTACCCATGCCGCCGAGACAGATTTCAGCAATAATGCGCCCCGCCTCGATCCCGCCCGGCACCTTAATGCCCGCGTCGATAATGGTGCAGCCATTGGCTAACTTTTCCACACCTAAACGTAATTTATCCGCATTATCGAGTAGATGCTGCACCAAGGGCTGGGTCAATTTATTAACGCTGGCTGTATATTCCATGAGGGTCAAAACCTTTCTAGTTTATTAATGATAAGTTGTTGTTTGGTCAGCAGCTGTTCCACTACTAATTGTAAGTTTTTTTGGTGCGCAATAATACTGCACAATGGCTGTCCTGCGCGACACATATTGCCGGGTTTGGGCAAATCCATACACCAATCCGGCCATTCGAAATGATCGGGAATAATTAAATCACGCTCGGCATAAACAATTTGATAGCCTCTCGGTGGGGGCGGCTTCAGTCGCCCAGCTTCTGGTGACTCGGCGACTGAAGTCGCCCCCACAGATGATTGTATATGCCTGACAAATAAATCCTGATCATATAACTGCATACTGGCAGAAGGCCTAGGATTGATTTCCAGGACATAGCTGCAATCATCCGCATAAATGAAATCCAGGGAATTTAAGCCTTTTAGCCCGAACGCAGGAACCATTTGTTTTAGCCAGCCCGTTATTTCTGTTTTGTGCGCATCCGGCAAATCACAGCTGTTGATCAGCCCTGAAAAAACAAACTCCTGAGTCTCGCTTAAACGCACAGACCATTGGCTGTTAAAACCAATAACTTGAACTTGCTCGCCGTCAGCCAGAAACAACACCGAAAGCGGCGTACCAACCTGAAATTTTTGCCAGTAATCCGCTGCATTTGTACCGCCATCGGCACGATAACGCTTGATCCCAACACCGCCCTGCCCTTGCATAGGCTTAAGCAGCCAATCACCGGCACAATCTGGCGCGCTAAAAACAACTTCGGGGTGTGGAATATTTAACTCATCCAGCGTCGAAAAAAACGCCTGTTTATCCAGCTGCCTTGCAAAAACATCAGGATGATTGCCCAGCATCATCAATCGATTGTTCAAGTAATACAAGCTTTCCGGGTAACATTCAAAACCGCTACCGTAAATGACATGAGTTACTGCATAACGCTCGATAAAACAATCTACGACAGGCGCCAAGTCTTGTTCGGCTAATGAGCTTACCTGACGGAAATCCTCTGCGTAGCCTTGGGTGTCCAGATCGGCAAACAGATCAATGACCAGAGGCTTCAAACCTGCGTTTTTCGCCGCCTGCGCCAGCATGCGCGCTGAATTGGCGACTATCAATACCGCTTCCACGCTACCGTCCTGCGTCACATTCTAGCCGACAAAAACTTCCCCTCCGCTATTTCGCGCACTGGCAACAACAAAACTCAGCTTATCAAAATGCGCAAACTCCAGCCTGGCCTTTTCGGCAATCGATTCGGCCAACCGGGCTCCATCTATGGCGCAAAATCCGGTCGGTCCCCATGAGGTCTGACCAATCGCCACCGCGCCTTGCTGTTCCAGCCATCGCATGGCGGCCGCAACTTCGGAGCTGGTAAAAACGCCGCCCTGAGCCGAGGAGAAATGCTCGCCAACCGAACGTTGCAGCTGGCTGATCACATCGCCGAAATTAATGATGTCATTTTCGGCCACGGCAGGCAGCCCCTGCATCAGCAATAAATAGCATAAGCGTGCGGCTTCCGACTGAGGGAACGGCGGCAGTTCATTAAAAGCCTGTATTTCCTGCTGACCGTGCAAGCCCTGACCGCGCTGATCGAACACCAAAATAAACCGCCAGTCGTCCGGCACATCCATATGCGCCAATACCGGCGGCGTGACGGTTTTTTCGCCGCGACCGCCATCGACCACCAAGCCGCCCTGCTCAAAAACGCCGATGCCGATGCCGGAGCGCAAGCCCCGGTCAGTCACGGCGGCGATTTCACGTACAGTCAGCCCCAAGCCGTAATATTCATTCAGCGCCGCGCCGATTGCCAGCGACATTTGCGTACCGGAACCCAAACCTACATGCTCAGGAATCGCGGATTCAATGGTGATATTGAGTTGGTCGGATACGTGTAGCGCCTCACATAATATGGATACGCACTTTTCTGCCCGCTGAGCGGCAGCACCGGTAATGGTAAGTTTCCCGGCACCTGTTACCGACAAGCTGGTGCTGATTTCATTAAGCGCAACGCCGATGCTGCCGAAATGTCGGCCTAGCGATCCGCTTAAATCAATAAAGCCCATGTGCAATCTGGCGGGCGCAATGACTGAAACTTTAGAATGTTGAACTATCAAGGGCTATGACTGTGTTTGTGCTGCAAATGTGCTGAAAGTATACATGATCGGCCTTTCGGCTGCGAGTTAAGCGCGGATCGTGTCCGTCAATTGAACCAAATCATCCAGCATCAAATCGCACAGCTCAACCGTCAACGGATCGACTTGCGCAATCGACGGTATAAACACCGAAACAGCCCCCGCTCTGGATGCCGCCACTATTCCCGCATGAGAATCTTCAAGCACCAGACACCGGCTGATGTCCACCTGCATCAGCTCGGCTGCTTTTAAAAAAATATCCGGCTCCGGCTTGCCGCGCAGAACGTGATCTCGGCTGACGATGATTGAGAAAACATCCTTGATTCCGGCCAATTCAAGGCATTCCAGGGCATTTACCGCCAAGCTGTTAGTCGCCAGACAGTGCGGAATATTTTGCTGAATCAGCAAGTCCAGCAATCCGCTAAAACCGTGTTTGATGTTTATACCGTGGACATTAACATGGTCGCGCCAGCACTCGCCGCTTAACCGGTTAAAGGTTTGCAGATCAAATTCGGCCCCGCAATAAGCTAACAGTTTCAGCTCTATATCGGGGTAATGCAGCCCCGACAGCGACAGGCAAAAATCATCGGAAAAATCATAGCCCATCGCATTTGCAGCCTGTTGCCAGGCGATACTGTAAGTACTCTCGGTATCCAAAACCAAGCCGTCCATATCGAAAATAACCGCCGAAAAATCAGCTATCGTAATCACCGAATAACCTTGATATATTCCCCGTGCGCTTCACGGCTGGAGCCGACCACGATGCGCTGAACGCCTTGTTCCGATTGCTCCAACACGCCCGACACTTCGACCATTTCGCCGCTGATAGCCTGCCCCGTATAAGTCGCCGTAAAGCTGACAATAGAACTGATCTGCTGATGATCTATTTTAAATTTGGCCGGATAATCAAACGCATGAAAATCTTCGATCACCCTGCACTGCAAGGCAATCGCCCCGCATTTTTGATAATTAATAGCCTCAGAGCTTATGTAATGATCGATAAAATTCAAATCGAATTTTCGCCCGTTAATCACAGCTTTGTTACATTTACGCCGTTCATGCCAGACATAGTCATCAAAACTCAAATCGCATGAACGACGCAGGTAAGATTGCTGCCAATCCTGATCATTCAAATCCTGCAAATACCCCTGTTCAATAAGCTTGCGGGTAATTGCCCTGCATTGGTGAAAAACATCCCGGCCGTAACAGATCAGATCAATATCCGAGCCTTGATTTTGAACGCCAACCAATATTGAACCCGTGACCCCGGTTTGCGCCAAATCCAACCCGTGTTGCCCGAATAATTCACACAGCCGAAACAAATCCCGCTCGACGGCATCATGCCGGTTTGATTGCATAATCTGTTGCAATCGGTGTTTGGGCTGATGATACTTGGCGATCCGGTCTACGGCGACCGCATGCAAATGCGCATCTAAAACCGGGGAGTAATGCAAATAATCGGGATACAGTTGTTGCAGGAGTTGATTGGCTTGCTCAGTCGCAACCTTTTTCCAGCCGGAAGGCTCAAGCACATAGCGCAAAAAACACAGCGCCCTACCATCTTCCAGACCTTGCTCAACCACCGCAAAAATAAGCCCTTCAGCGGTTTCGATAAAATCCTTGGCAAAAAACATGCTAACTATTCAGCCACAGATCAACACAGATTAAACGGATGCTTTGTAAGACGAAAAATGAAGAGTGCAAATGTCAATTTTTAACCTTTAATCTTTTATCCGCGAACATCTGTGTTGATCTGTGGCTAAATAGTTACAAAACATACTAAAAATGAACCTCTCTATCAGGCATATTCATGTTCTTCAATTGCGGCGGGCGCGGTAAAGAACCGTTTAAAGTACGGCATAAAACTAATCGTAATCGGTATGGAATAAAAACAATACATCGCCGCCGCTTCGCCGGTCGACACGCCGAACATCCACTGAGGCATGAACAGCGTCATAATCGCCATGCCGAAATGATAGGAGGCAATGCGCTTGTTATCCTTCCAAACAAAACCGCTGATCGCCAGAGCAAACAACGAGCCCCACGTAACCAGTAAGCCGAACGCGCTGGAGATGTGGTAGCCGATATGGTACTTGCCCATAAACAAACACGAAACCATATTGCCGATAAAATTCGGCGCGATTTCGAGTAGCTGCCATTCTTTGGGCAAAAAGCTGAACGTCAAAAATGACGAACTGAGGATTGCGCCGATGATAGTGGCCTTTTTCAGCGCGGTTTTGTCGGACGAATAAGTCGCCAACGCGGGCATAATCGCCAGCGCTTGCAAGCTGATATGGTAAACCGACAGCTCACTCAAAAACAGATTGGCGCCATAGCCGCACTGATCCGCAACGGGATAAGCGAAATACTGAATAAATTCCATCAAGGAAAAATGAAAAATGGCGTAAGCCCTGGCAACCCGAACCCAAAAAGACTCGGTTTTATCAAGATAAGTAACAGTAGATGCAGCCAGTCCAGCCAGACCCAGGCCAATAGACATATCAACACTAAAACACATAATTATTCCGTAAGTCTTTATTATTAAAAAAATTGTACTAAAAAATTACCTTTATTTTTTCGCAATTCTCTTTATTTTACAACCTTAGCCGCGTCATGACCACCCTGGTTGATTGTAGGACATAAACAATCTGATAGCTTGTAGAACCATGCGGCGCAACAGATTGCGCCTTACCGCGTTAAGTTAAACAAATTGTTAATCGTAAATGCTTTGTTGATTAGCTGTATAATTTCAACAATTTATAACCACACGGTAATCCCATGAAACTATTGATACGCAATCTCGCCCGCACCACCACAGAAGAAGAGCTTCGGGCCCTGTTCGAGGCTCACGGCACAGTGCAGTCCTGCTCTATGGTAATAGACAAAGAGACAGGCAGTTCCAAGGGTTTTGGCTTTGTCGAGATGCCCAAGCCAGGTGAAGCCAAAGTGGCGGTGAATACCCTCAACGGTAAGAATGTGGCCGGCAGCAAAATCCGTGTTAAAAAGGCCGAGTAGATCTGCGACATAGAGATGGGGTTCGATTCAACCCTACTGACCAAACCAAGTAATCTAATAACGACTGAATACCGCGAAACCCATTTAAGCTTGTGCATGAAAAATACGTTCCAGAACATGAGCTGGAAGCGCGACGCGATCAAACAAGCTGGCGGAGTAAAGATAATCCTCGCCGGACTCATCAATGACTCGGATTTGACCGTGTTTTTCTGCGTCAACGTCAGTCATTACTTGATAGAGTTTGCGCATTTCCAGCGAAACTTCGTAACCGTGATTATCAACGCATATAGCAAATTCGTGTTTATTCATGGTCGTCGCTCATATAACGCTTGATTTTAAATTCACGCTTACCAATACCTGTAGCTTCATACCAGTGAATTTCAGTTTCACGAAGCGAACCATCGGACAATCGCACTGTAGCAAAGCCTTTACGCTTACGCCACAAACCAAGACCGTGAATCTTGCGAGCCTCGGCAACTCTCTGATGCCAGAGCCACGAGCAAAAGTTTCGGAAGCCTGATTTCGCCAATGATTCCAAAGTCCATGTGCGGATTCTAGCGCAATCGGCTAAATCCACCTAACGCAAAGGCTACATCGGCGCGATTAAATGTGCGGTCTAAACTCAAGGTAAACAATCAATCACTAGATATTACGCCGGCTGTATTATCGTCTTTCCGGCAGGGATTCACATCAGGCTATCCTGCCTGATGCCCTTCGGGTTAATGCAAATCTGTTCCAGACAGATTTGTGCCGGAATCCAGATCACAGGGATGTGGACGGTTTTGAACCGCGTAATTTGCGATAACAGAAACTTGTGCCCTATTTTAATATTGCCATCCATCGCTCCTGGATCCCGGCACAAATCTGTCTGGAACAGATTTGCATTAACCCGAAGGGCATCAGGCAGGATAGCCTGATGTGAATCCCTGCCGGGATGACGTGCTGTGTAGATATTTATGCGCTCAAACATATAGGTACGGGGAATAATCTTCTAAAAACCGCACTTTAAATCGCACCTTCTCAAACTTGCTAGTTTTTTATTGAGTGAATATACTAGCCGCGTATAACTTGCTTTAGGTATTCATGGGCTATCGTCCGCAGAATTGAAACGGGAAGTTGGTGAGTTCGCTTAACACAGCAGACAAAGCCCACGCTGCCCCCGCAACGGTAAACAAGTAAAAGGTTAGTAAACGCCACTGTGTTCTGCATGGGAAGGCGCTAACATCGTAGGGGCGACCGGCCGGCCGCCCCTACACTTGTAAGCCCGGAGACCGGCCTAAAGTAATAATCGAATTTGTGCGCGGAGGGCGCTCGGATGGATTGCTCTCTCGCGTCCGTCTTGCTTTTCTCCCCGTACAGATTATTTCCGCCGGTAATGCCATGATTTGAATGGTACGTTGCCTGCTTTGCTGTCTTTTTACCTGGAGAAAACACATGTCATCAACACCTGTTTTGCTCGACAACGCTCAAAAAATCCCCCTCGATCCCCCTTTGTCAAAGGGGGAGGCCGAAGGCAGGGAGATTTCAGACAAAATACTGCCTGCAATGCTGGCCGGTATACTGGGCTTGGTACTGTTGTACACCGCCGGTTTCGCTGAAGCCGCGCAAGTGCATAACGCTGCTCATGATGGACGGCATTCCGCCAGTTTTCCGTGCCATTAATGTTTAACCTGACTACGTTCAGAGAGCTGGTTATTGCGGCTCTCTGGACGGGCTTGCTGGCGGGTTTATTATTAACCGCCGTTCAACAAATTCAAGTCATCCCGACCTTGCTCCAGGCCGAAGTGTACGAGGAAGCAGCGGTCGTTGCCAAGGCGGAAAACGGCCACGAACACCACGACTGGCAGCCTGAAAACGGCTGGGAGCGGACGTTTTTTACTGCGGTCGCCAATATCAGTCTGGGAGTGGGTTTTGCCCTGTTGATTGGTTCGGTCATGTGCTTACGCAGCCGCCCCAGCCATTGGCGCACGGGGCTGTTGTGGGGAATGGCAGGCTACCTGACCTTTTTCGTCGCGCCTTCTTTGGGATTGCCGCCGGAAGTTCCCGGCACGGAAGCGGTCAAACTGGCTGATCGGCAAAGCTGGTGGCTGATAACAGTGCTTGATACCGGCTTCGGCCTGTCGCTGCTAGCGTTTGCCAAAACCAAGACTTATAAATTTTTCGGTACAGTGTTACTCGTATCCCCCCATTTAATTGGCGCACCGCAGCCGGAAGTTCCGGGCAGCGCCGCGCCTGCCGAATTGGCTCAAACTTTTATATCCGCCGCATTTTTTGCCAACGCGATCTTTTGGCTGGCTATCGGCGGTTTGATGGGACAGTTTTACAAAAAAGATTCATGAGAAGCCACGACAAACATGTATTGATGTGTACCGGATCACGCTGCTCTGACGACAATACGCAACTGTTCCAACAGTTGGGTCAAAAAATCGATGCCCGCCCTCAACTCAAAGTAAAACGCACCCGCTCGAACTGTTTTGCGGTCTGCAAAAACGGCCCGATCCTGGTCGTTTATCCCGAAGGCGTTTGGTATTCCTGTACCGACGAGGCCGTGCTGGAGCGCATCGTCAGCGAGCATCTGGAAAATGACATCGAAGTCAGCGAACACGTTTTCCACCGCTTGGGTACCGGCGATGCCTGATATGAACAAGCCTATAGCCTTGCTGACCCATGCGCCCAACGACCTGATGGTGCTGCAAAGCGCACAGGCGCAAATGCCGGAAGGTTTCTCAGAGGTAAGCGGCATTAACTTGCAGGCATTGGAAAGCGATGCGCAAATGGCCGAACTGTTGCAGCATCAGCTTGCTCCGGCGCGTATCATCGTGCTGCGCGTACTGGGGCGGCTTGGCAGCGTACCCAGTTTTGCCGATCTGGTGCGTCATGCCAAAAGTCAGGGACAACACCTGATCGCGATCAGCGGCACCGGAGAGCCTGACCCCGAACTGGCAGCGGCATCCACCGTATCATCCGACGTACTGCATCAGGTACAGGCCTATTTTCAGGCGGGCGGCAGCGTCAACATGGCGCAACTGCTGCGCTATCTTTCCGATCATTTTTTACTGACCGGCTTTGGTTTTGAACCCGCAGTCGATTTGCCCGAACACGGCATCTATCACCCCGATCTATCCCAAGACGCAAGCATAGACGACTGGCTTGCCCTGCGAGCGCCAGAACAGGCCAGCGTGGGCATCGTGTTTTACCGCGCCCACTGGATGAGCGGCAACACGCGTTTTATCGATGCGTTGGTCAATGCGCTGGAAAAACTTGGCCTGAATGTGCTGCCCGTGTTCACCTCGTCATTACGCGCAGGTCGCATCGGTTCCCTACCGATTGCGACACTTCCGCCATCCATGGCAGTCGGCCACAGCGATAACACTCTGCCTATAGCGTTGAGCTATTTTAGCGGTGTACAGGGTGCGCATATCGACGTACTGATCAACACCACTGCCTTTGCGATGGGCGAAATCACCCCCGGCGGATCGACACCCGCAGGCTGGTCGGTATCTGTGCTGGAGCAACTCGATGTGCCCGTGCTGCAAGCCATCACCAGCGGCATGATGCAGCAGCAATGGGAGCAATCGGCGCGCGGACTCAACCCGCTGGATGCTGCAATGAACGTCGTACTACCGGAATTTGACGGTCGCATCATCACCGTACCGCTGTCGTTCAAGGCCAAAGCCTCCAGCCTATCAAATGAACTGATCGAATACGAACCAGTACAGGATCGCGTCGTGCGCATCGCCCAAATCGCCTCGCGCTTTGCACGGCTTAAACGCCTGAACAATGCCGATAAGCGTATCGCCTTTGTGTTCACCAACTCCAATAGCAAGGCGTCGCAAATCGGCAATGCAGTCGGCCTGGATGCACCGGCGTCACTGATGCGGATTCTGCAAGCCATGCAGGCTGCCGGTTATAACATCGGAGGGCTCCCGGAAAGCGGCACGGTGCTGATCCACGAACTGATCGACCGGTGCGCTTACGACAATACTTATCTCACCAGCGAACAACTAAACCATGCGGTTGGTCGCGTATCGGCAGCTCAATATCAAGCATGGTTTGACGACTTGCCCGTTGAAATGCAGGACAAGATGACCGCGCAATGGGGAGCTGCGCCGGGCGAGGCTTATGTGCATGATGGTCATATCTCATTGGCAGGTCTGGAGCTCGGCAATAGTTTTGTGGCATTGCAGCCTCCGCGCGGTTACGGCATGGATCCCGACGCGATTTACCACCAGCCCGACTTGCCACCCACCCACCATTACTATGCGCTGTATCGCTGGTTGCGCGACGAATGGAAGGCCGATGCCATCGTGCATGTCGGCAAGCACGGCACGCTCGAATGGTTGCCGGGCAAAGGCGTTGGCTTGTCGGAAAACTGTTTTCCCGATGCGCTGTTGGCCGATATGCCATTATTTTACCCGTTCATTATCAATGATCCCGGCGAAGGCGCACAGGCCAAGCGCCGCGCCCATGCCGTCGTCGTCGATCACCTGACGCCGCCGATGACCACCGCCGACACTTACGGCGCATTGGCCCAGCTGACCCAGCTGGTCGATGAATATTATCAGGTGGAAGTGCTCGATCCTGCCAAACTGCCGTTGTTGCAACAACAGATTTGGGATTTGGTCAAAGAAACCAACCTGGATGCTGACTTGCAAGCCCGGCTGTTGCATCATGACCATGACCATGATCACGATGACGACCATCATGGACATCATCACGATCATGAAGATCAGCACCACCATGCCGATCATCATGAGCATCACGGTCACGACCATGACGAACATCATCACGAGCATGACCACGATCACGACGACGAACACCATGACCACGATGATGGCGATCATCACCATGACAAAGATGGCCTGCCCGAACTGTTAACCAAAATGGCCGGTGCCGATGTCGCGCATTTGATTGAGGATCTGGACGGCTACCTGTGCGAACTGGGCGCGGCGCAAATCCGCGACGGTTTGCATATACTCGGACAGGCTCCCAAAAACGAGCAACTGACCGACATGCTGGTCTCACTTACCCGCTTGCCGAATCAGGACATTCCCGGAATGCCTATAGAAATTGCGCGATTATTCGGCCTGAGCATGGATTCGCTGCTGGAGCATCAGGGCCGTCGATTGGAACAAGCAATGCCTGAACTTGAAAAGTTGGCCGGACGGCCTTTGCCCACTCATGCCGATGTGCTGGAAACTATCGAAGTGTTATGCAAACAATTATTCACTGAATTGCAGGCACACGCTTATTCCGAATTAACCATAGACCAAGCTATCAGTAAAACCTTTGATACCAGTGTTTATGGTTCCCACGCTCTGCGTGGTAACCCAGTCGGGGACGCTCCAGCGTCCCGAACCGCAGAGCGGTTCAGTCTGCATTCCCACGCAGAGCGTGGGAACGATGATTTCACTGCCATAAGGCGCATACTAAATTTTGCCTGCTGCGAGTTAGCCCCCAACCTCGCCCGCGCCACCGACGAAATCGACAACCTGCTGCGCGGCCTCTCCGGCGGCTATGTACCGGCAGGCCCCAGCGGTTCGCCGACACGGGGCATGGCGCACATCCTGCCAACGGGACGCAATTTTTACTCGGTCGATCCGCGCAGTGTGCCCTCCCAATCCGCTTGGCGTGTTGGACAGCAACTTGCCAATGAAGTGCTGTCGCGCTACGTACGAGAAACCGGCGATTATCCCGAGAGCGTGGCGATCAGCATCTGGGGCACCAGTGCGATGCGCACCCACGGCGACGATGTGGCGCAAATTTTGGCGCTGCTCGGCGTACGCCCGGTGTGGCAAGCCGAAAACCGCCGCTTGACCGGCGTTGAAGTCATCCCGCTAGCCGAATTAAAACGCCCGCGCATCGATGTTACGACCCGCATCAGCGGTTTTTTCCGCGACGCTTTCCCGCAGCTGATCGATTTGATTGATGACGCTGTCAATGCCGTGATTGCGCTGGACGAACCGCTGTCGCAAAACTTTGTCCGCAAGCATTATCTTGCCGAACTAGGCGAATGGATAGGCAAAGGCCTGAGCGAAGATGAAGCCTCGCAACGCGCGGCCTTCCGCATCTTCGGCGCAAAACCCGGCAGTTACGGAGCGGGCATATTGCCGTTGATCCAGGAAAAAAACTGGCAGGCCGATGCTGATTTTGCCGAAGCCTATGTCAACTGGGGCGGCTATGCCTACGGTCGCGACCAACAAGGCAACGATCAGCGCGATGCGTTCCGAACCCGCCTATCCGGCGTCCAGGTCGCATTGCATAACCAGGATAACCGAGAACACGACATTTTCGACAGCGACGATTACCTGCAATTTCACGGCGGCATGATCGCCACGATCAGGGCCTTGACCGGATCACAGCCGCGCAAGTATTTCGGCGACAGCCACGATCCGTCACGGGCGCAAGTGAGGGATTTGAAGGAAGAGACCTTGCGTGTGTTCCGCTCGCGGGTCGTCAACCCTAAATGGCTGGACAGCATCCGCCGTCACGGCTACAAAGGCGGCTTGGAACTGACTGCGACCGTCGATTATTTATTCGGCTACGATGCCACCGCGCAGGTGATGGACGACTGGATGTACGAGCAAGTCGCCGAGACTTACGCGATGGATCCCGAAATGCAGCGCTTTCTGGAACAAGCCAACCCGTGGGCGCAAAACGCCATTGCCGAACGCTTGCTGGAAGCCGCCAGTCGCGGCATGTGGGCAGAGCCGCAGCAACAGACGCTGGACGCATTGCAGGCTTTATACCTGCATAGCGAAACCTTACTGGAAGCGCGCGGCGAAACACCGCGCGGCGCATAATGCCTATGGAAAATATTTTTTGTCCACAAAATACACGAAAAGCACGAAAATATTCATGTAGCTGTCAAGATTCCATTGACACCAAAATGACCTTGACGCTGGAGTGCAGGCTTCGCCTGCTTTGGCAAGCAAAGCTTGCACTCCGGTCAGTTCCTGCTAGCCAAGTAGGCCGGAATAAGACCATCCAAGCGCATAGCGCGAGGTGGCGTTTCCGGCATACTCAAATGCTTGCCGGAAACGCTAATTCTCGCTGCCGCTCAAATCAGCTTATTTCGGCCTACTTTGCTGTAATGTTCAAAGCCAGCTTTGAACTCCGAGGGCTTAGGAACGAGCGTAATTTTTTTACAGGCGGCTTCATTGATTTTTTTCGTGTCTTTCGTGGAAAAACTGCTTTTTTAAGATGAACCAGACCACCTTCCCTTTTTCCGCCATCGTCGAACAAACCCAGCTCAAGACTGCGTTGCTGCTATGCGCCGTCGATCCGTCGCTGGGCGGCGTATTGATACGCGGCGACAAAGGCACCGCAAAAAGCACGGCGGCGCGGGCGTTGACTGACATCCTGCCGCTAATCGAACGGGTTGCCGGTTGCGCGTTCAATTGCGCTCCCGGCGCGCCCTATCAGCACTGCGAAACCTGCAACACCGAGCATGCAACAGCGCAAGCGAGCACCGTGCCTTTCGTCACCCTGCCGCTGGGCGCGACCGAAGACCGCGTGATCGGCACCCTGGATTTGGAGCAGGCGCTCAAGGGCGGTCAACGCGTTTTCAAGCCCGGCCTGCTGGCTTCGGCGCACCGGGGCATACTCTATATCGACGAAGTCAACCTGCTGCCCGACCATCTGGTCGATGTACTGCTGGATGCGGCGGCAATGGGCGTTAATGCGGTGCAGCGCGAAGGTCTGTCGGTCACCCACCCTGCCCGCTTTACGCTGATAGGCACGATGAATCTGGAGGAAGGCGACTTGCGTCCGCAATTGCTGGATCGCTTCGGTCTGATGGTTGAAGTAACCGCGCCGCGCGACAAAGTTTTGCGCTCCGAGGTCGTGCGCCGCCGCATCGCATTCGAGGCAAATCCTACGGCTTACGCTGCCGCCTGGATACAGGAGCAGCAGGCATTGCGACACCGGCTGACCACGGCGCAGCAGCTGCTGCCTGAAGTGACGCTGGATGATGCGCTACTCGATCTGATCAGTCATTTATGTTGCGAATTCGAGGTAGCGAGCCTTCGCGCCGACATCGTGATGCACAAAGCGGCGCGCGCATTGGCGGCACTCGAAGGCCGACCGCAAGTAACACCGGAAGACGTACGCAGCACCGCAGAACTGGTGCTGCCGCACCGACGCAGGCGCAAGCCGTTCGAGCAGCCGGGACTGGATCAAGAGCAGCTTGATGAGCTGATGCAACAGGCGTTACAACCGCCTGATGAATGCGAATCCGACGATGACGATACCGAGCAGGAAAATAATCTCGGCAATTGCTCCCTGCATTGCTCTACCTCCTGCATCCATGCAGTCGAAGATAACGGTGATTCGCAAGACCAACAACAAGTCTTTGCCTCCGCATCTGCCGGTAATATACGAAAAATAGAAGTCGATACGCTTGCCAACCGCTACGCTTCCGGCAAACGCAGCACAGCGCAAGATGCCCCGCGTGGTCGTGTGGTGCGGGTCGTACCGGATCAGAATCCAAACAGTCTCGCCGTCGGCGCGACATTGCGTAGCGCGGCGCTTCGAGGTTCAGCCGATTTCCAGGTGACAAAGGACGATTTGCATCAGCAGATCCGTACCGGCAGAACCGCCAACCTGATCTTGTTTGTCGTCGACGCCTCCGGCTCCATGGCAGCGCAACGGCGTATGGAAGCGGTCAAAGGCGCCGTGTTATCGCTGCTTACCGATGCCTACCAGCAACGTGATGAAGTCGCGGTTATCAGCTTTCGCGGCGAATCCGCACAGCTATTACTGTCGCCTACCCGCAGCGTCGACCTTGCCGAACAAAACCTGCGCGAACTGCCTACCGGCGGCCGCACACCGTTGCCTCATGCGCTGTCTGCAGCACTGGAAACGCTGGAAAAAACCGCCATGCCGCCGTTGCTGGTACTGCTTAGCGACGGCAAAGCCAATGTTGCACTGAGCGATGGCAACAATCCTTGGCAGGAGTCATTAAGATTTGCAGGATTAATTGCAGAACGCGGCGTACCCGCCCTGGTACTTGATAGCGAAACCGGTTATTTGCGCTTAGGGAGAGCCCGTCAACTGGCGCAGGCCTTGGGCGCTGAATACCTGACCCTGGAAGAATTATCGGCGGAAAACTTGGCGCTTACGGTACGTGGGTGTATTAAATGAGGATTAGGTTACGCACAGCCGTACCCTACAATTTTTCGTGTTTTTCGTGGACAGAAACACCAATTAATAAGGATCAATTATGATTATCTGCATAGGCGCAGGCCCCGGCGACGTGGCTTATCTGACCCAGCGCGGCGCGGAACTGATCCGCAATGCCGACGTGGTCGCCGGATTCGATGCCGTCATTAATGTCGTGCAAAGCCTGATTCCCGATACCGCGCAAACCGTGCTAATGAATTACCGCGACCAAACCGAACAATTAGCGAAGGTGGCAATTGAACACCATGCGGGCAAGAACTGCGTCGTGGTGTTCATGGGCGATATTCACTTTAGCGGCTTTCAATATCTGGAGCGGGTCGAGCGCGCTTGCGGCCATCCGGTCGAAACCGTGCCGGGCATTTCTTCGGCGCAGATACTCGCGTCGCGCGCCAAGGTCTGTTTCGACGAAACGACGTTCATCACTTTCCACCGTCGCGGCGATTTGACCCCGTTTAAGCAACATCTGGTGCATGTGCTGCAAGACCAGCGCAACGCGATTGTGATTCCCTGCCCGTGGGACGAGGCGCGTTCCTTCATGCCTCGCCATATCGCGGCTTATTTATTGGAGCAAGGCATATCGCCCGATCATCCGACCGAAGTTTGGGAAAACCTGACCCGCTCGGAAGCGGAATGGCACGGCACGCTCGCCGACTGTGCGACACAGGAATTCAGCGACATGAGCATCATGTTAATCCGCACCCGCACACCGATGTCCAGCCAGATTGAACCCGCAACGGAGCAGTTACCGAATGCAGGCTGAAACACAACAATTCGGCATCGTTATCGCAGGCCACGGCAGCCGCGACGCCGACGGCATACGGGAATTCGAGCAGCTGGTTGAACTGGTTAAGGAACGCGCACCGCAGCATCAGGTTAGCCACGGATACCTGGAATTCGCCAGCCCGACTATCGACCAAGCCATTGCCGATCAATTGAAAGCGGACAGCAAACAAATCGTCATGGTGCCCAGCATATTGCTGGCCGCAACCCATGCCAAAAACGACATGCCTAGCGAGCTGCTGACCTTTGCGCGCGAACATCCCGACATCAATTTTCATTTCGGCGCACCGATGGGCTTGCATCCGCTGTTGCTGCAAGTGGTTCAACAACGCATAGTCGAAGCCGAAGCGACATCGCCCAAAACTGTCCGCCACGCCGACACCTGTCTGGTGCTGGCCGGTCGAGGCACCACCGACCCCGATGCCAATGGCGAAGTCTCCAAATTCGCCCGCATGATCGAGGAAGGCATGGGCTTTGGCGCGTCCTACGTATGCTATTCAGGCACGGCCAAACCGCTGGTCGCTGACGGTTTGCGCGCCGCCGCCAAGCTGGGCTATGCACGGCTGATCGTAGTACCGTTTTTCCTGTTCGACGGCATCTTGGTCAAGCGTATTTATGAAGCCGCCGATGCATTGCAGGAACGCGAACCTGAGCTTGAAGTGCTCAAGGCAGGTTATCTCGGCGTGCACCCGAATGTCGCCGATGTGCTGATCGCCAGAGCGCAGGAAGCCGTGGAAGGCCGTGCCGCGATGAACTGCTCGCTGTGCAAATACCGGGTGCAAATCGTCGGCTTTGAAGAACAGGTCGGCGAGCCGCAACATCCCCATCACCTTCAGGTGCGCGGCCTGACGGAAAAAGAAGCTTCGGCTGAAGCTGCAACAGAATTTGCTCCTTATGTGCCGCATCCGATAGAAGCCGAAAGTTTCCGCATCATCGCTGCCGGGCGCGACTGGTCTGTCTTTCCCGAGGCGCATTTAACCGTACTGCAACGACTGGTGCATACCAGCGGCGATTTTAATGCAGTCGATGACATTTATTTTTCGGCGGGCGCGGTCGAAACCGGCATCCGCGCCTTGCTCCGCTGCAAGCGTGTGGTAACTGACGTGACCATGGTGCAGACCGGCCTAAAACGCGCGCTGCTTGAACAACTCGGCATCGAAACCTGGTGCGGGGTGCATGACCGCGAAACGGCGCTGATGGCGCAAACGCAGGGCATCACCCGCTCCGCAGCCGGAATACGGCGCGCTTTCGAAAAATTCGGTAACGATATCGTGCTGTCGATAGGCGATGCGCCGACGGCGATCATGGAAGCTGTGCGCCTGATCCGCAAGCACGGCTGGCGGCCGCAACTGGTGATCGGCTTGCCGGTCGGCTTTGTCGGAACCTGCGAGTCGAAGGCGGAGTTAAAACGCTGCCTGCAAGTGCCGCGCATCACCAACAGTGGCACACGCGGCGGTTCGCCGTGGGCGGCAACTGTCGTTAACGGGTTGATGATCGATGCGGTGAATCAACTCGCCGAGTATGGCTCAGCCATTGCAATGGAACGCGAATGACGCATATTTATCTTTCCCACGCTGGAGCGCTCATATTTACATCTTTATACACAAGTGTCTGTGGTACACCGTCATTCCGGCAGGGATTGCCGGAATCCAGAGCACAGGGATGTGAGTCCTTGGTTTTATTTAGAAATCCCTATAGTGATACTTGCTGTTTGTTTCGGTATCGCCAATTCCATGGCTTCTCGGCAATTGCTCCAGGCATTGCTCTACCTCCTGCATCCGTGCAGTCGTGGATCCCGGCAATCCCTGCCGGGATGACGTGCTTTTAAATACTTGTGTATAACGATGAGCACTGGAGCGTGGGAACGATGGCATACTGCACCGGGTATAAGTCAATCGGAGCTTAAAGAATTCGATCTCAGCGTCCTCGCTCCGAACGGCTTGCGACGCGGGCGCACTACGGGCAGCTGCGCCACGGCTGCGGTTAAAGCCGCGCTTTATCTGTTGCTGTACGGTGAGCGTCGCGCTCAGGTACAGATAACACTGCCTGACGATGCGCATTACCTGACCGTGCCGATACAGGACAGTCGCAGGCTAAACGAACAAGCGGCACGGGCCGAAGTGATCAAAGACGGCGGTGATGACCCGGATAACACGCACGGAGCCACCATCTTTGCCGAAGTGCGAAGAAACGATAAAGGAGAAATACGCTTTTTCGCCGGTGACGGAGTCGGCACAGCGACCCAGCCCGGCTTGCGCGTAGCGGTAGGAGAGCCTGCAATCAACCCGACGCCACGCAAGATGATGCGGCAGGCAGTCGCCGAACTGAGCGGTAATAAAGACGAAGGCTTCGATCTGACCATAGGCTGTGTCAACGGCGAGGCTATTGCCAAAAAGACCTTCAATCCGAAGCTCGGCATAGTCGGCGGCATCTCGATACTCGGCACCTCAGGCATAGTCGAGCCCTTATCGCTGGCATCCTGGATTGCCTCAATTGAGGTTTATGTGCGCGTCGCGCTGGGCAATGATGCAAACAGCATCGCCTTGCTGCCTGGCAAAATCGGCAGAACCTATGCAAGAGAGGTGCTGGGTTTACCAGAACAGCGCTCGGTGCAGATCGCCAATTTTCTTGGCGACGCGCTCGACTTTATGCAGCAGGCATTGGCTGAACAGCAGCGTGATCTGGATGTGTTATGGCTGCTGGGGCATCCGGGCAAACTTGCAAAAGTGTTGGATGGGGTATGGGACACACACTCCAGCAAGAGTGACATGGCCATGAGTGTTGTGGCCCGGATAGCGGCAGAACGAGGGTTTAACAGCCGTCTGGTACAAGAACTGGCACAGGCAAACACAGTGGAAGCAGCAATGGAAAAATTAAAGAACGAACCCGGCGCACAGGCATTGTGGGTAGACATCGAACAGCGCATCGCCGCGCTTGTTCAGACCAGAGTGCCTGCTGTGAAAAAGATTGAAGTGCGGTTATTTAATTTACAAGGCGATAGCTTGGGAGAAGTATGAGAAAGCAGCACGAACCGAATAAGACGTGCTCCGCACCTTATTCTCGTTCCCACGCGCTACGTGGGAATGCTATGCCGGACGCGTTGCGTCCCTTGCTACATTGTCTACGTTTTCCAAGATTACGCACTCGCGGCGTAGCGCGCCTTAACTGCATTCCCACGCAACGCGTGGGAATGAGATAGCACTTGCTTATGAGAGGAGTAATATGAGTTCGTTAGGTACATTCTGGGGCATAGGCGTAGGGCCGGGGCCTGCGGGTTACATTCCGCTAGCCGCAGTTGAGGCATTACAACAGGCCGACATCATTTACGCCCCCCGAGCGCATAGTTCCGACACATCGGTAGCCCTGCAATGCTTAGCAGGCATAGACATCGCTCAGGAACGGATACGGGAAATCGAGTTCACCATGGATCCTGACCGCACCGTGCTGAGCGAGCATTACGCACAACTGGCTGAGACCATCGCCGTCGATTTGCGCGCAGGCCTGAACGTGGCTTATCTGACCATCGGCGACAGCCTCACCTACTCCACTTACGGCTATATATTGGCCGCCTTGCGCGAGTATTTGCCAGACTTCCCGCACCGCACCTTCCCCGGCATCACCAGCTATGCGGCTGCGGCCTCGGCTATGGGCTGGCCGCTGGGTGTAGGGAAAGAGCGCACCCTAATTCTGCCCTGCCCCGAAGATGCGGCCGCGCTGCGGCAAGACATCGAAAGCCATGACATCGTCGTGCTGATGAAAATCGGCGCGCGCCTGCCCTGGGTACTGGCCCTGCTTCATGAAATGGGCATTGCCGAGCATTGCGCATTTGCCCGCCGCATTGGTTTGGCGGACGAAATGCTGGCCGACGATGTCAGCGATTTATGCGCCACATCGGCGATGGGCTATCTCGCCACTTTACTCATACGCAAAACCCCCAGAGAGAGAAGACACGCATGAAAGTTTATTTTATCGGCGCAGGCCCCGGCGCTTCCGATCTAATCACATTACGAGGCGCGAATATTCTCGGTCGGGTCAGCATGGTGCTATACGCCGGATCGCTGGTGCCCACCGACATGTTGCAGCATTGCCGTCCTGATGCCGAACTGATCGACACCGCCACACTCGATCTTGAGCAACAGGAAGCCTGCTACCGCCGCGCTCAGGAAACCGATTGCGATGTAGCGCGCCTGCATTCCGGCGACCCTGCCATTTACGGCGCAACCGCCGAACAAATGCGCAGACTTGATGCATTGGGCATCGACTATGACATTGTGCCGGGCGTATCCTCGTTCACCTCGGCTGCAGCATCCATTAAAGCGGAATTGACCAAACCGGAAGTATCGCAAACCGTAATCCTGACCCGCGTTTCCGGCCGCGCCTCCGCCGTGCCTGAACTGGAATCGATTGCCCGGCTGGCCGAACACCAGGCGACCATGTGCATTTTCCTGTCCGGGCCGCATCTGAAAAAAATTGTCGCCGACCTGAGATTGCATTACCCGGACGACACACCGGTGGCGCTGGTCTATAAAGCGACTTGGCCGGAAGAGAAGTCTTACCAGGGCACGTTAAGCACCATCCTTAAAGAAACCCAAAAAACCGAGTGGAACCTGACCACGATGTTATTGGTAGGCAAAGCTTTGGGGCGCGGAGAACAAACCGAATCCAGTTTGTATTCCAAGGACTTCACGCATATATTCCGCGTCGTTAAAAAGAAAAAGGCTGAAGCGTGACAGATTCACTCGGCAATAGCTCCCTGCATTGCTCTACCTCCTGCATCCATGCAGTCGTCGGTATCTGGCTGGTAAGGCCGGAAAGCGAAGCTTTGGCTTTAGTTCTGCAAGAGCGGCTTGGAGGCAAAGTGTATCGGC
This sequence comes from Candidatus Methylobacter oryzae, assembly GCA_945861405.1. GTDB lineage: Bacteria > Pseudomonadota > Gammaproteobacteria > Methylococcales > Methylomonadaceae > Methylobacter_A > Methylobacter_A oryzae_A. Next base: position 23,777 of record CAMAUL010000013.1, on the reverse strand, counting down.
CTTGGCTCCATACAATAAAAGGCGACCAACCGACCGCCCCTACAAGCCCTAGGCTCGATACCGCTACAAGCCAGAAACAACAGTTTACCGCCGCCTATCGGCAACATGCGCAATGGATCATGATCGCCGCCAGCGGCATCGCGGTGCGCTTTCTCGATGGTCTGGCGCAGGACAAACATAGCGACCCGGCTGTCGTGGTGCTGGACGAAGCAGGCCGCTTTGCGGTATCACTGCTGGCCGGTCATGAAGGCGGTGCAAACCGTCTGGCTTATCGCGTTGCCAATACCATCGGTGCGGTGCCGGTCGTCACCACCGCGACCGAAGCCTTGAAGCCTTTGGTAGTCGGCATAGGTTGCCGCAAAGGCGTAACTGTCGGACAAATCGACGCTGCCGTAAAACTGGCGCTAGGCGAAAGACAGTTAAGCGAAGTACGCGAAATAGCCACCATCGACTTGAAGGCAAACGAACCGGGCTTGGTGGAATTTTGTCGGCAGCACGATTTGCCGCTACGCGTATTGGCAAGCGCAACAGTGGCGGCGCGGCCTTGGGTAACCCAAGCATCAGACTGGGTGCAACAGAATGTGGGCTTGCCGGGGGTATGTGAGCCTTGCGCGTTGATTGCCAGTGCTCGCGGCAAATTGATTGTGCCGAAAATGGCTTTAGATGGCGTGGCCGTGGCCGTCGTTGAAGACAAGCACCCTTGGCTTTGTCATTGTTAAGCCTGGAAGCTATTGACCGCTGGAGTGCAGGCTTCGCCTGCAAACGCAAGCAAAGCTTGCACTCCCATTGCACTGTGCCGTCTTCAATACTTAACGATAACATCGAAAATACCTTAATTATGATGAAGCACTGTGTTATCTGTGTTTATCAGTCAAATCAGTGTGCTATTTTTCAAGCTGCTGAATAGTTACCACAAAAACAAATATTGACGATTAATAATCAATGGATAAAAGAATGAAAGGTGTATTGAATTTGGTTTCTGTCGGGCCGGGATTTAGCGATTTGATCGTTCCGCGTGCCGAAGCGGCACTGCGGGACAGCGATGTGATCGTAGCTTATGAGCTGTATTTGCGCTGGATAGAGCCGTGGATAGCAGACAAGGAAATCCACACGCCGCCGCTGACTCAGGAACGCGAGCGCGCTTTATTGGCAATCGAAAAAGCCCGCAGCGGCGCGAAAGTCGCGCTGATTTCCAGCGGCGACATCGGCATTTATGCGATGGCGGCGCTGGCTTTCGATGAAATGAGTGAAGATGACGACTATGAAGTCAATGTGATACCCGGCATTACTTCCGCCAATGCCTGCGCCTCGTTATTAGGCTCGCCGTTATCGCACGACTTTGCCACGCTGAGCCTGTCCGATTTGCTGTGCCCCTGGGACTGGATAGAGCAACGCGGACGGCACATTGCCCAGGCTGATCTGGCCTGTGTGTTGTATAACGTGCAAAGCGCCGGTCGCCAGGAAGGCGTGTACCGTATCCTCAATATCATGCTGGAATCAAAATCGCCGAAGACTCTGTGCGGCGTGATACACAATGCCTATCGACCCGGCCAGAAAGTCAGCATTCACCCTCTGGAAGACCTGCTGTCTTTGCAGTTCGACATGCTCACCACCATCGTAATCGGCAACCGCTTTACCCAGCGCAAACGCGGCTTTATTTTTACCCCGCGCGGCTACAATAATTGGGATGCACCCGACGTAGGGGCAATCCCTTGTGGTTGCCCTGATCTGCCCGAGCATGCGTTATGGGTTTTTTCCGGCACCAGCGACGGCAATGCATTAGCTAACGAGTTGGCGCAGCAAGGCTATCCGGTCGTGGTATCCACCGCAACGGAATACGGCGGTGAGGTTGCCGCCCAGCATTGCTCCGGCGTGTCGGTCTGGGCCGGGCACCAAGGCGTTGAAGCGCAACGGCAAGCGTTAAGCCAAAATCAGGCGAGGGTAATCGTTGATGCAACGCATCCTTATGCCAACCTAATCTCGGAACAACTGATGGCCTTATCGCAAAGCTTGAATATTCCGTATCTGCGTTTTGAACGCCCCAGCTCTTTTGCAGCAGATAGCGGCATTGATTGTGATTCCACAGAACAAGCAGCCAATCAAGCCATCGGCCTCGGATCACGCATTTTCCTGACTACAGGTTCCAAGGATTTAGCAACTTTTCTTCAGGCTCCTGGAGCTAACGAACGCGAGTGGTTTGTGCGCGTAACGCCTGAACCTAAATTCATCCAAAGGGCCATCGATCTGGGCGTGCCGCGCAGTCATATTTGCGCGATGCAAGGGCCGTTCTCTGAAGCGTTCAACACAGCCTTGTGGCAGGATTTGAAAATAGATTGCGTGATCACCAAAGATTCCGGCGATGCAGGCGGCTATAACGCCAAAGTGGCCGCAACACAGGCGCTGAATATCCCGTTGCTGGTGATCCAACGTCCGAAACTTGAGTATCCGTTCGCCGCTTCGACTTTCGATACGGTATTAGAACAGTTGCAAGCATGGAATATCAACACATGATCCCGGTCACCATCGTTACCGGCTTTCTCGGTTCCGGTAAAACCACCTTGCTGGGCAGCCTGATTAAATCCCGGCAAAGCCGCCGCCTTGCGTTATTGATCAATGAATTCGGCGAAGTTTCGATCGACGGTGCGCTGATTAACGACTGCGTTGGCGGTGACGAACATGTGCGGATTCATGATTTTCCTTACGGCCTGATTGCCTACGGCGATGACGAGCACTTTATCCCGACCATGAAGGCTATCGCCGAGCGCCGGGCCAATGTCGATCATGTGTTGATAGAAACCTCCGGCCTTGCGTTGCCGACAGCGATCATGGAGCTGTTGCAATCACCCGAACTGGCCGGGGATTTCATCCTGGATGCGACGCTGGCCGTGGTGGATACGCCGCTGCTGCTGTCCGACCAATTCGACCGTGAATTAAGCCCTGACAGCCCACATGCTGCGGTTGCCGATTCAATCGCGACTTTGTTTGAGCAGCAACTGGAATTTGCCGATGTGGTGGTGTTGAACAAAATCGACGCACTGAATGAGGATGCGTTGCTGCTCGCTGAACAACGGGTTCGTGACCGTGCGCCGAATGTGCGTTTTTTGGAGCTTGCCTACAACGCACAACTGGACATCCGGCTTGCCTTGGGCCTGCGCTTACACCAGCCCACCTTTACCGCGCACAACCACCGATTTACGCCGCTACCTAGTTCCGATACGCCGACATTAGATAGCCATGTCAGACTGAACGGTCACGCCCATTCCGGCTTGGCGGGCCATAGCCACGGACTAACAACACACAAGCATTTTCATGAACAAGATCCCGGTTGGCTGTCGTTCGTACTGCGTAGCCCGGAGCCGCAACAGCCGGAAATATTGAAACAGGCGCTAATCGAGGTAGCTAAAGCAGAGCCGTTGTTGCGCTGCAAAGGCTTTATACCGCTTGGCGATCAGGCCGTTCTGGTGCAAGGCGTGCGCAGCCGAGTTGCGATAAGTTCCGATACTGCCAAGCAATTATCAAAGGAATCGGAGCTGGTTTTTATCGGTCATCATCTGAACCGCAATACGGTGGCGGGGCTGTTATCACAATTGACTGGGACTGCTTGGAAATGAGCAGCAGCTACTTAGCCGCCACTAATTTTACGTTTGGAGTGCAGGCTCCGCCTGCAAGCGCAAGCACCAAAAGTAGGCGCTTTAGGCGAAGCTTGCACTCCCATTGCAATAAGTTGTTTTCAATATTCCTCTCGTTCCCACGTAGCGTGTGGGAACGAGACGTATCCGTCAAATCCGTGTGATCTGTGGCTATTTTTTAACTTATGAACCTTCCTAAAACTCACTGCCCTGCCCTATTCATCACCGCGCCCGGTTCCAATCACGGCAAGACCACCATCACCGCCGCGCTGGCCCGTTACCATGTCGGGCAAGGCCGCAAAGTCAGGGTGTTTAAATCCGGCCCCGATTTTCTCGACCCGATGATACTCGAACGCGCTTGCGGCCTGCCGGTGTACCAGCTCGATTTGTGGATGATGGGCGAAACCGAATGTCGGCGCTTACTTTACGAAGCCGCATTGGAAGCCGATTTGATCTTGATTGAGGGCGTGATGGGCTTGTTCGATGGCGAGCCTTGCAGCGCCGATGTTGCCGAACTATTCTCAGTGCCGGTGCTGGCGGTGATTGATGCGACAGGCACTGCGCAAACGCTGGGAGCCATTGCCTACGGGCTCGCCAACTATCGGCCTAATCTATTATTCGCCGGTGTTTTAGCGAATAACATCGCCAGCCCGCGTCATAACGAAATGATCAGGCAAGGCATGCCGCCGGGTCTACATTATTTTGGCGGGATACTTCGCGATAGCCGGTTTGTATTGCCGGAACGGCATTTGGGTTTGGTTCAGGCCGAAGAAGTGCTTGATCTCGAATCACGGATGTTGGCCGCAGCAACGGCAATGGCCTCAACCGAACTGGCAAACTTGCCGGAAGCTGTCGAATTTGCATCACCCGAGCAGGAAACGCAGCCCCAATTGTTATCAGGCATCCGCATCGGCATTGCCCGCGATACCGCGTTTTCCTTTATTTACGCCGCCAATCTGGATTTACTGCGGGCGATGGGCGCGACGTTAACATTCTTTTCCCCGCTTGCGGATGTCACATTGCCTGACGTAGACAGCATTTATCTGCCGGGCGGTTATCCCGAACTGCATTTACAAACGCTACAGAATAATCGGGTGATGAAAACCGCATTGCAAACGCATTTTCAACAAGGCAAACCCCTTTACGCCGAATGCGGCGGCATGTTGTATTTGCTGGAGTCATTGACCGATAAAGCAGGGAATCGCGGTGAGATGGTCGGCCTGTTGCCAGGACACGCCATCATGCAAACTCGGCTGAAAGGCTTGGGTTTTCAATCTGCACCGATGCCCGGCGGTATATTGCGCGGACATACCTTCCACCATTCCCTGATCGAAACGCCGCTTGCGCCCGTCGCCTTTGGCGAGCGAGTGCATAACACGTCAGCAGGGGAAGCTATTTATCGGCTAAACCGGTTAACGGCCAGTTATCTGCACTGCTATTTTGCTTCAAATCCCACTGCCGCCGCGCAATTGTTTTCCTGATTAACGCGGTAAGGCGCAATCCGTAGATATGTTGGTAGGCGAAGCCGTTAGCCCAACGGGCCGACAAGTTCACTCTTTGTAGAACGACATAAATGCTCTCCCATCTCCTCGGCTTCCAGCGGGTAGCTGATATAATAACCCTGTATATCATCGCACTGATGGGTATGCATAAACTCCAATTGGCCGATAGTTTCCACTCCTTCTGCAATCACTTTCAGATTCATTGAATGCGCCATGGCGATAATCGCCTTGGCTATCTCCGCGTCGTTCGTATTGACAACCACATCGCTGATGAACGAGCGGTCGATTTTTACCGTATCGAAAGGAAAATTCTTGAGGTAGGCCATGGACGAATAGCCGGTGCCAAAGTCGTCGATGGATAGGGTGACACCCAACGCCTTTAGGCGCTGCAATTTGTCGATGGCTTGCTCGGTATCCCGCAGCAAAATGTTTTCGGTCACTTCCAGTTCCAGCCAGCGGGGTTCCAGGCTGCTTTCTTCCAATACTTGCTCTACCAGGCGGACGAAATGGGGATGGCTAAACTGCCGCGCCGAAACGTTCACCGCCATCTTTACCGCTTTGCATGCCGTCGCCTGCCAGAGCTTGTTTTGAACGCAGGCGGCGCGCAACACCCATTCGCCTATGCTGACGATCAGACCCGATTCTTCCGCCAAGGCCATGAACTCCAGGGGATAAAGCAACCCCTTCTCCGGGTGTTGCCAGCGCAGCAACGCCTCGATTCCAACGATCTCTCCGGTGTCGGCATTGACCTGCGGCTGGTAATGCAGAACCAGCTCATCGCGCTCTATGGCGCGGCGCAACTGATTTTCCAGAATTAACTGCTCGGCAGCGCTTTCGTTCATATCGGGCGTGTACATCTGGTAGCTGTTGCGGCCGTTACGTTTGGCGAGATACATGGCCGAATCCGCATTTTTCATCAACGTTTCGGCATCGGTGCCGTCATAGGGATAAATGGCGATGCCGATACTGGTCGAGGTGAAAAGTTCGTGTTTTTCGATCACGATGGGACTATCAAAAGCCTTGATCACTTGATCCGCGATTCTGATTGCGTCATCGGCATGGGAAATATTCTGCAGCAGCAGCGTAAATTCGTCGCCGCCAAGGCGGGCGACGGTATCGTCAGCGCGCACCAAGGCTTGTAGCCGCTTGGCTACTTCCTGCAATAGCTGGTCGCCTACATGGTGACCAAAACTGTCGTTAACCTGCTTGAAACGGTCAAGGTCAAGAAACATCACCGCCAACTGCTGCCGTTGCCGATAAGCATGGGCGACGGCCTGTTTCAACCGGTCGGCAAACAACAGGCGGTTGGGCAGATCGGTCAGCGCATCGTAATAAGCCTGATGGTGGATATGCGCCTCTTGCTGTTTGTACTTGGTGATGTCGTTGAAAACGCTGACATACTGCTGCACAACGCCATTTTCATCGCGAATGGCGGAAATGGTCAGCCATTCCGGGTAGGCTTCGCCGTTTTTGCGCCTATTCCATATTTCACCCTGCCACTGGCCGGTGCTCAAAAGGCTGCCCCACAGTTGTTGGTAAAACCGGACGTCGTGGTGATTGGAGCGTAGCAACCGGGGCGTCTTGCCGATGGCTTCCTCCGCCGTATAGCCGGTGATGCGGGTGAATGCCGGATTGACCGACAAAATCGTTCCGTCGGTATCGGCGACCAAGACGCCTTCGAGCGTGTTCTCGATCACCTTGGTCGCCATTTTCAGCTCCAGATCCCTCTGCATGCGTTCGCTGATATCGCGGCCAGTCGCGTAAAACAAGGATTTATCCGGCGCACGGGTAGCCACCCATTCCGTCCATTTGTAGGCATCGTCCTTGCGCTGAATCCTTACCTGTATATTGACCATGGCCGCTCCACTGACCAGTTTGGACAACTCGGCATGCACCAGCGGCACATCGTCAGGATAGATGCGCGCCATATACGGCACAGCCAGCAATTCTTCCTTGCAGAACCCAAGGATATGCTCACAGGCGCGATTGACCCGTTTCAGATAACCGTCGAAACCGGCGATAAAAAGCAGGTCGTAGGATAAATCGAAAAACAGGTTAAGATTTTGTTCCGCCTGCCTGCTCTGGGTCACGTCATAGGCATATAGGTGTAAGCAGCCGTACTCGGGCAGGAAATGCAACTTGCGCTTGTAAATCCGATCATCGACCATGATTTCCTCGGCAACTGCTCCTGCGTCGCCTAAAGCGCCTACTGTTGGTGCTCTACCTCCTGCATCCATGCAGTCGTGGGTAATTTGCCCCATAGCCTGCTTACAACGGAACAATAATTCGTCGAAATCACCCAGCAGGGGGTGCCTGCGGCCCAGTTCGCAGAGATCGGGGAAAAGCGTACACGCGGCCGGATTGGCGTAAACGATTTCGCCGGATACGGCAATCTCGATCACGATATCGGGATTTTTGTCGGGAAACGAAGCGAGATGGCGGATTTTCTGTTCGGTCAGTTTCTCATCGGTGACATCGTAGCCGATGCAGTGAAAGCCGGTCGGCTTGCTGTGGGCATCGAAAATGGGCTCGCCCCTGACATCAAGGTACACGATCCGGCCGGTTTTATGGAGACATCGGTTAATGCAATGGAACGGTTTATTGAAATAGTCAGGATCAACCGGAGACGGGGATTCCTCCTGGCATTGCTCCGGGGCGAAAAAGCGGTCATACCGTTCGCCGATGATCTCTTCGGGCGCAAACCCAAGGATATCCCGGACTGTTTCGTCCGAATAGATGTAGCAGCCCTGCGTATCCTCTCCCCAGACCCAGGCGCGGGAATTTTCCTCGGGCAAGCGGTTGCGCAAATGTTGAGCATCCATTAACTATCCACCCGTTGATTAATGTCCCACATGACTATCTTGCGCAAAACCTGCAGGGCCTGTGCGCTACGTTCCAATATGCACATCTGGTCAAGAAAGGACGCAAAAAACCCTTGACAGGGCGCCGGCTCTATGCGGGGGGGGGGGTATAAAAATCGCTTGATAAACAAGGCATTACTGCGTCATAAAAAAATAACATAGGCTTTCAGCTCGTGTTTTTAGTGTTGCATGATCCCATTATCAAAATATCTGCATCCATTTTCATAGTCCATCATTTATCTACTCTATAAAAACCGCATAGACTGCAAGCTAAATTTATTCTAACACGATTTTTGTGCTGGAAGCTAGAGCTTCCAAAACTGAATTCCCAGGCTGGAGCTTGGGAACCAGCGTAATACAAGACTCCCTTGTTCAGTTTTTCTGCGGCTCATGCTTTTTAAATTCCAGATAAGAATCCCAGGCTAAATAGCCAACAAAGAAAACAAATATTAAACCAATGAAAAACATAATAATTGAATTAAGCATCTTCTAATTCCTCAATGAGTTGTTTTATAACGCGATATTGATAAATGCCAAAAGCACTGGAACCCGCCATCCCAAATAGCGCTAATAACAATATAAAATAGGACTTGATTAGCTAGATGCTTCAGCTAGCACCGTCATTCCGGCATGGATGCCGGAATCCAGAGCCATGGATGGTAACTTGTTGATACCGTGCCGCATGATTTAGACTCGGATGCCAGCTATAGCTTCACGTCCCTGTGCCTGGATTCCGGCATCCATGCCGGAATGACGCACTCTTTGGAGCTAGCTGAAGCATCTAGCTAATCAGGAGGAAAAATAATACCGGTTATTGCTACTTTTAGGGTAAATGGAGGCGCGACTTTAGTCGCGCATAAGACATCAGACACCGGCAGTGACGATAACAGCTATTAGCGCGACTGAAGTCGCGCCTCCATATTCGCTTATTTAAGCGCAATTGTCCTGATTGCTCTTCCTCTTGCATCCATGCAGATGACAAATTGGTTCTTTGAAAATTTTCGTGCTTTTTGTGGTTTTCGTGGACGAAATGATTTTTCCAGGATCATAGGCTCCTAACTATATCCTCTATCAGTTGCGGCCCGCGATAAATAAGGCCGCTGTATATCTGCACCAGACTCGCTCCTGCCGCCAATTTTTCTTGCGCGTCGTCGGCAGTTAAAATCCCGCCCGCCGCAATAATCGGAATCTTGCCGTTCAATTCAGCCGCCAAGCCGCGCACAACAAAAGTTGATTGATCCTTGACTGGTGCGCCGCTCAAACCGCCTGCTTCATTGGCAAGCGGATGGCCTGCAATCTTGTCCCTGGCAATTGTGGTATTGGTCGCAATCACGCCGTCTATTTCAAATTCCAGCAACAGCTTGGCAATATGGGTTATTTCATCGGGACTCAGATCGGGCGCTATTTTCAGGGCTAAAGGCACGTATTTTTTGTGTTCTTGTTGCAGTTTCAGTTGCTGCTCTTTTAACGTAGCAATCAGGCTTTTGAGCTCATCGCCCTGTTGCAACTGGCGCAGGTTTTTGGTGTTCGGCGAAGAAATGTTAATGGTGATATAGCTGGCAAAGGGGTAAGCCTTGCGCAAACCGATCAAATAATCGTCCGCCGCATGTTCAATCGGTGTATCGAAATTCTTGCCGATGTTAATGCCCAGAATGCCGGTGTAACGGCTTTTCTCTACCTGAGTCAGCAAGTGATCTATGCCCAAGTTGTTAAAGCCCATGCGGTTGATGATCGCTTGATGCTCAGGCAACCTGAACAAGCGTGGTTTCAGGTTGCCCGGTTGCGGGCGCGGCGTTACCGTGCCGATTTCTACAAAACCGAAACCCAATGCGGCCAGCGCGTCAATATAATCGCCGTTTTTATCCAGACCGGCAGCAAGGCCGACCGGGTTTTTAAAGTCCAGCCCCATGACGGTGACGGGTTTGTGGTCGATTTCAGGGTAGATCAGTTTGGATAAGCCCGACACATGGGCCGCATTTAGAAGCTTAAGCGTCACTTCGTGAGCGGTTTCAGGGTCGAGGGAAAATAACAGAGGGCGTAGTAAAGGATAAAGATTCATGGGTATTAGTGTTCACTGGTTAGTTTATAAGGTTCCGGCGCTACCGCAGTAGGCCGATCCAAAACAAGATCGACCATCAGTTGCGCTGACGCTGGCCCCATCGCCAAGCCATTTCTAAAATGACCGGCATTAATGTATAAATTGCCGATCTCGGGATGCTTGTCAATGTAGGGGATGCCGTGTTCAGTGCCCGGCCTTAATCCCGCCCAGTGGTTAATAACGGGGAAGCTTTTTAGCGACGGCAATAAATTGACTGCAAAGGCATGTAGCCGGTCTCTGGCTTCTGTCGTCATAGTCTTATTGAAATCGTCCTGTTCTACCGTGCTGCCCGCCAGTATTTTGCCGTCGCGTCGCGGGATCAGGTATTGATCGCCATCCAGCACCATATAGCTCAATGTTTCCGGCTCGGCATCGAATAACAGCATCTGGCCCTTAACCGGAGCGATTTTTGGCGCATCGCCGGTAGCGGCAGCAAACAACTGTCCAGTCCAGGCACCCGCAGCAATAATAAGCCGGTTGACAGGGAGCTGGCCGGTCGTGGTGGTGATTGCGGTAATGCGGTTTTTGGTGACGGTAACGGCAGTTAACTCGCAATGCTCTATTAGCGTAGCGCTTTTATTAATCAGGTCTTGTTTTAGCGACTTAACCAGACGGGGATTTCGCGCCTGGGCAATTTCGGGCAGCCACAGCGGCTGGTCTGGGATAGTGTTAAGCGTGTTAAAAAAATCGGCGCCAGCAGGCCGATATAAAATGCCGTTAGCCTCGCACCAGTTAACAGCCGCAGTAAGGTCGGGATTTTTAGCAATCAGTAAGCCGCAGGGAGTCCATTCCGGGTCTATCAGGGTTTCAGACGTTAATTGCGCCGCTAAAGTCGGATACAGTTTCAGGCTTTGTATCACCAAGCGGGTAATCGCATCCGGTTGTCGCCACGGATAAAGCGGCAGCAAAATACCGCCGCCCGCCCAGGACGATTCCTGACCCAGTTTATTTTTTTCAATAATCGTGACGGTAGCGCCAGTCTTAATAAATTCGCGGGCAGTGAGTAGGCCGATAATGCCGCCGCCAATGATGGTGATGTCCGGGGTTGATGTCATGTGTGTGGATAAGGGTTAAAACAAAGCGAATTGGCTAAAAGAATTTTGTGATAATTACAGCCAATTTTCCGTTATTAAACCATCCACCCGGTCAAATTCGCGTAAGTTGTTAGAAACCAATATATGATCTTGGCTTAAGGCATGGGCAGCGATGAGTAGATCATTCGAGCCAATAATCAGCCCTTTTTTTTCAAGATTGGCGCGAATTTGACCATATTGCTCAGCGGCAGGCTCATCAAAAGGCAAGATAGGAATAACCGATTTTAATGCAAATATTATTTCAATATTTTTGACGGGTTGTTGGCTTTTTATTGCGCCATAGAATAGTTCTGCATAGGTAATTGAAGACATACAGACCTGTTCAGCAGGTAGCGATTGCAACTTTGCTAGTACTTGCGGTGGATTATTTTTCTTAATATAAATACATATATTGGTATCCAGCATGAACATTAATAATCATCCCTCAATTGTACGGGTAATTGCTGCCTGCCTTGTTCCATAAAGTCATCGGATAGTTCCGATAGCAGCTTAAAAACCGTATCGGCTTTTTGTTCTATGGGTAGTTCATTGGTCAATAAAATAACTTTGACATGCCGACCTTCCCAGCTTTTGTGACGTTTAGGGATTTTAAGCTGTCCATTGTGTAGAACTGATTCAAACTCAATCGCCTGCATGATCTGATCCTCTCTATTAAAGTGATAGGTTAACTTACACTCTGCTTTTTACTACAGTAAGCGCAGAGAATACCACATTTATGGTTTTGAATTTTCTGCGTTGGTTCAACAGGTACTCTATATAAAATGGTTAATTTTGGATTTTATATTGCCGCGAACAGTGTGCAGAATTTTAACTGCGGTTTGGATGTAATCAGGCGAATGGTTTGTTGTTTTTTACCTACAATCAAGCATTCCAGACATAAATAATATTTTAGCTGTTGATAAATAAAGGTTTATTAATGATTAAAAAATGACGTTAAAACTTGTAGGGAATCGGTTTAACTGCTACTATTCACATCGGAAGTATGGCTTTGTTGTATTAAAGCAAATTTTTGTAAAATAACAACCTCATGAGGGGGATAAATGATCAATAAAACTAAACTAGCGCTGGGCATTGCAGCAACATTAGCAATGGCCGGTGTATTGGCTTCTCCACAAGCTATGGCGCACTCAAAAGCAGAGCGCGTTGCAGACGCGGCAAGCAATAAAGTAGACGCAATGCAGGCGCAGCTCCAGGCCATGCAAGCTGAATTAAGCAGCTTGAGAGCGGCAGGTCGTTCCAGTGCTGACGCTGGCAAAATTCAGGAACTGGATCAGTGGATGAACTCGGTTAAATCTGCTCCAAAAGACAAAAGAAGCAAAGATAACATGGTGTTCTTCCGTGGCGGTTATGCTCATGCTAATCAAACACGTGGCGGAACAAATAGCGATGGCAACGCTGATTTGTTAGTTGGAAGTAATGCAAATCGTTCAGATAAAGATGCGTGGTATTTCGGTGCAGGTTTTGATTTCAGTGTGAATGATAATCTGTTTGGTTTGATGGATAAAACAGAAGTTTTGGCTGAATTGAATGTTGAATATAAAGAATATAACAAAAGTACATTAAGTCTTTTAACTGGTCAGAATGTTACCACTAATCAATTAAACTTATCTGCTTCACCAAAAGTTAAATTCTTTAAAGGCAGTGCTTTCAGGCCTTGGTTAATCCCTGTTGGTCTCGATTTAAATATCATCAGTCCTCCTTCCGGTGCTGTTACCGTTTTAAATCCTGGCTTAGTGGTCGGTCTCGGTGCTGATTATAAAATCTGGAAAGATATTTATGTAGGCTCCGATGTTCGTTATCACTATACTACAGGCAGACTTGATGGGGTTAACACAGACGGCGTTACCGCTGGCGGTTACCTCGGTCTAGGTTTCTAAGCAAACGCTTAAAAACAAATCCGGAAAAGGGAGGGTTTCAAACCCCTCCCTTTTTTTTGTCTGAAAAGCTGCAAGAATCCGTGTAAGGCGCGAAACCACCGGCCCACGAACTTAAATTAATGCGCTTTTAGTACTGGATAAATATATGGAGGCGGTCGCATCGGTTCCTTGGTTGCTGATTTTTTATGTGTCCATGTTTACTATGCTAAAATCTTGGGCAGTACAAATACTTGGGGGTTAAAAATGACCGATGATGAGCTAAAAGCCTTGGTTGCAAGTCTTGCTGTTGACAGCAAAAATTTGCACGAGGCGCAAAAGGCAACTGATGAGCAAATGAAAGAAACAAGTGAAACACTTAAGCGCATGGGTATTCATCTTGGCAATGTAACCAACAATCAGGGTGATGTTGCCGAAGAGTTCTTTTTTCAAAGCCTGATAAAAGACAATCACTTGGGCAAGATTCATTTTGATGATGTGGTAAAAAATATGGAAAAGCACCGTGGTCAAATTCAGGAAGAGTATGATCTGGTCATGACTAATGGCGATGCTATCGCGGTTGTCGAAGTAAAGTATAAGGCGCATAAAAAAGATCTTGATAAGTTAGACCGGAAAATGAAGCATTTTAAACAATTGTTTCCCATCTATCAGACATTTAAGCAATATGGCGCGATAGCCGCATTTCATATTAATGATGATGCCAAAGAAGAGGCGTTAAGACGGGGTTATTTCGTCTTGCAACGTAGCGGCGATCTGGTTCATACCGAGAGTAGCGATCATCTAACTGTGTTGTAATGTGACATCTTCTCCTTTCTTTAGCTGGGGGAGAGCGTCAATAGAGCATTTAATTCGAATGAACAATGAAAACCCTTTATCCTGAAATACTCCCCTACCACAGCTTTTTCCTCGAAACCGGCAGCAAACATGCAGTTTATGTGGAGCAAAGCGGCAATCCCGACGGCATTCCGGTAATTTTCCTGCACGGCGGCCCGTGTTCCGGCACCAAACCCGACCACCGGCGTTTTTTTAATCCCGAGCTTTATCGTATTATCCTGTTTGATCAGCGGGGCTGCGGCCTGTCACTGCCTTTTGGCGAGCTGGAAAACAATACCACTCAGGATTTAATCGACGATATGGAGCGTATCCGTAACGAGCTGGCTATAGCGCAATGGCTGGTGTTTGGCGGTTCGTGGGGCGGGGCGCTGGCTTTGCTGTATGCCCAGCAGCATCAAGACAAGGTTTTGGGCTTGATTATTCGCGGCGTGTTCTTGGTGCGGCAGCAAGATTTGGACTGGTTTGCCAAAGACGGCGCGGGCAAAATTTATCCCGAGCAATGGCAGCGCTTGCTTGAAATCATCCCGGAGCAGGGGCAGGGGCGGGGCAATCTGATTCCGGGGCTGTGCGATGCGTTATGGGGTGATGACGAGGTGGCGCAAAGGCGGGCCGCTAAGGAATGGATGGCTTGGGGCGGTCAGGTGGCATTAGGCAACGATTATCAGTCGAGTCCGAAAGGCGAACATGTGACGGAGCTTATGATTAAGCAGGTGCGCATGGAATTGCATTATGCCAAGCATCGTTATTTCATTTCAGAAAATCAGATTATGGACAACTGCGGCGGCTTGGCTGGAATTCCAACAATTATCATTCATGGACGCTATGATTTTGTCTGCCCGATGGAAGCCGGTTACAGCCTGCATAAAGCATTGCCGAAGGCCGACTATATCGTATTGCCCAATGCCGGGCATGTCGCTCAGGGCGAGGAAATGATCGATGCGTTGGTTGCGGCAACCGACAGCTTTGCCAAGTTGCTGCAACGATAAGCAAAAATGTGCATTCAACCGCCCCATAAAGCCGTAAATGCTTTATCATTGGCTCAGATTCCCATACAGGAGTTGGCATTGTCATACACAAGTGTCTGCGGAACGCCGTCATACCGGCAGGGATGCCGGTCGACTGCATGGATGCAGGAGGTAGAGCAATGCAGGAGCAATTGCCGATCCAGCGCCATGGACGGTAACTTGGGGTTATAGCAGGCGCTTGATTGAAACGATTGCCAGTCAACTGCCGCACATCCATGTGACTGGATTCCGGCATCCCTGCCAGAATGACGATTCTGGGATAAACTTGAGTTTAACGATGGGCGCATGAGCGTTGGAATGACGATATGACTGAACTTAAGCGGCTGAAATAAATTTTTATACAGATAAATGAAATTACACGATCAAAAGCTCCGCGAATTGGGCTTAGCCGTTATACAAGTTGAAGCCCAGGCGATAGTCGCATTAGCCGGGCAGATTAACGATGCTTTTGTGCTCGCCTGCAAGTTAATGTTTGGCTGTAAAGGCCGCGTTGTGGTTACCGGTATGGGCAAGTCAGGACATATCGCCGGTAAGATTGCCGCGACCTTGGCCAGTACCGGAACGCCTGCTTTTTTTGTACATTCGGGCGAAGCCAGCCATGGCGATTTGGGCATGATTACCCGGCACGATGTGGTGCTGGCTTTATCAAATTCCGGGGAAACCGAGGAGGTTTTAACGATACTGCCGATTATTAAACGGCTGGGTGTACCGTTAATTGCGATGACCGGCAACCCCAATTCAACGCTGGCCAAGTTTGCCACCACCCATATCAACGTGGCTGTTGAGCAGGAAGCTTGCCCGCTAGGTCTTGCGCCAACCTCGAGCACCACGGCGGCCTTGGTGATGGGCGATGCGTTGGCGGTTTCTTTGCTGGAAGCGCGGGGTTTTACCCGTGATGATTTCGCCCTGTCTCATCCCGGCGGCAGTTTAGGTCGGCGACTGTTATTGATGGTTGGCGATATTATGCATGCCGATGACCAAGTACCTTCCGTCCCTGAGTCTGCGCTAATCAGCCACGCCTTGTTGGAAATGACCGAGAAAAAGCTGGGCATGACCGCGATAGTCGATGCGGATAGTCGCATCATCGGCATTTTTACCGACGGCGATTTGCGGCGGATGCTGGGCAGGAATCTTGATGTGCATAAGACGGCTATTACCGAAGTCATGACCCCGAATTGTGCGGTGATTTCGGCGGATATTTTGGCAGCAGAGGCCATGCAAATTATGGAGCAAAAAAAGATTAACGCGTTAATCGTCGTTGATGGGCAACACAGGGCGATAGGTGCTCTGAATATGCATGACCTGATTCGTGCAGGCATTGTTTGATGACGGGAGATAACGTGCAGTCGGTTGTGGAAAAAGCTAAAAAACTTAAATTGTTGATCCTGGATGTGGACGGCGTATTAACGGACGGCAGGCTTTTTTTTGATAACGACGGTAACGAGTACAAATCGTTTCATGCGCAGGACGGTCACGGCATCAAGATGCTGAGGCAGACCGGTGTCGAGGTCGCAGTGATTTCCGGGCGCAAATCGCAATCGGTTGCACTGCGGATGAAAAACCTGGGTATCGAGCATGTCTATCAGGGTCATGAAAATAAAATCGCCGCGTTTAATGAGCTTATTGAGAAGCTGGGCATAACGCCGGAACAGGCGGCGCATGTCGGTGATGATGTCATAGACTTGCCGGTAATGATTAGAGTGGGCTTGGCGATTGCAGTTAATGATGCCAACTTTGCCGTTAAACAACATGCCGATTGGTGTACGACATTGCCTGGAGGTCAGGGTGCAGTCAGGGAAGTTTGTGATTTTATTATGCAGGCGCAAGGTCGTTTTGATGAAGTCTTGAATGCTTACCTGAAATGACTTTACCCACAGGAGGCGGCATTTATAATCAAATCGGTTATAAGCGCGGAATGCTGGTAAACAGGCGATTAAAAGTCTTTTATTCACCACGAAGACACGAAGGACACGAAGTTTATGTTTTTTTCTTCGTGTCTTCGTGGTGATAATCTTTTAAGTTTTTTAAACCGATTTTTTGTAGATTTACCTGCTATTACTGAGTGGTTATAAATGACCCGGCTAAATGGACACTACAATTATTTGTACCTGCTTATTATCGCGGTAATGAGCTGGTGGCTGGTCAAATTGACCGGTTCGGATGAGCTTGGTCGGTTAGCGGTTCCGGCGCACAGTCCCGATTATTTCAGCAAGGGCTACACGAAATGGGAAATGAGTGAACTGGGCAGGCCAAAAAGTAAATTGATTGCCGATGAGATGATTCATTACAGCGATGACAACATCACGCATTTAGTCAATCCGGTGATGCATTTTTATAACGATGAAACACCGCCGTGGATAATTAAATCGGCAGCCGGTGTTTTGTCTGCCGATGGCAAGGATTTGTTGTTAACCGGCCAAGTCTATGTTGACAGGGCTGCGGCTGAAGGTGTCAGAGAGCTTAAAATCTATACGTTCAATTTAAAGGTAAAGCCGGAAATCAGTTATGCAGAAACGGATGCCTGGGCGGAGCTGATCAGTTTGCCAAGCTGGACGACGGGGGTCGGTATGAAGATAACATTTGCGGATCCGATTCATCTGGAATTGCTCTCTAATGTAAAGGGTAACTATGAAACAAAATAAAAAAACTCGCGGCCTTGGGTTACACATGGGGCTCGGCTGTTTGCTGTTATTGGCGCTTTATAGTGCAGGTGTTTCCGCTTTGGAAAGCGATGGCGACCAGCCGATCATTATCGATTCAGATAGGGCGACATATGACGATGTAAAGGCCATCAGCACTTATACGGGTAATGTGGTCTCGATTCAGGGCAGCATCAAGGTGGACTCGGATAAGCTGGTGGTTTATTTCATCGACGGCGAAGCCGACAAAATGGTGTTTACCGGTAATAAGGCAAAGTTTAAACAAACGCCTCACGAGGGCGACAAGGATATAACCGGCGAAGCGTTAACCGGTGAGTATTATCCTAAAAAAGATTTGTTGATTCTGATCGATAAAGCCACCGTCTGGGAAGGCAGCGGTGCTTATACCAGTGACATTATCGAATATGACCTGAAAACCTCGCTGGTTAAAGCGGGAGAAAAAGAATCAGCCAGCAAACGCGTCCATGTCGTATTGCAGCCGAAAGATAAGGAAGAGCCGAAAGGTAAAGACGAGCCGAAAACTAAAGAAGAATCCAAAACTAAAGAAGAGCCGAAAGTTAAAGAAGAGTCCAAAGCTAAAGAACAACCGCCAGTGTCAGAAAAGCCAACTGTGACGGACAAATGATGAGGCGAAAGGCACAAGATACCAAGCGATGTTCCGCCTTAAGCCTTTAGTTTTTAACCTTTAACCTTGAACCTTGAATCCCTGATTAATCATGACCAGACTAGCCGCAAAACAGCTGATTAAAAACTACAATAAACGCAATGTGGTTAACGGCGTTTCATTGCATGTCGATACCGGCGAAGTCGTCGGATTATTAGGCCCTAACGGCGCAGGAAAAACCACCAGCTTTTATATGATGGTAGGCCTGATTAAAGCCGATGAAGGCGAGATTACCCTGGATTCACAAGACATTACCCATCATCCGATGCATTTGAGGGCGCAGTTAGGGATAGGTTACTTGCCCCAGGAGCCTTCGGTTTTTCGTAAGCTGAGTGTGGCGGATAATTTACGTGCAGTATTGCAAATCCGTAATGATTTAACCGAAGGTCAGGCGGAATTGGTGATTGAGGAATTGTTGCAGGAGTTCCATATCCTGCATTTGCGGGATCAAATTGCCTTGGGTCTGTCAGGCGGTGAGCGGCGGCGGGTCGAAATTGCCAGAGCATTGGCGACCAATCCTCAGTTTATACTGTTGGACGAGCCTTTTGCCGGGGTTGATCCAATATCGGTGGAAGATATAAAAAAAATCATAGAACAGTTGAAAGAACGCGGCATAGGCGTATTGATTACCGAACATAATGTCAGGGAAACACTAGGCATCTGCGACCGTGCGTATATACTTAACGACGGCAGAGTGATTGCAGAAGGCGGGGCGGAAGAAATCGTTGCCAATGAGGAAGTGCGTAAAGTTTATCTAGGCGATAACTTTAGCCTTTAGCTTTAAACCTTTAAACCGGTATCTTTAACTTTAAATGAAACAATCCTTAAATCTTCGACTGGGACAACAGCTGTCCATGACGCCGCAATTGCAGCAGGCGATTAAGTTGTTGCAGATGTCGACATTGGAATTGCAGCAAGAGATTCAACAGGCTCTTGAGTCCAATATGATGCTGGAAGTTAATGAGGAAGAAAGTGCAGTTCAGGAAGCCGAGTTAACCCCCGAAAGAAAAATCGATAATGCGGATTTGCTGACCAGCCAAGGTTCGCAAACGGATATGCCGGATGAGCTGCCCATCGATTCCTCCTGGGATGATGTGTATGAATACGCGATGGAGTCGGGCGGCAATTCCGCCGAGACGGTTGAATTCGAAACGCAACGCAGCAAATCCTCAACCTTGTTGGATCACTTGTTATGGCAAGTTGAGTTGACCTCGTTTTCAGAGCGGGATCATGCCATCGCGATGGCTATCATCGATTCGATCAATGAAGACGGTTACCTGATCAGCAGTCCCGAAGAAATTCATCAGGGCTTGCAAAGCCAGTTAGACGATCTGGATTTCGACGAAGTGAACGCCGTGCTGCACAGGGTGCAAAATTTCGATCCGGCCGGGGTTGCCGCGATTGATTTAAAGGATTGTCTGAGATTGCAGATACAGCAGCTGCCGGAAACCACGCCTTTCAAAGAGGAGGCGCTGGTTCTGGTGACCCGCTACCTGGATTTGCTGGCTACCCATGAGCAGTCGAAACTGATGCGCAAGCTGGGCGTAACCGAGAGTCAGCTGAACGAGGTGGTGGCATTAATCAGAACCTTAGATCCCAAACCGGGTGCGCAGATACAGGAATCGGATTCCGAATATGTGATTCCCGATGTCTACGTGGTCAAGCGGAACGGTAAATGGCAAGTCAATCTGAATCCCGATATAGCGCCCAAATTACGCGTTAATCCTGTTTATTCCGGCATGATAAAAAGGGCGGATAACAGTAAGGATAATACCTGCATGAAGGATCATTTACAGGAAGCCAGATGGTTTATTAAAAGCCTCCAGAGCCGTAACGACACCTTGTTGCGCGTTGCCCGTTGTATCGTGGAAAAGCAGACAGGCTTCCTTGAGCACGGTTCTATTGCGATGAAATCCATGGTGCTGAGGGACATTGCCGAAGAGCTGGAATTGCACGAGTCGACCATCTCCAGGGTGACCACACAAAAATATATGCATACCCCGAACGGTATTGTCGAGTTCAAGTATTTTTTTTCCAGCCATGTTTCAACGGAAGGGGGGGGGGAATGCTCATCGACGGCCATCAGGGCGTTTATTAAGGAGTTAATCAGCAATGAAAATCTGGCAAAACCGCTAAGTGATAGTAAAATAGCCGAGCTATTAAAAGAAAAGGGCATTAATGTTGCTAGAAGGACAATTGCCAAGTATCGCGAAGCGATGCTCATTTCATCATCAAGTCAGCGTAAACGCATCTTATAGCGCAGCCTGTACCCTAAAACCAAATCATTCACCATTAAGGAGTTCAACTCATGCAAGTCATCGTAACAGGTCATCATCTTGAAGTAACTGACGCATTAAAAGCGCACATCGACTCAAAATTTGAAAAATTAGCGCGTCATTTTGATAATGTTACCGATGTACACGTCATTTTAAGCGTGGAAAAATTAGTTCAAAAGGCCGAAGCAACATTGCAATTGAGCGGCGCTAAATTGTTTGCCGAAGATCATCAGGAAGATATGTATGCCGCCATCGACGCGATGGTGGACAAGCTGGATCGTCAAATCACCAAGCATAAAGAAAAAACTGCGCAGCATAGATAAAAAAGCAGGCGAAAGGTTCAAGGCGAAAGGTGGTCGCACCTTTAACTTTGAACCTTGTCTCAATCATGAAATTATTAATCGTCAGTGGTCTTTCCGGTTCGGGTAAAAGTATCGCCTTGGATACTTTGGAGGATTGCGGCTATTATTGCATCGACAATCTACCCGTCACCTTGCTGGAAGACTTTATCAACCACGTCATGTTGGTTGATAAAAAAACCTACTCCAAAACAGCGATAGGCATTGATGCCAGGAACCAAAGCGAAAGCTTGGTCAATTTTTCCGAAAGCCTGGAGCTGATCCGCAATAAACAGATCGATTGCGAAATTATCTTCATGCAGGCTGAAGAGACTACCTTGTTGAAACGCTACAGCGAAACCCGGCGGCGACATCCGCTGACGGATTTAAATGTACCGCTAAGAGAAGCGTTGAAAATTGAAAAGGAAATGCTGACGCCCATTGCCAGACACGCCAGCGTGGTCATCGATACCAGTCGGACGCATTATCATCAGCTGCGCGAACTTATCAGGGATCAGATCGGCGAAAGGGATGCCAAACATATTTCCTTGCAGTTTCAATCGTTCGGATTCAAGCATGGCGTTCCGCTGGATGCGGATTTTTTGTTTGATGCCCGCAGCCTGCCCAATCCTTTTTGGATACCGGAATTGCGGGGGTTAACCGGAAAAGACCAGCCGGTCATCGATTTTCTTAAAGATCAAGAGCTGGTGGCCGAGCTTTTTAAAGATGTGACCAAGTTTCTTGAGCGCTGGATTCCCCGGTTTGAGGTCGAAGGACGCAGTTATTTGACCGTAGCGATAGGTTGCACAGGCGGTCAGCATCGCTCGGTTTATCTGGTTGACGCGCTTGCCAAACAGTTCAAAGGCCCGGTCTTGAATGTCATAGTCCGGCATCGGGAACTGCAATAAGTTCCTTTTGGGAATCATCTTCGGTAATCGTCCCTGTGTTCCGCTGAAAAATGAGTTTTTTGATGTCCCGCTAATCAACTTGGCTTGCTCAACACAAATTGCGTTTTGTCGCTGCAGAAACGCATGCGAATGTAAAAGCCCCTCCCCGTTCTCGGTCAGCCCCAAAATAAACAACATCACCGAACTGCTCGATAAATCCAAATCTGAATTATAATTGATGCATTTTTTGGTGATCTGGATATAACTATGCGGCAAACAATTAAGGCAAAACATGAGCTGCGCTTGTATGAACTTAAAAAAGCGGTGAACGACTTTCTTGAATTCACCGAAAATTTAACGCTACTTCAAGCGGTTCATGAAAAAGCGCAAGAGATGGCGCAAGCGGTTGATGAGTTGCAGCAACTGTTGCAACAGGGTTTGGCTGCCACCAAGCTGGTTAAGGCGCTCAGTGTTACCGAGGCTGCGACGCTGCTGGATGAGATTGTCGATGCCGATGCGGTTAGCGAACTGGAATCTTATATGCTGTCGGCAGCGGAAGGTATTGAAGATGCCGAGGTGACGCAGTTTTTAACCGAGGTCATGGACAAGGTTGAGCTCAAATACAACCGGCTGCTCGAAAAAGCGCATGCTTATAATGCGCTGCTTAAGGGCTAAGGTCAGAGCCGTTTTAATAATTACGCTGGACGGAAAATTTCGCCAATAAGGTCAACGCCTGCTTGTATTCGGATTCAGGCAGCACGCTTAATGCGCTTATCGCTTTTTGAGCTTCCTCGTCGGCGCGTTGTTCTGTGTACTCAATGGCTTTGGTGTTTTTTACGATGGCATAAACTTCGTTGAACGCATCGCGGTCGCCATTTTTGATCGCATCGATAATGACTTTGGCTTCGCTTTCGCTGCTGTTTTGTATCGCGTAAATCAACGGCAAGGTCGGCTTGCCTTCGGCAAGGTCGTCGCCGAGGTTTTTGCCCAGTTCGTCTGCGCTGGCTTTGTAATCGAGTGCGTCGTCAATCAGTTGAAAAGCGACACCCAAATGTTGACCGTATAGCGCCAAGCCTTGCTCGGTTTCGGCTGGCGCCCCAGCGATAACGGCGGCCAATTTGGTCGCGGCGCTAAATAAAATGGCTGTTTTCCGGGCAATAACTTCGAGGTATTTTTGTTCGGTGGTCTCGGGATTATTGCAATTTAACAGTTGCAGCACTTCGCCTTCGGCAATGGCGGTGGTGGTTTTCGACAGGATTTCCATGACCCGCATATTGCCGGTGCGCACCATCATTTCAAACGCGCTGGAGTAAAGGTAGTCGCCAACCAATACGCTGGCCGCGTTGCCCCATACTGCATTGGCGGATTCTTTGCCGCGCCTGAGGTCGGAGTCGTCAACCACATCGTCATGCAGCAGGGTGGCTGTGTGGATAAATTCAATCACCGCAGCCAGCAGCAGGTGGTTATCGTTGGCTCCTCCCAGTGCCTTGGCCGCCAGCAACAACAGCATCGGACGCAACCGTTTGCCGCCGCTGCCAACGATATAACGGCCCATCTGGTTGATTAGGATAACATCGGAACTTAGCTCGTTAATAATAAGCTGATCGACGGCTCTTGCTTCAGCGGTGGTTAATTGTTTGATTGAATTAAAATCAATGGAGGCCGGGGCGGGAGATTGTAAATGCGATGCCATTAGGGTGTGCTGCGTGTGTATGTTTGGGTTACTTTTCAGGATGATAGCTATGAAAATCAAAGTCTGTTAAACTATTATAACTTAATAAAACGTTAATCGCCCATGCTATTGATTGAGTGGGCTAATGACGATAGCTTATTCGGGCTATTTTGATAAGATATTTAGGGCGTAAGTTTAATTTAGATTGACTTAACCTTGTTTTAAAAATATAATTTTTTGTTCACTTTAAACAGATTAATGCTTGATGGAGCTTGCGCCGATGTATGCGGTAATTCAAACAGGTGGTAAACAGTACCGCGTAGAAGAAGGTACTTACTTAAAAATAGAAAAACTGGAGCTAGG
>CAMAUL010000012.1 GCA_945861405.1 Candidatus Methylobacter oryzae | reverse complement strand
CAAATAATCCTGAACACACGGCGGCAAGATGTAGGGGGTATCCCGATCAATCAGGATGAATTGGGTAGCCATTTTTGTTTTTGATTCCGTGTTTCGGTGGGGCTATTTTAACACTTTTTGCACTGCAAAATCCGACAGTCTCCTAGTGTAGATTGGAAATTATCTCAAATTTTAAAGTTGGTGCAGTATACACAAAAACCATTTTTCTAAACGTTGACAAGTCAGTAACACGGCTATACATTAACGTAACCATTAAAAAATTAGTTAAAGGCGGTTGTTATGGCATTCTCCAGTGAAGATATTATCCCTTTCGGTCAAGTCAGGGCGCGGTTTACTGAACTCGCTGAAAATGTTTGTGCCGGTACGGAAAAGATTATCACCCGTAATGGCGAAAGCTACATTGCTCTGGTTGCAGCAAAAAAACTGGATTATTACCACAGGCTTGAACAGGAACATATTCATTTGTTGCTGATGCAGGAAGTAGAGCAAGGTTTAAATGATCGTGACGCAAACCGATTACTTGATGTCTCTGCCCTGCAAGCAAAATATGGCCGGTGACGATGTCGGCGCAGCGCAAGATAAGGGTAACTGCGAATTTTGAACGTAACCTTGATGAAATCGAATGTTTTTTTAAAAAAATCGAGCAACCACGGCAATTCGAAGTGTTGCTGGATCAGCTTTTTGATACCATCATTCCTAATCTGCAACACTTTCCCTTGCTAGGCAAAGACTTTCTTGCAGAACCGCAGGACTCTGTCGAAAGCACTATTCTTTTACAGAAAATTAAATCCAGAATTTCTGAAGATGCCAGTATCCGGCAGTACCTGAGCAAAGACTACCTTGTGCTGTATTGGCTGGATAGCAAGGAAATAGTGCTGCTGAGTATAAAACATCACAGACAGCTTAGTTTTAATATTCAGTAACAACTTACATCCATTCCATAACATTGACCCAAGAGGGAGTTTATGAATTATCGATTACTATGTGCCGTATTATTGTGGCTACCGGTTTTTGCAAGCCATGCTGCGACGACTAAGGTATCTGAGCATGTGTTGGGCAACGGGTTGAAAGTGCTGGTTAAGGAGGATCACCGGTCTCCGGTTGCAGTGTCCCAGGTCTGGTACAAGGTCGGGTCAAGTTATGAGCCGGGCGGCATTACCGGTATTTCGCACATGCTTGAACACATGATGTTTAAAGGTACCGACAAGCATGCCGCCGGTGAGTTTTCCCGTATCGTCGCCGAAAACGGCGGCGAGGAAAATGCATTTACCGGGGAGGATTACACAGCCTATTTTCAAACCATGGAGGCTTCCAGGCTGGCGGTCAGTTTTGAACTGGAAGCCGATAGGATGCGCAATCTGCATCTGTTGGCCGATGAGTTGAAAAAAGAGTTGCAGGTGGTGACCGAAGAGCGACGGATGCGCACCGATGATAATCCGCAGGCGAAAATGCAGGAGCATTTTAATGCGATGGCTTATACCAATAGCCCTTACAGAAATCCTGTGATCGGCTGGCCTTCGGATATTGAAAATTACAAGGTTGAAGATCTTCAGGCTTGGTATCAGCGGTGGTATGCGCCCAATAATGCAACCTTGGTTGTAGTGGGCGATGTGCAGCCCAAAGCGGTGTTTGCGCTGGCGGAAAAATACTTCGGCCCGCTTAAGCCCATGGGCGACCGGCCGGTCGCCACTACAACGCTAAAGCCGCAGGCCGAAGTTGAGCAGGTGGGTGTTCGGAAGATGACTGTTAGATTACCGGCAAAACTTCCTTATCTGGTCATGGGCTATAAGGTGCCTGTATTGAAAACGACGCAGAATGAATGGGAAGCGTATGCGCTGGAAGTCTTGGCCGGTGTGCTGGACGGAGGCAGTAGCGCCAGATTGGAGTCGGGACTGGTGCGCGGTAAGCAAATCGCTGTTTCTGTTGGAGCCAGTTATAGTCTGACCTCAAGACTGCCGTCATTATTTACGCTGGAGGCGACGCCCGCCGAAGGCAAAACCGTCTGGAATTTAGAGTCCGCATTAAAGGATGAGATTACCAAGCTGCAAATCAACCTGGTCGAAAGTGATGAATTGCAGCGCATCAAGGCGCAGGTTTTAGCCAAGGCGGTTTACGAGCGCGATTCCGGTTTTTATCAGGCTATGCAGTTGGGCATGCTGGAAACCGTCGGCCTAAGCTGGAAAGTAGTCGATGAATATGTTGAAAAGGTCAATCAGGTTACCGCAGAACAAGTGCGCGATGTGGCGCGTAAATATTTGATTGAAGATAAATTGAGTGTCGCTTATCTGGAACCCTTGCCGATCAACGGCAACATAACCGAGATTAAGACATCAATAGGAGTTAGATAATGCGTATCCGTCTATTAAGTTTTATGTTGCTGGCTAGCTTTTTTGGCAATCCGGCGCAGGCTGCGGCAAAAATCGAACACTGGCAAACCCCGCAAGGCAGTCGGGTTTATTATGTGCATACCGAAGGCCTGCCGATGGTGGATATACAGGTTGCTTTCGACGCGGGCAGTGCGCGTGACGGCTACCAGTTCGGCCTGTCGGCGTTAACGTCAGTGCTGCTCGATACCGGGGCAGGGCAGTGGAACGCCGATGACATTGCCCAGCGCTTTGAAAGCGTCGGCGCGCAATTCGGCTCCAGTATTTCCAACGATATGGCTTCCGTTTCGTTGCGCAGCTTAACGGACAAACCGTTATTCGATAAAGCGCTGGAGACTATGCAAGTTATTTTGACCAGTCCGAGTTTTAATGAAGCAGATTTCCAGCGGGAAAAAAACCGCACTTTGGCAGGATTAAAGCAGCAGGAAGAATCACCCGCCGAACTAGCCAGCATTGCCTTTCATAAGGCTTTGTACGGCGACCATCCCTACGGTCATCCGGCTTCCGGCGAGGTTGTTACGGTGTCCGGTTTTGAGGTTGCGGATCTGCGCAGCTTCTATCAGCAATATTATGTCGCCGCTAATGCGATGGTGGTGATTGTCGGCGACTTGTCCAGGCAACAGGCGGAACAAACTGCCGAGACATTGGTTTCAGGCTTGCCGACAGGCCAAAAGCCGGAACTCTTGACGGAAGTGGTTATGCCGGTGAAATCAGGCAAGCAGCATATCGATTTCCCTTCCTCGCAGACGCATGTGCTGGTCGGGATGCCGGGCACATACCGTAAAGATCCCGATTACTTTGCTTTGTATGTTGGCAACCATATTCTGGGTGACAGCGGATTGGTGTCCAAGCTATTTGATGAAGTCAGGGAAAAACGCGGACTGGCGTACAGCGCAAGCAGTTCGTTTGCGCCGATGCTCAGGAAAGGGCCATTTACGGTCAGCTTGCAAACCCGCAATGATCAAACCGGGCAGGCGCTGGAGGTGCTCAATAAAACTCTGGCCGATTTTATTGCGCAAGGGCCTACAGAAGTCGAGCTGATTGCCGCCAAGAAAAACATCACCGGCGGTTTTGCGATGCGTTTCGATACCAATAAAGAACTGACCAGTTACGTGTCGATGATCGGCTTTTATGAAATGCCGCTGGATTATCTGGATACCTTCCAGCAAAACGTCGAGAAGGTAACGGCAGCATCGATAAAAGATGCTTTCAAGCGCCGCGTCGATCCGCAGTTAATGCAAACGATCACCGTAGGCGGGAGCGACAAGAAGAGTGAAAAATAAGCTCAGGATTATCGGCGGGGACTGGCGCAGTCGGCAGTTAAGCTTTGTCGATGCGCAGGGATTAAGGCCCACGCCCGCAAGAGTCAGGGAAACCTTGTTCAACTGGTTGCAGTACGAGATTTTTGGCAAACAGTGCCTGGATTTGTATGCAGGGAGCGGCGCGTTGGGCTTTGAAGCTGCTTCCCGAGGCGCCAAGTCGGTCGTCCAGGTGGAGAATAATATCCAAGCCTGCCGCAGTTTAAAGGACAATGCGATTGCGCTGTCAGCCGGGCAGATACAAGTGGTGCAAAGCGATGTGTTGCGCTATCTGGAAGGGGAGGCGCAAGCTTTTGATGTGGTGTTCCTCGATCCGCCATTCGGCCAAAATCTTGTTGTTCAAACCTGTAGACTGCTGGAAGAAAACGGCTGGCTGGCGAAACAGGCCAAGATTTATGTTGAAACGGAACGACATTTTGATTTTTCATGCCGGACTTTTCTGCCCGGCACCCTGTCGAGTGACTGCACCATGCAAATCGGCAATCCTGCCGATTTGTTAGGCATGCCTGAAAACTGGCAGCAACTGAAAAGCAAAAGCGTGGGCGAAGTCGGCTATCATTTGTTTGAGCGGTCTGAATAATTGAGTGCTGATCAGTAAATCAATCCAACTCAAATTTCAAATCGGAAACTGATGATTCTTTTAACTCCCAGCGTAAAAATGCTGGTTACATTGACTGTATTTGTGTTGCTTGCCGTTGTGACAGGGTGGGCGATTCAAAATCATAAACCTCAACAACCTATTCGCATCGGAGTACTGCATTCGCTGACCGGCACGATGGCGGTCAGCGAGAGGCCGTTGGTTGACGCGGTGCAACTGGCGGTGACTGAAATTAACGCGCGCGGCGGCGTACTGGGTCGTCCGCTGGAAATGGTGGTTGCCGATGGACAATCGGATGAGACGGTTTTTGCTCGTGAAGCTGAGCGACTCATCACCCAGGAAAAGGTCAGTGTGATTTTCGGCTGCTGGACATCTGCCTCGCGTAAAGCGGTCAAGCCCGTCGTGGAAGAATACCGGCATTTGCTCTTTTATCCCGTACAGTATGAGGGGCTGGAGCAATCACCGAACATCATTTACACTGGATCTGCGCCTAACCAGCAAATCATCCCAGGCACACATTGGGCACTGGACAATCTCGGCAAGCGGGTTTACTTGCTGGGCTCGGATTATGTTTTTCCGCGTACTGCCAATCGTATTATTCGCGATATAGTGCGGGTTTCTGGCGGTCAAGTTATTGCTGAACGCTACCTGCCGTTAGGCAGCAGTGATATGGAGGCTACCATGGCAGAAATTCAGCGGCTTAAACCGGATGTCATCCTCAACACCATTAACGGTGACAGTAATTTCAATTTCTTTCGGGCGCTGCAAACGACGGATGCGAAAAACGTCCCGATTTTATCGTTCAGCGTTTCGGAAGCCGAATTGACGAATCACCCTGAGTTATCACTCAACGCCCATTACGCGGTGTGGAGTTACTTTCAATCGATAGCCACTGTCAATAACCGCCGCTTTGTTGCCGACTATCAACGCCTTTTTGGCGCTCAACGAGTCACCGGCGATCCGATTGAAGCGGCCTATGTCGGCGTAAATCTTTGGGCGCAAGCGGCGCAGGATGCGGGTTCGGTTGAACCTGAACGGGTGAATAATGCGGTGTTGCTGCAAAGTTTCGATGCCCCGTCCGGCATTATATCGGTGGACAGGGTGACGCGGCATGTCTGGAAACGGGTGCGCATCGGCAAGACGGAGCCTGACGGACAGTTCATGGAGCTTTATGCTTCACCTTATCCGTTACGCCCGGAACCGTTTCCCAGTTACCGCTCTTATGCCGAGTGGCAACGGGTTGTTGAAGCGGTCAGCGAGGAGCTGAAATGATCAAACCGCTGCTGGGTCGTTATTCGTTGGCTCGTCGTTTAATGGCGGGGCTTTTGCTGATCTCGGTTATCCCACTGGCAGGGCTTGCGCTGCTGAATTTACGCAATTTTGAAGCCGCGTTGACTCGCACGGTTATTGCGGATGTGGCATCGATAGCCGATAAAAAAGCCGATCAAATAGACACTTATATCAATGAGCGCCGTGTGGACATGCGTCAGCTGAGCCATTTTCCGGATATACGGAGTATGTTTACGGCATTGCAAGCGGGTTATGCCGCCGGTATTGATTCCGCCGCCTACCGGCAGGCGGCGGAACGCGCTGAGACAGTGTTGGCTGAGCTTGCGACAGGCTATGATTATTACGATATGTTATTCATCAATCCGGCAGGCGAGGTGATATTTTCCTTGAGAAAGGAGGCCGATTTCAATACTAATTTGCGTACCGGCCCCTATCGCGACACGATGTTGGGGCAAGGATTTTTGCAGTCGATGGGGCTTTTGAGTACCGAATTTTCTGCTTTTGAGGCCTATGCGCCTTCAAATAATATATCCGCCGCATTCATAACCACCCCATTGCTCAGCAACGGCTTGCCTATCGGCGTGTTGGCAGCCCAGATGAACCTGGAAATCCTGCAACCGGTCATAGAGGATCGTACCGGCTTGGGTGAAACCGGTGAGGCCTTGCTAGCGCAACAAAAGCAGGGTCTGGTGTCCTATACCACCCATTTACGCCATCTTGTCAATATTGCATCTTTAACTCAAATGCCGTTTGAGAAAGCCGCCGCAGCGATGCGATATGCGCTACGCGGTGAGCGCGGGCAAGGCTTGAGCGTGGACTATGCCGGTCACGATGTTGTCGCGGCTTGGCGCTATCTGCCCGGTTTGCATTGGGGTATGGTGGTCAAAATAGATGCCGGGGAGGTTTTGGCGTCGTTGATTCGATTACGGCTTCATACCGCATTGGTACTCGGCGCTTTAGTGTGCATGGCGGGCGCGGCGGCAATTTTTCTCGGCTTTTCGATCATTGCTCCGCTACGCCATTTTATAAAGGTCATTAATGAAATTGCCAGTGGCGATTTGACGCAACGGGTGGCGTTAAGCCGCCAGGACGAATTAGGGCAATTGGCGGTGGCGTTCAACCGGATGGCGGATGAGGTACAAAGCGGACGCGATACTTTGGAACAGACGGTTACAACCCGCACGGCTGAACTGATGATTGCAAAAACCGACGCGGAAGCAGCGTTAAGCACCTTACAGCAAACTCAGAAAACCTTAGTGCAGGCTGAAAAAATGGCGGCGCTGGGTGGACTGGTGGCGGGAATTGCGCACGAAATCAATACGCCGGTAGGCGTTATCCTGATGTCATCGACACATTTGGAGGCAGAAACGGACAAGGCTGCCGGTCGCTATCGGCAAGGCGAATTAAGCGGCGATGAATTGGAAGCTTATTTTGACACCGCCAGGCAATCCGTTCGATTGATTACCATTAACAGCCAACGCGCCGCCGATTTAATCCATAGTTTTAAACAGGTAGCCGTCGATCAAGCCAGCGGTGAGCGCCGCGAATTTGAGCTTAAAAGTTATATCGGGGAAATTTTATTAAGCCTGCTCCCTAAACTCAAAAGAACCGCTATCACGGCGACGCTGGAATGCCCTGAAGGTTTGCTCGTCGATAGTTATCCGGGCGCGTTGTCACAGATTTTAACCAACTTCATCATTAACTCATTGCGGCATGCCTATCAACCGGATCAAGCCGGCAGGCTAAGCATTCGTGTTACCTTATTGCCGGATGACACTATCAGGCTGGTATATAGCGATGACGGGCGGGGCATCCCGGCGGAATTGCAAGCCAAAGTATTCGATCCCTTTTTTACTACCCAGCGCGGCAACGGAGGTAGTGGCTTAGGGCTGCATATCGTTTATAATACCGTCAGGCAAACCCTTAAAGGCAAGTTGCAAATGCACAGTGCAGTAGCTCAAGGTACGTCGTTTACACTTCATTTTCCGCGTG
This sequence comes from Candidatus Methylobacter oryzae, assembly GCA_945861405.1. GTDB lineage: Bacteria > Pseudomonadota > Gammaproteobacteria > Methylococcales > Methylomonadaceae > Methylobacter_A > Methylobacter_A oryzae_A. Next base: position 52,618 of record CAMAUL010000012.1, on the reverse strand, counting down.
TTTTAGCGGGATAGGCAATCTCGCTGGAGCGTGGAAACGAGAAATGGATTCTGTAGGGGCCGGCATTGTGCCAGTCCAATAAACAATAGTTTTTAAACGGCAACCACAAGGGATTGCCCCTACAATTGAGAAAAATCATGTCTAATCAAAAGCCGCTCAACCTTAAAGCTTCCCGCGCGCCCTCTGATAAGGCAAGCTCTCGCCAACTAACTCCCTGGCGGGTTTTGATTGTTGATGATGATCTGGAAGTTCACTCGGTGACGCGGCTTATTCTGGCTAAAACCGTGTTCAAGCAACGAAAGATTGAATTACTGAGCGCTTATTCGGCCGCGGAAGCCAAGCAAATGTTGCAGGCAGAGCCTGACATTGCGGTGATATTGCTTGACGTGGTGATGGAAACAGAAGATGCCGGTTTGCTGCTGGTACACACCATCCGCCAGGATATGGATAACCAAGCGGTGCGGATTATCTTGCGCACCGGTCAGCCCGGCCAAGCCCCCGAAGAACAGGTCATCATTGATTACGACATCAACGATTACAAGGCCAAAAGCGAGCTGACCTCGCAAAAACTGTTTACCACCGTGATTGCCTCATTGCGCGCTTACGAAACTATCATCTCGCTGGAAAAAACCCGTTTGGGTCTGGAAAAAATTATCGACAGCTCGGATTCGCTGTTTCAGGTTAGCTCAATGCGCGAGTTTGCTTCCGGCATGTTGACACAATTAAGCTCCTTTCTCGACTGCAAACCGGAAGGCATACTTTGTATCGAAGGCTACTCGAACGTGGAAGCATCGCCGGATACAGATCATTTATGCGATGGGCTGGAAGTCGTCGCCGCTACGGGCAGATACGACGATTGTTTGACCTGCCTGCATCCACTGGACAAGGCGGCTTGCCAACATAAGGACATGGTGGCGCATGTTCAGAAAGCATTGCGCGAGCGTAAAAACCAATTCGACGATAATTACACGGTGCTCTATTTGGAAACCGGCGAATACAAAGCAATCACCGCTCTGGTGCATAGTGATCATTTTATCGATGAGCATGACCAGCGTTTGTTGGCGGTATTTGCTTCCAAAATTTCGATCGCTCTGGCTAACGTCATCCATTATCAAAAAATGATTTCAGCCGAAGAGGCCGCAACCACCGATTTTTTAACCGGTTTAAATAACCGTCGCCAATTGCTTAGATTTGGTATTCCCTTGCTGGCAGGCGCACATCGTAGCGTTACCCCGCTGGCGGTGGCAATGTTGGACATTGACCATTTCAAACAGGTTAACGATGCTTACGGACATGATGCAGGCGATGTGGTACTTAAACACATCGGGGCTTTACTGAAAGAACGTTTTCGCCTTAGTGACATCGTTGCCCGTTACGGTGGCGAGGAGTTTTGCATAGTTGCGCCGCAACTTGAGCCTGAGCAGGCATTCGAATTGTTTGACGAGTTTCGCTACGCGCTGGCAATGCAAACGATAGAGGTTGAGGGTGAGTCTTTAACCATTACTGTGAGCATCGGTGTCACTACGGTATTATGCGACAGCCTGGATGAGATGATCTCGCACGCGGATGATTTGCTGTACAGGGCTAAACAAGCGGGGCGAAACTGTGTGGTTATTTCTTCTTGAAATAAGCTTGTTTATTCCTAAATGAGTATTTAAAACCAGCCCATTGGTATAGAATTGCCGCTTTTTTGAAATCACACACTATGCAAATCACCGCAATTTATCCGGGCACCTTTGATCCCATTACCAATGGACATGTGGATCTGATTGCCAGGGCATCCAGGCTTTATCACAAAGTGGTTGTCGCGGTGGCGGTCAACCGGGGCAAAACCCCGTTATTTTCCCTGGATGAGCGGGTGGATTTGGCTAAATCAGTGGTCTCGGAATTTCCCAATGTGTTGGTGATCGGCTTTGATAACTTGCTGGTAGAGTGCGCCAAGCAGCAGGGGGCCAATGTGATTTTGCGGGGCTTGCGTGCAGTATCCGATTTTGAATATGAATTTCAGCTGGCCGGGATGAACCGGCGTCTGGCGCCGGATCTGGAAACGGTATTTTTGACCCCGGCCGAACAATATGGATTTATTTCTTCAAGCATGATCAGGGAAATTGCACAGCTGAACGGCGATGTGTCCTGTTTTGTCCCTGATCTTGTTCTGCAACGTTTAATTAACAAATTTAGGAGCGAGTAAAGCATGACCTTGGTTATTGATGAGGATAAATGTGCCCGATGTGGTGTTTGTGAGCCTGAGTGTCCGAATGAGGCTATTTTTCAGACTGAGGACGCTTATGTTATCGACCCGGAGTTATGTAACGAGTGCGTACGTTTTGGCGATCCCCAATGTGTAACGGTTTGCCCTAATGACGGTATTCATAAACTCAAAGAGAGTTTGTTAAAGAAGTGTATGAGTTTATTTGGTTGAGCGGATTTTCTGTTTTTGTAGTGTGTAGGTGTAAGTATGGCCCTTATTATTAGTGAAGAATGTATCAATTGTGATGTTTGCGAACCGGAGTGCCCGAATGGCGCGATTTCTCAAGGTGCGGACATTTATGTGATCAATCCCGAATTGTGTACCGAGTGCGTAGGCCATCATGATGTGCCGCAATGCATGGAGGTGTGTCCGGTCGATTGTATCGATAAAGACCCCAAACATGTCGAGAATAAGGAAAGTTTGTATCAGAAGTATTTAAAATTGATAGGTTAGGTTGATGTATAGGGCGTCAACCAATCCAGGCTTTCAGCCGTAGTGCCAACCGGCTTATATTCCGCGCCGACCCATCCCGAATAGGCCGAGTCTTCAATGGCTGAAAATACCCGCTCGAAATCAATCCGACCTGTGCCGGGCTGTCCGCGTCCGGGGTAGTCGGCAAACTGGATGTGGCCGATTTTACCCGCATGTTCGGCAATAAATGTCGTAGGCTTTTCGCCCATCATCTGCATATGATAAATGTCGTACTGCATCAACAGCTCGGGGCGGTTTAGCTGATTTAACACTTCGAGCATTTGCTTACCGCTATGGATGATAAATCCCGGCATGTCGTGGGTATTGATCGCTTCAAACACCGTTTTAATGCCCAACGGCGCAAAGGCCAGGGTGGCGAAGCACAAATTCTCCTTAAAGGTTTCCAGATAGTGCTGCAAACGGCTGCTGTCCAAACAGCGCCCTGGCAGCACATTGATCGCTTCCGGTTTTAGCAGCTCTGCGTAGTCGAGGCTTTGATCGATAGCCATCTTGAATTGATCGCGCTTTTCGGGTACGCAGGCCAACCCTTCGCCGCCTTGTAACAAATCGGCTGCATCTACATTAAACAGCACCAATTTTAAGTCGTATTCGTTCAGTTTGTCTTTTATGGCGCTCGCGCTTAACTCGTAAGGGAATTGGATTTCAACGGCATTAAATTCTGCTTGTTTGGCGGCCTTGAAGCGGTCAATCAGCGCCACTTCGGTAAATAGCAGGCTCAAGTTGGCGGTAAAGTTAAGCATCGGTTTTAGCGTATAGTTTGATTAAGGTGGCGGGGTCTTGTTCAAGGTAACCGTGACTCCCGTGCAGTTGCATCAACTGTGAGGCCAGCGCGGACATGGGGACGGCGTTGCCTTGTTTGACCGACAAGTCAACCGCCATGTTCAAATCCTTCAGCAGGGTTTTAACCCGCCACTTGATCGGTTCAAAAGCTTCGCTTGCCATTTGGCTGCCGGTGATTTGCAACGGTTTGGAGTCGGCAAAGCCGCCCGCCAGCGCGGCGGGTATTTGCGTGGCATCAACACCGGCCTGTTTGGCCAGCGCCATCATTTCGGCGATAACCAGCACATTGCAACTGACGATCATCTGGTTACAGATCTTGGTAACTTGGCCGCTGCCCACCTCGCCCATGTGGGTTAATTGTTGATACAACGGTGCCAGAACGATCCTGGCAATATCGATATTTTCTAAACTGCCGCCCGCCATAATCGCCAGATTGCCAAGCTCAGCCCCGGCAACGCCGCCTGAAACCGGCGCATCGACCCAGCTCATCGCGCATTTTTCATGCAGCAATGCCGCCAATTGCCGGGTGTTTTCCGGGTGGATGCTGGACAGATCAATCAGCAGTTTGCCCGGTGTGCCGTTGGGCGCAATATCATTGCGGACTATCGATTCGACGACCTTTGTGTCGGCCAGACACAGGATAATCACTTCGGAGGTTCGGACTAATTCGGCAACGGACGGGCAGGCTGTAGCGCCTGCATCGATAACCGGTTGGAGCTTTTCAGGGCTGCGGTTCCAGACCTTGACGTGAAAGCCTGCATCAAGCAAACGCAAGGTCATGGGTTTCCCCATCAGGCCGATACCGATGAAACCGAGGGTAGGTTTTTTATCTGACATGTTTTTCACTGGTTAATGGTTAAAACGAAACGCCAGGCTGGCACTATCTCGATCCGGCCTCCTGATTCAGTATCTATTATTTCATCGTCGTTGCGCGTCACAATAGTGGCTGATTTCAGGTCTAATTCGCGCATCGCTTCTGTTAACGCGTTAAGTTTCCGCTTCCTGGTTTGCGGATCGATTAATGAGTCGCAGACTTGAAACAGCATTCGTGACCGATCCGGCAGTTGCATGATGAAGTCGACTTCTTTGCCGCTCCGGGTCTTGTAGTAAAAAATATCGGCGCTTAACCGGCGCAGTGCGTTAAAGACCAGGTTTTCAAGTAAGTGCCCGGCGTTGACCATAATGCCGGTACCCACCGAAGTGACCAGGGCGTGATCAATGCAATAAATTTTCTTGGGGTTGGTATTTGCTCTGGCCAGCGAGGCATCGAACAGCTTTACGGTAAACAAAAAATAAGCATCTTCAAACCAGGCTAAATAATTCGCCACTGCCGATTTAGGCGCTTTATGGCCTATAGCCTGCAAATAGCCGGTGAGCTTGTTGACTGAATACAGCGAGGCAATATTGTCGATAAGGCGGCGGGCAAGATCGCTTACTGCCTTGGGGTGCGACACGTCATGGCGCTCAATCAAGTCGCGAAACAGTACTGCATGGAAATATTCCTGATGAATTTTAATCCTCAGCGGACGATCCAGTTCTGCGACTTCGGGAAATCCGCCCGTTTCCCAGTATGCCTCAAACGCTTTTTGTATCAATAATCGCTTTTTGGTCGACAGCTGTTCATTATATTCAATGCTTTTAAGGTCGAGATATTCCTTGAATGAAAAAGGAAACATCTCCCAGGATAGCGCCCGGCCGCGCATTTGCGTGGCAATGTCCTTGGCAAGCATTTGCGCCGAGGAGCCGGTAATAAACACCTCGCAGTTTTCCGATCTCAGTAATCGGTCGATGAAAGGCTCCCAGTCGGGGATTACCTGAATTTCATCGAAAAAACAGTACACCGTTTCCTTGTTTTTCTTTTCAGGATAGAGAGCATAATACGCCTCAAGAATCACGCCTAAGCCTTGATGCTCCAGGTCGTGTAGGCGGTCATCGAAAAAATTGAGGTAAAAAATATTTTGCCGCGCTACGCCGCTATCCAGCAACTTCTGAATGCGCTGAAACATGAAAGTCGACTTTCCGCAACGGCGAACGCCTATGCAGACAGTCGCTTTGCCCCGCACATGTGTCATCTCAATATGCCTAGTTATGCCTGCATTTAAGGTAATGTCCTGATAATCTAAGATTATTTCTTTAAGCGCTTCTTTCAAGGTCAACTCCCGCTTCGTGCTACCGGTAATAAATATTACCAGATAATCCCATTATCCGGTAATTATAGTTACCGATAACTATTAATACAGGAAAAAATATCAATTTTATTGGAAGCTGCCTAAATGATCGGTAGCGCTATTAATCGAACGCCAAAATAGCTCTTTCCATACTCGGCTTTAACTATAAATTCTGGGATATAATACCCCTTGCAATAGCTTTGATGACGACTCATCTGAGCTGTTTATATAAAATAAACCCTTGCTGCGCTTTTGTCGGCAAGTTTAAGCGAGAGGAGTTTTGCGTGGCAAAGGCTAGTGATTTAAAAAGGGGCATGGTGGTTGAAATAAACGGCATACCTCATGCGGTTAAACAGGTTGATGCCAAAAGCCCATCGTCCCGTGGTGCGTCAACCTTGTACAAAATCCGTTTTACCAACCTTAAAACCGGTCAAAAATTGGACGAGTCGTTAAAAGGCGATGATTTTTTCAAGGATGCCGATCTGGTGCGGGCCAAGGTGCAATTTTCGTATATAGACGGGGATAATTATATCTTCATGAATATGGAAGATTACACCCAGTACAGTTTGAGTAGCGATGATCTGGACGGCCAAATCGACTATTTGACCGAGGGCCTGGAAGGCATAGTGGCCTTGTTGGTGGACGATGCGGTGCTGGGCATTGAATTGCCCAGTTCCGTGGTGCTGGCTATCGTAGAGACGGCTCCGGCCATTAAGGGTGCGACCGCGTCCGGGCGCACCAAAACGGCCCGGGTGACCACCGGGCTGGAAGTTCAGGTGCCCGAATATCTGGAACCTGAGGAGTTGATCAAGATCAATACCGAGACAGGAAAATTCATGTCCCGCGCTTGAGCCATGACTGATTGTTTAACCGTTGCCCAAGGCGAATTTAAGCTAAACCGGCTACCGAAACGACCTCGGGAGTTGCTACGCGCCTGGGATGCGGCGGATGAGTGCCTGCTTGACACGCTTGCCGATGCTTCGGCTAAGCTCAGCACAGGTACTGCCCGGGTTTTGATTGTGAATGACAGTTTCGGCGCGTTGGCTGTGGCGCTGAGTTCTTTTAGTCCTTATGCCGTATCCGATTCCTACCTGTCGCAGCAGGCGACACGGCTCAATCTCGTCGCAAATAATTTACCCGAACACAGCGTCAGTCTGCTGAGCAGCCTTGACCCGCTGGAGGGTTTGTTTGACTTGGTGCTGATTAAGGTACCGAAGACGTTGGCGTTGTTGGAGGACGAGCTGATACGCTTGCATCCGCATTTGACCCCTACAACCCAAGTTATTGTCGCAGGCATGATAAAAACCCTGCCATCCTCGGTTTGGAAACTGCTGGAGCGCTTGGTCGGATCGACTACGACCTCGCTGGCAAGAAAAAAGGCGCGGCTGATTTTTGCAACGCCTGATTCTAGGTTGGTTGCCTCGCCCAGTCCCTATCCGGTCAGTTACCGGCTTGAAAACACCGAGTATTTGATTAGCAACCACGCCAATGTATTTTCCCGTGACAGTCTCGATATAGGGACGCGTTTTTTTCTCCAGCACCTCCCATCGCGACAGGATGCTTGCGACATCATCGATTTGGGTTGCGGGAACGGCGTGGTCGGTTTAATTGCTGCCGAATGCAGTCCTGCTGCGACCATGCATTTTGTTGATGAGTCTTTTATGGCCGTGGCATCGGCCAGGGATAATTTCCAGCGCGCTTTCGGAGAGCAACGCGTGGCGACTTTTCGTGTCGGCGACGGCTTGATGGAAGTTGAATCCGAGTCGGCCGATCTGATTTTATGCAATCCGCCGTTTCACCAGCAAAATACGGTAGGTGATCAGATTGCCGTCAGTTTATTTAAACAGTCGCAGAGGGTGTTGCGTAAAGGCGGTGAGTTATGGGTGATCGGCAATCGGCATCTGGATTATCACAGCACTCTTAATCGTCTTTTTGGATCGCATACGGTTGTCGCAGCCAATTCGAAATTCATCATCGTGAAGGTGGTGTCGTTGGCGTAATGTACAGAAAATTCAGGCAAAAAAAACTCCCGATGCACGGAGCGCCGGGAGTGAGAGTTCAAACAGGAGAGAGTCTGTTTGAGGTAGGATACCAGGAGGTGGTAAAAAAATTTAGCCGAGTAGTTTGCGGCTTAAAAGCATGTTGCTGAATATGGCCGCCGATCCGAACATGATGGTTGAGACAATGAATTCGCCGGAAAGAAAACCCAAAATACCAACGATAAACATCAGCCCTATTAGAATATCTCTTTGAAAATCAGTCATTTTAAAGCTCCTTTGCTATTTTGTAGATAAGAATTAGTGAATGTTGGATATACTATACATGCGTACTTATTGATTGACAATATGAGTAAATATTGATTAATAGTTTCCTGTATGTAGACAATTGGTTTTTAGATTTGCTGTTACTTGCGGAAAAGTTAGCCGGGAATTTACTGGCTATTCAGTCACAGGTTGCGCAGATGTACGCTGATAAATTGGAAGATAAAAAAGTATTATCGAGAGTTTCTATGGGGTTTACAACGAGTTAGAAGCGAGCCGCAATTAAACGGCTCGAACAGCTAAAGCGTTTTGTTGGTGGCTGAATAGTGACAAAAATCTTATTTCTGAGGCGCTGGTGCGGTCTCTGTAGTCGTGTCTTCTTCCGCGCTTTGCAAAATCTCTTGTTCGGTTTTTTTATTCATAACGATAATGGAAATTCGTCTGTTAATTGGGTCCAGCGGTTCGGTGTCGGCAGTGTAGGGAACGCTGGATGATAATCCGATAACTCTTAAGATTTTTTGTTCGGCCAGCCCCGATTTGGTCAATTCGTATCGAGCGGCATTAGCTCGGTCACTGGAGAGCTCCCAATTGGTATATTTTTTTTGATTGGGCGGGAAAGGCCGCGCATCGGTATGCCCATTGAGGCTGACTCTATTGGGAAATTCGTTAATAACCGGTGCCAATGCTTTCAAAATCAATTTTATTTGCGGCTCGGGTTCCGCGCTGGCCAGTTTATACATGGGCCTGTTCTGGTCATCGACGATTAGGATTCGCAAGCCCTCGGATGTTATTTCCAGTTTTATTTGATCCTTAAATTCGGTTAATTCCGGGGTTGAATCTATTTTGTCCTGTATTTTTTTCTTTAGATCTTCAAGTTTTGCTTTCTCGATTTCTTCGGCTTTCCTCTCAATATCTTCGGGCGAATCTTCATGGCTATCGGCATCAGCCGGAATCATCTCTTTACGTTCAGTTGGCAAGCCTTTGTTGAGCTGGCCTTCATCTTGAGAGGTAATATCCGCACCACCCGCTTGAATAATGGAGGTTCGATCACCGACATCTGCACCGCCTTCCGCAGAAAGTTTAAACGGATCTTGAAAGTATTCGGCAATGCCTCGGCGTTCCGGTTCAGTCGTTGTCCCCAATAGCCACATCAGTAAAAAAAACGCCATCATGGCGGTAACGAAATCGGCGTAAGCCAGTTTCCAGGCACCTCCATGATGAGCATGGCCGCCCTTTTTTATTTTTTTTATGATGATCGGTTGTTGGTCGGCCACTTTCTAAATCAACCTTTATTGGCTCTCAACAGCTCTTCCAATTCCAGAAAGCCGGGGCGCATCGGGGAAGCGATCATGGTGCGAATGTATTCTACTGTCATGGCTGGCGATACGCCTTTGGCGCAACACAAGAGTCCTTTTTGGGCGCATTTATAGACGTTGCCCGATGCTTCATAGCGCTCTGACATCACGGCTGCGACAGGGCCGATAAAGCCATACGCCAGCAAAATACCCAGAAATGTTCCGACCAAGGCGGCAGCGATCAGTTTGCCCAGTTCTGAGGGCGGAATACCGACTGATTCCATGGTATGCACGACGCCCATAACCGCCGCGACAATCCCGAAGGCCGGTAAACCGTCAGCGATATTCTGGACAGCTTTGACGGGAGCATGAGCTTCTTCATGATGAACCTCAAGTTCCTGATCCATCAGTTCTTCCAGCGCATAGACCTCAACCCCGGTAACGATCAAACGCAGGTTGTCACAGACAAATTCCAATAAATGGTGGTCGGCGAGAATTCGGGTTGTGAAGACAGGACTGCTGGCTGGATCGTCGATAATGCTTTCCAGGGATAATAAGCCTTCCTTGCGTGTTTTGGTGGTAATGGCGTAAAAACACATCAGTAGCTCAAGGTAATACTCTTTATTATACGGGCTGGCTTTTAAGGTGCCGGTACCTTGACTGACGGCGGCTTTTATAACGGACATGGAGTTTCCGGTGATGAAAGCCCCCAAAGCCGCGCCAATAATGATAACAAATTCAAAGGGCTGAAAAAGAACGCCGGGGTGACCACCGCCCCCCATAAATCCGCCCATGATTGAAATAGAGAGGACCAAATATCCGACAATAACTAACATGTATTCTCTTTTGTAGTTGGTTTATATTGAAATAACAAAATGGAATGCAGTGATCGCTGATGTTTAAGCAATAATCACGACACGATTATATGGGTTAACACAAAAAACTGATGATAAACCTGAATTTTTGCTGTTTCCGATTTAATTGTTGTTTATTTTAGCTTGAATTTGAAACTTAGGGGTTAATCTTTCACAGCAGTGGTTTTTTTCTTGAGTCTATACTTAATTTATATCATCAACCACCACACATAAAAACGGAATCAAAATCAGTGTAATCAAGGTGGCAAAGCCTATGGATATAACTATTGGTATCAGCATACGAGCTTGCCGTGAGGTTTCTAGAATCATGGCAACCGCCAAAGGCGATTTAAGACAATCTGCCGGAAACGCTACATAACCGTTGTGTATAACTTCTGACGTTGCGAGGACAACCTTGCTCTTCGTTCTAATTAAGATCAGAGCTTGTCTTTAGCTATTTTACGGTTGATTGCTAGACCAGCCGCCGCCCAAAGCCTGATAAAGTTGCACCATCGCGACCAAAACATCCTGACGGGCTTGAACCTGGCTGTTCTCAGCAGTCAACAGGCTGCGCTGGGTTGAAAGCAGAGTTTGATAATCGATCAAGCCGAGCCGGTAGCGATCCAGGGAAAGTTGATATGCTTGCCGGGCCTTGTCTACTGCATCCGCTAAGGCTTGCAAGCGGCGGGTCGAATTGCTGCGCACCGCCGCCGCATCCTCAACTTCCTTAAATGCCGTCAAAATCGTTTTCCGGTAGGTCTCCACCAATTCGGCGTTACGGGCTTGCGCATTCTCCAACCCGCCTTCAAGACGCCCGCCCTGAAACAAAGGTTGCGTCAGGCTGGAAGCCATTGCCAGCGCAAGTCCTGCCGGTTGCGGTGTAGCGAGTAGGGCATCCAGATCCAGTTGCAGCTTCGGGTAAAAAGCGGCCCGCGCCACGCCGATGTCGGCGTTGGCGGCGATCAGATCCAGTTCAGCTTGCCGCACATCGGGTCTGCGCTCCAGCAGACTGGCCGGTTGCAGGGCGTTAACCGCCGGTAGCTGCATATCGAAAAAACGCTCGGCATTGAGAGCCACTGTTTGAGGCGGGTGACCCAACAATATTGCCAATGCATTCTCAGCCAACGTGTATTGCTGGATTTGCAAATCCAGGCTGGCGCGAGCTGTTGCCAGTTCGGTTTGCTGCTGCGCCACATCCAACGCCGATACCGCACCGGCTTGATAACGGGCTTCGACTATCGCCAGCACATTAGCGACATTGTCCAGAAACTCGGTCGCAATGCGTTTGCGCTCGGCCAGCGCCAGCAGGTTGAAATAAGCCTGGCTGACGTTGGACATCACCACCAGTTGTAAGGCGTCGCGGGTAAAAACCGAGCTTAGCAAGCGCGCCGAACCGGCATCGCGGCGGGCGCGATTGGCACCCCACAAATCGACTTCGTAGGCGACGGTAAATTGCCCTGATTCTTTCTGGGTATCGCCGCTATTGTTATGGGTGTTGGTAAAATTGCCTTGAAGCCCAAGCGACGGCCACAAATTAGCTCCGGCAATCTTGGCCTGAGCGCGAGCCTGTTCGACACGCTGCCGGGCCGCAGCCAAGTCGTTATTGTAAAGCAGCGACTCCGTTATCAGGTGATTAAGTTGCGCACTACCGAAAGTCCGCCACCACTGCGGATCGACGGCGGATTTTTGCTGCGTCAGGCTGGCATCGTGCCATTGCTTCGGCGTTTCCACATCCGGGCGCTGGAAGTCAGGTACCAGATTGCAGGCGGTCAAAAATAACACTGCTGAAGTTATCGATAATTTATTTTTCATTCTGCCGCCAATGCTACGACCGGATCCAATCCGGCCGCCTTGCGGGCAGGTAAATAACCGAACAACAAACCGGTGCCGAAAGCACAGGAAAAAGCCAATATTGCCGGTAGCGGCGAAAAAATCACCGCCATATCGAAATAGCGCAAGCCGATTCCCGCCGCAAAACCCAGCAACACTCCGATCAAGCCGCCCAGCGTACAGACCACCGCCGCTTCGGTATTAAATTGCAGCAGGATGTCGCGGCGGCGTGCGCCGGTGGCGATACGGATGCCGATTTCGCGGGTGCGTTCGGTGACGCTGACCAGCATGATGTTCATCACGCCGATGCCGCCGACCAGCAGGGAAATCGCGGCGACTATGCCCAACATCAGGGTGAAGGTATTCTGGGTTTCTTCGGCGGTTGCCAGAATCGACGCCATGTTGCGTATCCTGAAATCCTCTACTTGATGTCGGGCAAGCAATAAATCGGCAATCGCCTGTTGAGTGTCGTCGATTTGGCCGACGTCGCGCACCTTCACCGTGATGCCGCCCAGATAATTTTGCCCGAACAACCGGATCAGTCCGGTGGTCAGCGGTACAAACACCGCATCGTCGCGGTCGCTGCCCATGGAATCGGCACCCTTGACAGCCAGTACGCCGATCACTTCAAACGGAATATTGCCGACCATCACATAGCGGCCCAAAGGATCGCTGCCGTCGGGAAACAGTATCTGTCTGACCGTTTGCCCCAGCACAATGATCGGCGCGTAACGGCGCATATCGCGCTCGTCGAAAAAATCGCCCTCGGCAACCTGCCACTCGCGAACCTCGGTCATGCTGGGTGCTACGCCCTGAACGCTGGTGGCGTAATCGATATTGCCGTAGCGCACGGTCTGGCGCATATTGCGTTCGGGCGAGGCCCATTCGACATTGTCCAGTTCGGCGATGGCGTCGGCATCGGGTTGAATCAGGGTTGCGACGTCGGAACTGCCGCGCAAACCGGGCGCACCGGGGCGGATCGACAGGATATTGGTGCCCATGGCCCGCATCTGATCCAGCACCTTTTCCTGGCTGCCTTGTCCCACTGCCAGCATGGTCACTACGGCGGCGACGCCGATCACAATGCCGAGCAGGGTCAGCGCGGTGCGGAATAAGTTGGCATGCAGCGAACGCATTGCGGTCTTGGCCGCTTCCAGCAATTCGGCGGCTACGCCTGCCGCGCCGATGCCGCGATGCTGCGGCGGAGACAACAACCGGCCGCTGCTATTTTCACCGCTGTCATTGACGATTTTGCCATCGCGGATGGTAATGATCCGCTGGGCGTTGGCCGCGACGCTTTCGTCGTGGGTAATCAACAAAATAGTGCGGCCTTCCCGGTGCAAATCGTGCAGCAACGCCATGACTTCCTTGCCGCTTTGGCTGTCCAAGGCTCCTGTCGGTTCGTCGGCCAAAATAACCGGCGCATCGTTCATCAAGGCGCGGGCGATGGCGACCCGTTGCTGCTGGCCGCCGGACAGTTGCATCGGCTTGTGGTCGCCGCGATTGCCCAGTCCCAGCCGTTCCAACAATTGCAGCGCCCGGCTGTGGCGCTCAGGTTTAGGCAAACCGGCATACAACGCGGGTATTTCGACATTTTCCGCAGCCGAAGCGGTGTTAAGAAGGTTATAGCGCTGGAAAACGAAACCGAAAGTCTCGCGGCGCAAAGCCGCCAGTTGGTCGGCGTCGAGTCCTGTCACATCCTGACCCAGAATCCGGTAAGTGCCAAGATTCGCCTTGTCCAGGCAGCCGATCAGATTCATCAGCGTTGATTTACCGGAACCGGACTGGCCGATAATCGCCACGAACTCGCCGGGCCAGACGGTCAGCGAAACATCGTCTAGCGCACGCACCACGGTATCGCCGTTGGGATAGTAACGCTGGATGTTTGTAAGCGCCAGTAGCGGGGCGGCACTGCTCATAATCGCGGCACACCTGCCGCCGGATAGCCTTTGTCTTTCTTTTTGTCCTTGTCTCCCGCTTTAACTATGGTTTGCAGTTTTGCCCCGACAGCCACGCCGTCGCGTATTTCGGCAAAGTGCCGGGTTCTTAAACCGATATGCACGGTTTTTTCCTGCACGCCCTGTTCGGTGACTTCCTTAACCTTATAAGCCGCGCCATTTTGATTGTCTTCATCGCGCTGTCTCGCCCCCAAGGCGGCAACCGGTATCTGCGGCACCTGTTCGGCTTTGCCCAACACGAAAAACATCTGCGTACTCATGCCGGTCATCAACTGCCGGTCATGATTGTCGACATCGACCAGCACGTTGTACAGCACCACATTGTTGATTACTTCCGGGGTCGGCAATATTTGCCGCACCTTGCCTTGCCAGCGCCGTTCATTGGAACCCAGGGTCGAGAAATACACCGGCAACTCGGGTCTCAAACGCATCACATCGGCTTCGGCGACTTGGGCGCGCACGGTCATGGTATCGAGCTTGGCCAGTTGCAAAATCATCGGCGTTTGCTGGTTGGCATTCAGCGTCTGGCCCTCGCGGGCTTTTTGGTCAACGACCGTGCTGTCCATCGACGCGTAAATTTTGGTATAGCCGAGATTGGTTTTATCGCCGGTTAGCGTTGACTGCACCTGTTCGGTTTGCGCCTGGATTGAAGCTGCGGTCGCCACGGCTTTTTTAAGGTTAAACTCGCTGTTCTGATAGTCCTGCTGGCTGACGCCCTTGCTTTTCAGCAGCTCCCGATTACGGTCGTACTGCTGTTGGGAGAAAACAACCTGCGCCTGCTGCCCGATCAACTGCGCTTGCAAGTTTTTGATATTGGCTTCATCGGCCTGCACCCGTGCTGCATAAATCCGGGGATCGATTTGCGCCAGCAATTGCCCGGCAGTCACGTTATCTCCGATCTGCACATAAATTTTCTGCAACTGCCCGGTAACCTGAGCGCCGACATCGACAAATTCTTTGGGTTCCAGCTTGCCTTGGGCGGTGACGTTTTCTTCAATGTCGCCCAGGGTTACGGTAACGATGTTTTTGGTTTCGTCTTTCGACTGCTTGGGTTGCAGTAAACCGTAACCGATAGCCACGGCTACAATCAAAAGAATCAAAAAAATCCACAAGAAACGGCTACGGGCAATTTGTCGGTGTTTACTAAAAAAGGTTCGCAACATGGTGGCGATAAGAAGAAGTGGTATAAATTAAACGGGCGGCTGTAAAGCTGCCATCACAAAGCTTGCACAGTTTACTACAAAGAGAACGCCCATTAACTACAATTTGTTGGGTTTTGCGCATGGTCGGAGTGGATGTCAGCACAAGCAAACAAACCAAAGCGTATCTGGGGTGAGAGGATAAGGTGGATTGGAATATGTGGAGTTCAATAACCTGTAAACAGGTTGATTAACCACGTTGTTGGCTGCGAGTGGATTATAGTGAATTCAGCGCAACAAACACTGCCAGTCCCAGCGAAGTCAGTCCCAGGCCAGCCATAGTCAAGCGTGAGCCGTGCAGTTTGGTCCATAGCAAAAGGCCGGTCAGGGAAAGGAACACCAGGCCGCCTGCCAATGTATCGGCCAGCAGCACCCAGGCTGTCCCCATGCCGACCCCCTTATGCAATCGGGTGATGAATGCGAATACGTTTGCATCCTGATGCTTAATCGAAACAAAAGTATTGCCTACCCAGTATTCGGCGTTAACAGAATGTTGCGGACTGTGAAAATCCACCCGCCACTGGCCGGGTTGCTGGAAGTTTTGACCGCCCCAAGTCACGATTTTTGACGGCTCGGTGTTGATTCTATTGGGTTCCCGGTCAATGCTTAGCTGTGCTTGCAGCCATTTTGCCAAGTCTTTCGCATCGACAGGAAGCGGCGCGGGTAAAGCCAGTTCGACTTGCGATTGCTCCATGTGTGCCGCCGGAATCTTCATTATCGCACGGTGATTGAGTAAAATTCCGCTAACGCCGAACAACAGGCCCAACGCCGCGCCCCACAGCCCGACCCACGCATGGAGTCGGCGTAGCCATTTGAGCCATTGAAACCGTTTAGGTCGCAGAATCAATGTCGCCGGATTTTGTGCTTTCGTCATTATGATGGTTACCGTTGATTTTTAGATATCTGCCCACATACGCAGCAGGTTGTGATAAGTGGCGACCAGCGGGACAATTTCAGGACTTTCCGGGGCACGGGCACGCAAGCTCTGAATGCCTGCATCAAGCTGAAACAGCAGGCAGCGCTGGGCGACATCGCGAATCATGCTCTGTGCCCAGAACACGGCGACATCGCGGTGGCCACCGGTAATGGGTTCCACCCGATGCAAGCTGCTCGATGGATAAAGCACCAGACTCCCCGCAGGCAGTTTAATAGCCTGTACGCCGTAAGTGTCTTCGATCAACAATTCACCGCCTTCATATTCTTCCGGCTCGGATAGAAACAGCGTTCCCGATACGTCGGTACGAAAGGTCGTCGCACCGACGCGGATAGCATTGTCGACATGGATACCGAAATCCATACCGGGAACATAGCGATTGAACAGCGGCGGACAGACCACTTTCGGCAAGGCGGCAGAAACAAACAGCGGATTGCAATGCAACGCATCATGAACGATGCCGGTAAGCACTTGCGTCTCCGCCGCATTTGCGTCCAGTTGCAGGTTATTTTTTACCTTCGCGGCCAGCTCGCCAGCAGTGACCCGACCATCCACGAATCGCGCTTTTTCGAATAGTTCACGCGCGTTAGCGAGTTCTTCGTTGGTCAAAATATTTTCAATGGCAAGTAGCATGGTTATCCTCTATTGGTGTTGTGATTGTAATCGGGAACTGAAGATTTAATATTTCAGCCTTAAGGTAAGCTGTCCCGACAACGGCACTCCAGGTAATGCCGTGCGCGCCTGCCCGGACTCGAAATATTCCTTGTCGAGCAGGTTGAAGACGTTTGCCTGTATATCGAAGTATTTCTGATGATAAGCCACCGTCGCATCGACACGGCCATAGCCCGGCAAGGTGACTTCGTTAACACTGTCGGCAAAGCGCGAGCTGGCGAGAAACACCCCGCCGCCGACTTCCCATTCGGGAGTGATATTGTAGGTCGTCCACACCACGCCGCTGTGCGTCGGCACGTTCACCGATGTCATGCCTTCAAGTGATTTGGATTTCCCGCTCACAGTACCGGTCTGTTTGGTATTCGATTTCACCACTTCCGCATCGAGCAGCGCATAGGTGGCGGAGAGATTCCACTTGGGCAGCAGTTCGCCCGCCAGCCCTAACTCCAAACCGTCGGTACGTTGCTCGCCGGCAAGCACTTGTAAAATCGGATCATTAGGATCCGCCGTTCGCGCATTGCTCTTTTCCAGACGGAATAGCGCGCCGGTCGCACTCAGCCGGCCATTAAAGAAATCGAGCTTTGAGCCAATCTCCAGATTCTGGTTTTGCTCGGGATCAAGCTTGGCGGTGGCAGTGCTGAGATTAAAGCTTTCGGCGGATGGGTTGAACGAAGTGCCCCAGCTAAAGTAGTGTGACTGCCAGTCCGTCGGTTGCCACACCAGTCCGGTTCGTGGACTAAATTGTTGAACCGTATTCTCAAGGTCGTTGGCATTATTGAGCTTGTCGTCCTGTTTCGCCTCAAAGACATCGTAACGCGTTCCGGCGAGCAGCTTCCACTGGGGCGTGATCTCAAACTGGTCGAGGACATAACCGGCGATGGTTTGCGTTGAGGTAAACCGGTCGGTAGCCAACGTTCCCGAAAAGTCGTTGGCCCGCCCCGCGCCTACCGTCGCTGCGGATACCGGGTTGAAGACGGAGATAGCCGGTACTGCGGTCGAGTCCTTGGAACGGAAAGTGAAATCCTCCCAGCCGACCTCCGCGCCAAAAAGCAGGGTATTGTTGAAACCGAACAGCGGTTTCTTGAAGGTGAAATCGGTCTGGTTGTAATAGTTTTGTTGCGGGCTTTCGCGTAGCGCCTGGGTTCGCGCCACCGTCGAAGTCGCACCGGTGTCCGTGATGTTGCCGAACTGGAAGGTGCGGTACTTGCGGTTGTAGTCGCCGTAGCGGGAGGTATTCCGCACTGAGAAGTCGGACGAAAACCGGTGATTGAAGATCGCCGTTGCCACAGTGGTGTCAAAGGTTTGTAGGCGGTCATCAATAAAACCGTAGAATTTTTCGATGGGTACATTATTCGCAGGTTTCCCGCGGAATATCGGCAGTCCCTGGTCATAGACGCTGTCCTCTTCCTGGTGTAGCAGAAGCAAGGTGAGATCGGTGTCCTTGGTGATGTCAATCTTTACCGACGGCGCTACCCCCCAGCGGTTGGTGAAATTGTAATCACGGAAGGAATCGGCATCCTGATAGAGGGCGTTGAGTCGCACTGCTATGTTATCGTTAAGTTTAGTTCCCGCATCCAGGGTGGTGCGTTTGAAGTCGTAGTTACCGTAAGTGAAGTCGGCTGTGGCAAATGACTTGCCCATCACCGGCTTTTTGGCAATCGTGTTGATAACGCCGCCCGTCGAACCACGCCCGAACAGTACCGAAGAAGCGCCTTTGAGGACTTCCGCGCGATCTATAAAAAAAGTGTCGCGAAAGTACTGGCCGTTTTCCTTCGCGCCGTCCTGATAGGTATCAGAGTTTGCCGCAAAGCCGCGCAAGGTGATCGAGTCGCCGGTACGCCCGCCCTCTCCGGCGGCGATGGTAAGCCCGCTGACGTTTTTGAGTGCGTCACGCAGGTTGAAGGCATTTTGCGATTTAATCAGCTCTTCCTTTACGACGCTGACGGACTGCGGAATGTCGCGGATGGCCGCCTCAAACTTAAGTCCGGTGCTGGATGTATCCGCCTTGTAGGCAGGTTCTTTTTCAGCAGCGGCTTTCACCTTAACTTCCGGAAGTACTGGCCGAGCGATCTCTGCACCCTCGGTATGTGGTGCGTTCAATAATGCGGCAATAGCCAGCATGAGCGGTCGGTTTTTGTAATTTTTCATAAAATACCTTTGTTGTGTGTAGTGCGCTGTTGGCTGGCTATTCACACAAAGGCGATGGCTGGCTAAAAAATATTCGTGGCTTACCCATTACGGTGTAAGCCGGATTTGTTATTCCCTTTATTTGATCTGTGCTATCAGTTTGTTCAGACGACTATTTTCATGATTTTTCCTTCAATATAGTGGGTTACGATGTTTGTGTGCAGACATATAGAATGCTGACCAAGACTTATATTTTGGAGAGACTGGCCTGAGCATTGCCAGTTTTTAGATCCTGGTCAGCATTCTATATACCCGAAGATTTGTAAATACTAATTACTTAACAATCGTTAAGGGTTTTCGCCTGGATTTTTTTGAGTGAGCCATTATTTTTCCGGTTGCTTCATTTAAAGTATTGGTAATGCCAATGAAGGATTCCACGTTGAAATGCAACGACAAGTTTTGTAATTGTAAATACACTCTTTCGCATTTTTTGCAAATGAGTACTTGTCCAAATGCTGTCACTGCTAAGTATTCATGTACACAGGGTTCTTTATTCATAAAATTTTATTTTTAAATGGTTGAGACAACGCTAAATTTTGTGGGTTGTACATGGTGAATTAATGGGTGATTTTTTCATCCTTTGAAATACTTACCCTTTGTTCCAGCAAGGTTGCGGTTATATTTTGCCATTGTTGCCGCAATCCTAGGTACAGAGCTCTACTGCTAGGGGAATCGGCTACATCAGGATGCTCAATGGTCAGGCTAATATGGCTGACAATGAAGTGGGCAAGCTTAGGGCATTGATCCTTATGAAACTGCGTCATTAAAAAGCAGAGGGTTGAATGTAATTTAACAAATGAGACATCATCAGTTTTTTTCTCTTTAATGAGCGTTGCGAGACTATCCAGATTTTTGTTCACGGTTTTCCTTTAGTGTGTTGAGTTGAATTCACAAAGCTGAACAAAATCATTAAGCTGATTTTGTATTTTTTGGGAATGCCTTGGGTTAGCTGTGTGGCAAGTCAGCCATGATTTTGAGTGCTTGGCGTACCCTTCCTGCTTGTTTTTAGCCATATTTAACAAGCTAAGCAAGCGGTAGTATCGGGAAATGTGCAGGGCAATGCAGGGATTTTGCAGGGCTTCATATTGAATTTTCATGTATTCAATAGCCATTAATAACGTCTCTTGCTTATCGTGATCAGACATAACCCTTCTCCTGATATCCTGATTTATTGTTTTTTGTTAATTTCACAGCGGATAGAAATAATTTCCAGACTGTTTTTTTCGAATCAATATCCAGGCATTTAAAATCCACGGCATGAATACATCCGCTTTCAATGAGTGATGCCAGGGTATTTGCTGAGATTGCTATGCGTATCAAGTTATTTTCCATAGGGAAACCGAATCGAGTTCTATTTAACTCAAATAATAATGATTCTCATTTGCAAGTCAAGTGAATTTCTTTTCCACGATGGTTTTATGGGCGATGTGACACCTGTGGACTCACCAATCAAGGGGAGGACACAAATGATTTAGGCGGATTTTGTATTGCTCCCTTTATTCATAAGCTGAATCAAAGCGCAGATATTCTCTGAGCATACCGACATTTAGGCCCAATACACCACTAGGCATGGATCGATATTCGAGTTCCACAGTGCGCTGCATCAACGCCGTGATTTCATCTCGAAACCGGCCAGTCCACTCTACCTCTCGATTTACGCTTTCTATTCCAGATCAGCACCCCCGTTATCGACAGCATAGCCGTCGCCAGTCCTGTAATGCAGACAACAATCCGTCCCGGCAGACCAAGAATTTGGCCGGAATGCAGCGGAAACTGCCAGGCGAGGAACTTGTCAGCTGAAGTGCCGCTATCGTAGCCGCGTCGACCTCTGAGTTGGCCGGTGTCGGCATCCAGAAATATCTGCTCAAAATCAAGCGTGAAGGCTGCCTCGCTATGGGTCGGCTCCCGGAAACCCACTCGATAAACGCCCTGTGCCGGCATGTAGCCGACGAAGTCGGGTTGCATACCGCGCGCCTGCTCCGGCAGCAGGGTTCGCGCACGTTCGATGGCGGCCTCGAACGACAGTTGCGGTGCGGGCTGTACGCCGGAGTGTTTGGGCAGCGTCTGAACCGGATTGGGGCTCAGCGTGCCGAACAGGCTCACCACGGGCCGGAACACTTCCTGAGCCAGATTGAAATACACGCCGCTCATGGCAAGCATGAACAGCATGCCCCAAAGCCACAAGCCGCCAGCACGGTGCAAATCGAAATTGAGACGGGAAGCGCCGACGCCGTGCTTGATTAACCAGGCCGGTTTCCAGCGCTGCCACCAACTCTTTCCGGTTGCGTAGGTTGGGTTGCCTGCTGTTTGGTAACCCAACTTTTTTGGGCTTAGATATGTTGGGTTAACGATAAAGCCGTTAACCCAACCTACTCGCAGGGATGGCAGCGTCAAATAAAACCCCACCAAGCAATCGAACATCCACGCCAGCGCTACCAGTCCCATCAACCATACTCCCCAGCGCTCCGGCAGATGTAGCGAATGATGCAGGCGGTAGAGAAAGGGCATCAGGTGTATCCGGTCTACACGCAATGCGTCCGTTTTGCGGCCACCCAATACCCGGCCATCATAAGGGTCGAGATAGACCTCGTCGATGTCCGGCTTTATTGTGGGCGCGAATTTATTCGCGTCTATAGCGGCAGCGCGAATAAATTCGCGCCCACTCAAACGCACATGAACACTCTCCCCGTCCGCGCGGTGCAGCGCTAGAAAGCTGACCCGGGCGCCGGGATACGCCGTCTGCACGCCGTCAACCAGCGCATTCGGCCTGAGTACCGGAGCCCGGCGCTCCTGCACCCGGAACAGGCCGGGATTCAGTGCGTGATCCAGCTCATGATAAAAAGCCAGCAACGCCCCGGTGAGTCCGGTTACAATCAAGAACAAAGCCATGCCCAGGCCGACATAGCGATGGACTTTGGCAAGGAACGGGCGTGCTCGCCAGCCGCGCGCAGTCATGACCTCCTCGCCACCTCAGAAAGCAACCTTCGCCGAGAGTAGCACAGTCCGCGGTGTGCCTGGCTGGATCTGATTGTTGTTGTTAGCTGACTCGTAATAGGTGCGGTCACCCAGGTTGTTGACATTCAGGCCGAGCTCCCATCCCTTGTACTTATAGGCGAGCATGGCGTCGAAACGCACATAGGAAGGTAATTGCACGGTATTGTCTTCTAAAGCGTAGCGGTCACCCACGTAGAAAGCGCCGCCGCCGATGCTGAAACCGTAGCCCAGCGCGTAGGTAGTCCACAAATTGGCGGCATGCCTGGGAATATTGGCCGGGCGGTTACCGACTGCAAAATTGTTGGACTCCGTGATATGGGCTATATTCAGCGTGTAGCTGCCGAAAACGTCCCAGCCCGGCAGCAGGGCGCCGGATAGATCGACTTCCAGCCCCCGGCTTTGCTGTTCACCGGTCTGCACATTACGCAGTCCTGCAGGATCGCTGGGATCCTTGGTGACTACGTTGCGCTGGGTAATCTGGTAAAGGGCGACAGTGGATGTCAGCCGGTCGTCCAGCCATTCGCTTTTGGTACCGACTTCATATTGTAAGGATTCGAGCGGCTCGATTTTGGCCAGATCCGACCCATTAAAAAAGAAGTCATTGCCGACCGGCTGGAAAGAGCGGCTCACGTTGCCGTATAAGGCATGCGCCTCGTTGGGCTGATAGACGACGCCGACACGGGGACTCCACACCGGGTCGGTGCGGCTCTGGTTCAGTTTGGTGAGATGGTTATCCTGTTCCTGCTCGAAATTATCGAAGCGCACCCCGGCCAGAGCCTTCCAGTGCCGACCCAGCGAGACCAAATCCTGGGCATACACGCCTACGGTACGGGCAGTGAAGTCATTGTCGATAAAGGCGGGCAGGGTTGCCAGATCCGGTTTGGCGAGCACTTGTTGCGGATTTTGCAAACTCACCGGGCTGGTAATCCTGCCTGCCGCCAACAGGTTGCGCGTCTGATAACCGAACTCCACCCCGCCCAGCAGGGCATGTTGCAATAGACCGGTATCCAGCTTGTAGACTGCCTCGGTCTGATTGAGGTAGTTGACCTGATCCTGGGGGAAGTAGGTGATTTGACGGCGCACCTGGGTGTTTTTGTTGATGAGGCCCAGCGTGCGGGTATTAACCGCATCCAGATCCACGGCCGAGAACTGGAAGTTGTTGCGCAGTGTCAGTTTGTCGCTGACTGCATGCTCCACATTGAACCGTACGTTGCCGGCATCGGTGGTGGCAAAATCGAAGTTTTCGCCGTAGAAATTATGCACCGGAACGTCCGCCGGGCGACCGTTAACCGAGGGAATGCCGCGATCCGGCGTGCGGTTTTGGTGCAGGTATTCAGCTTGCAGCAGGAAGGTGGTGTCATTTCCCATGGACCAGCCGATGGACGGCGCCAGCGCGAAACGCTCCGAATCAACGACGTCACGAAAGCTGTCGCTCGCCTCGTAAGCGCCTGTGATGCGGAAAGCAGCTTGCGAGCCGAGAGCATCGCCCAGATCCAGGTCGACTCGGCGCTGACCATAGGATCCCCCGTTTACGGCAATTTCACGCAGGGGCTTGGCTACCGGTTTTTTGGTGACTCGGTTGATGACGCCGCCGGCGGAACCCCGGCCGTAGAGTACCGCAGCCGGCCCCTTGAGCACCTCGACGCGCTCCACGTTACCCAGGTCGCGAAAGTACGGACTGTCGTCGCGCATGCCGTCCACCAGCATGTCGCGGGAGGCGTCGAAGCCGCGAATGAAGAACTGGTCGCGCCGCCCTTCTCCCTGCGCAGGGGCGACGCCGCTGACGTTGCGCAACACGTCTTTCATTTCCAGCGCACCCTGCTCATGGATCAGCTTTTTGGTAACGATCTGTACGGCCTGAGGTACGTCCCGCAACGGCGCGTCAAGCTTGGTGGCGGTGCGGCTGCTGCCGTGTACCGGATTGGTGGCAGTGCGTGTCGTCTTGACTACCACAGGAGCAAGCTCGATGGTGTCCGACGCTTGGGCAATATACGAAGATAGCGCCACCAAGGGCAGGAGACAGGATTGAAAAATAGGGGATTTCATGAGTGTTTTTTCCTTCTTGGATTGTAAAAATTATGATGAGTAAGTCTGGTTTGCGACCGGCAGGTAGATGTGCTGCGGGTGTGGGTGACGCAAAAAATCATGGTGCGAAATGTGCCAGGCATAGGCGCCGGCATAGGGAAACAGCAATAGATCGCCGACCCGCAGCGCATTCACCGGGACGTCGCTGGACAGAATATCTTTCGGTGTGCATAGCTGGCCCGCTATAGTGACCCGGCACTGACTGACTGTCGGACGGGAATAAGGACGCTGCCAGCAATCGATCGGCACTATCCGGAACGGATGGCTGTGGCCTTGGGCATACGGAGTGCGAAAATGATGCGTACCGCCATGCACAATGGCGAAGGTACGCGTCCCAGCCTCTTTAATGTCTAACACTTCGGTTGCGTAATAGCCGCAGAAAGCGCTGACATAGCGTCCCAATTCAAAACGCAGTCTCGGCGCTTTGAGTCCGTCAGCCGCCGCCTCTTCTTGCATCAGCATCGTGGCTAAACCTTGGCTGAATTGGTTCCAGTCGAACTGCTGCTCCGGCTGCCGGTAATTGACGCCGATGCCGCCGCCGACATTAATATGCTCGATGCTCAGTCCATACTGCATGCACCATTCTTTGCTCTGGCGCCAGTAAGCCTGCAGCAGTTGCAAGTGCCTGCCGGCATCGAGTTGGTGCGACAACAGGTGGAAGTGAAAACCGCGCAGAACCAGGGCCGGCTCCTTACTCAGGCGTTCCAGGCAGGCGGGCAGATGCTCGACGGCGATGCCGAACTGGGTTGGCTTGCCCCCCATCACCAGCGTGCTGGTCGCAAGTTCCGCCAACGGCGGATTGACCCGCAGCAACACCGATGCCGGGCAGTTTCCGGCGCGCGCCAGAACACCCAGACGCTCCAGTTCATGCAGGCTTTCGATGTGCACCGTGACGTCATGCTTGAGGGCCAGTGCAAGTTCCGAGTCCAATTTCCCTGGACTGCTGAATATTAGCGGCACCTGAGGAAAATGCCGTCGCACCCAGGCAATTTCGCCACCGGATGAAACTTCGAAGCCGTCCACGTGCGACGCCAGTGCAGTGAGCAGCGGCAGATCCGAATTGGCCTTGATGGCATAAAAGAATTCACAGTGTTGCGGCAGCCCTGCGCGTACATGCGCTGCGTGCTTTGCCAACGCCTCCAGGTCGTACAGATAGGCGCACAGAGGCGCATCGGCTTCGGCGTGAGCCTGGCGCGTAGCGGCGACGATGCGGTCCCAGTCGAGTGTCATGCCGGATTCCCGATTGCAGTGGCCAGCGGATTGGCGAGAGATACATAGGCTGCAGACCGGTCTGCCTGTTTGAGGAAGCGGTTGCACAGGTTGCCCTTGCTCGGGAACGGCACTCCGGCCAGCAGATCGGTGAGACGCGATGCCGACTCCAGACTGCCGTGCTCAGCTTGATAGCGCTGTAAATGGTGGCGTACTTGCGCCCACAGCCGTTGCTGCAAGACCGGCTTGCCGGCGCCGAGTTGATGGATCGCCTCACAGAAATTGTTGACGAACAGGCAATAAGCGATCCGCTTCCAGCCGAGTTCGCGATCGTATAGCAATGCATCCCGGGCGCGTTGGCTGATGCCGGACAAGGCGGCAGCCGGAAAGCGTTCACGATCCAGCTTGACCCCTTCGAAATCGCGCAGGAAAACCTGTGCGGGCCAATCGTCTACCAAACCGATGACCACGTTCTGCAGATGTGGCTCGAACACCACGCCGTGCGCGAAATAACAGTGCAGCACCGGATACATCACCTGCTGCACATAGCGCGAGAACCATTGTTCCGCCGCCGCTTCGGGCGCAAGGCCTTCCCGTTCGCTCACCTGGCGCAGCAGCGCTGCCATGCGGGCTTCGCCCAGCACATGGTTGCCGAATAACGCACCGGCCAACAG
Source organism: Candidatus Methylobacter oryzae (assembly GCA_945861405.1). GTDB lineage: Bacteria > Pseudomonadota > Gammaproteobacteria > Methylococcales > Methylomonadaceae > Methylobacter_A > Methylobacter_A oryzae_A. The sequence continues at coordinate 26,775 of CAMAUL010000012.1, read as the reverse complement.
CGGCACGGCTCCGGGCTGCAGGTTATCGGCATCGAAACTGCGCCGCAGAATCAAGCCGAAACCCTCGGTAACTTCCCGATTGCGTTCGTCATCGTTATCCTTCAAGTCCACCGACAGGAAGGCCGGCTCTTCCATGATCGCAGTGCCGGGGAACAGTGCGCGCAATTCGGGAATCAAGCTCCCCATGATACGGTTCACCTGCAATGCCCCTTCCAGTTCGTACACCGCGTTCTTGCGGACGCAGTTGGTCAGGCGCACATGTAGCGAGAACTTGTAGAAATAGGGATTGCCCGCCTGGTATAGCGTACGCACCGACGACGTGGGGTAATACAGTTCTCCTTGCGCGCCCAAGTGGCGCACCCGCCCGTCACGCATCGCATCGGCAATTAGAGGGCGCTCCAGCAGCCAGCGGGCCTGCCACGGGTGGGCGGGGATAAGGAGAAAATCGTCATCCGCTACCAGTCCATGCGGCGCCTGGGCCGCAACGACGGCGGTGCATTCCTGATCCAGCGTCGATTGCTGGTACACCGCATCCCGCTGCACGGCAAAATAGTGCAACGCAAAGCCGCCGCGCAACTCCGGCGAATAGCGGCGCAAGTCTTCGGCGGTAAAGCCCTGGCGACTTTTCGGCGCGGGATGGAACGGATGGCCATAGGTTAGCGATTGCTCGGAATCCAGATAAGCTTGCAGAGGGTCGGCGGGGATGGCGTTGGACCAGGGCGCTTCGAGGATGGCGGTCGTGACATGCACGCTGTCTTCAATCTGGGCCAACAACTCTTCATTGAACGGCTGATCGTTCTTCGCCGCCAGGTCGCGTATCACCAGACATGCCAGAGTGTGCCAGTCGAGCAGCCTGTCCCGCAGTCTTGCAATAGGCTGCAGACAGATAGCGGTAGTTGCCGGTGGGCGAGGCGTGCTGTACCGCTGTCACCACGCGGCTGTCCAGGCGCGGCAGCAGGATATGGAGAGCCTGGCCGGTGGCCAATGCACAGCGTAGCGCCAGTGGCCAGTCGTTATGGCCGAACAGCAAACCGACACTGGCGTGGCCCTCGGGAATGGCCACCTCGCGGCAGTAACAATTGAGCAGGGTTTCAAGGCTGCGTTGGCTGGCGGCGCAATAGGCCGCCGAGATATTTGGACTAGGGTGGGAAGCTAAGGTTAACATGAAATTCTCCAACAATGGTTATTGGCTATGCGCACGGTCAATTTGCCGTTTGCGTTGGCTGTTTAAAGGTGCCCCGGATCTGCCGGGACATGAGAAAAAAGGTTAGAACGCTGGCGAGCGCGAGAGTGGCGGCGCCGATGAAAAAAGGCGCCTGCATTCCCCAATGAGTGGCGGCGGCACCTGCCACCAGTCCGGCGGCTACAGCGCCCCACTTGGTACTGCCCTCCAGAGAGCCGAAGCGCCGACCGGCATTGCCGACATCGGTGATGGCGGCAACCAGACCATGCAGTGCGATGTAGCAGGCGGTCAGCGCTATGCCCATCACGATGCGCCAGCCAGCCATCATCGCCAGATCATGGCTGCAGGCCTGGCCCAACAGGGTGAGCGCGACCAGCGCCTGGCTGATGGCCAGAGTGGCGAGCAATCGGCGCCGTCCCAGGTAGCGCGACAGAGGATGCGCACACAGCAGGTAGACCAGATGCGGCAGCCCGAACAACAGCCCGGGCGCCGCCGCAGGCAGGTCTGCCATAGTGCGCTCCGCGAAAGTGACAAAATATGGAAAAGTGATCACCGTGGCGAAGATGAAGGCAAGCTGGAGCGCATACAAATGGCGTGGTGGGATGCTCTCCTGGACAATGGCGACGCTGCCTGCATCCGCCGGACTCAGCGAGTGCGGTGTTGCCGGAGCCTCACATGACGGCAGATACCAGACCAGCAACGCCGACACTAGAGGCAACACGGCGAGATAGCGATACAGAATCAACGGCTCCGCGCCGTGGGCCAGCAGGCCCATCAGCGCCGGACCGACGAACAGCGCGGCACGCGCCGAGCCTTGCATCAGCGTCAGCAGCCGGGTCAGGCGATGGCCGGTAACCACCGTGGCGAGGTAGGCATTGGAAGCGGCGAAAGTCCCCCCAAGCATGCCTTGCAACGCAAGCGCCACGCCGAACTCCCAGGTATTGCCGGCTAAGCTGGTGAGCCAGAAGCTCAGCGCTAACCCGAGATGGGCGCGCAGCAGCAATCGTCTCTTGCCGTAGCGGTCGGCCTGCGTGCCCCACCAAGGATTGGCCAGCGCTGCAAACAGCGTCGGAATCACAAAGAACCAGCCGGCTAGATAGGTGGTATCGCTGCCCAGTGCTTGCCGCAGAATGCGGTCATAAAACGGCGGCATGCCGAGGGCTGCAAAAGCGGCCGCGAAATGACCGACCAGCGTTGCGCCGACAATGCGGTCAGTCTTCATGCCGCCTCTTTTCCGGCTTGTTGCCGGTAGCGATGCAGCGGATTGGACACTGGTTGCAAACGGGCTTCGGTTTCCTCGAACAATCGACGCTTGGCGAGTTGCTCCACCAGAATGGTGGGTGCGAACAAGTCGAAGCAGGCAAAGCGGGAAGCAAGCTCGGGATATCGTGCCTGATAGCCGTAGATGCAGGCCGCGATACGTTCCCAGAAATCGGCCTCCGCCAGTCCATAGTGCTGACGCAGAAAAAGAGATAGCTCCCCGAAGTTGATGAAGAAGAAGGCGTCGTGGAAATAATCCCGTACCTCGGTCGGAGTGGCAGCCTCCATGCCTGCTGTCGCGTTGACCTGCTTGCGAAACGAAGGCGTCGGCGCCAATCGTGGACAGAGCTCCGGATCGGCGAGAAACTGCCGTACGAAGCGCAGGCCGCCAGGCAAATCCTTCAGGGCGATGCGGCGGGGCATCCCTTGGCGGTGAATCAGTACGATATTCTGGGCGTGGCTCTCCATGCCGATCCCATGTGCGTAGAGCAGATGGATCAGAGGCGGCAAAGTCGCTTCCAGCAATGCGTCGAGCCAAGGTGCGAGACCGTGGCGCTCGACCCATGACGCAATGAATGGCTGGCCGTCGGCTTCACATTGGCAGAGGCCGGAAAACGGCGCCGCCGACTCTCCCGGACTTAGCAAGCCATTGACGCTTTCGCGCCATACCGCTCCCAGCATGCCGTACTGCTGCGCTTGCAGAAACGGCGGCAAGTCAGGATCGCGGTAAGTGATACCGGCCACTTCGCGCAAAAAAATCAGCCCGCTGTCGAGCAGAAAACTATCCCGGGCGCGGATAGCGCACAGCCAATCCGACACCGGCGGCGCGTTCTCGACGTTGTGGCACGACAAGATCCGGTCAGCGGAGGTATTGACGATGCCGATCGGCAGCTTGATCTGCGCCGCGTTGGGTTTGCTGTAGTTGGCCAGCGAGCGGATCGATTGCAGCGGCCGGTATTCATCCTCGCCTTCGCCAAGCCAGACTATATCCTGACGTTGCAGCAGCGGGAACAGATCGGGCGCGATCTGTTCGCGCCACTGCCACGGGTGGACCGGCAACAGCAGGTAATCCCGCGCTGCCAGCCCGCTGCTTTGAAGCTTGCCGATAAACCGGTCATGCTGGGCCGCGCCCAGTTCCTGGCGAAGAAAGTCATCGAGGTTGATGCCGGGGCAAACCGCCAAGCTGGCGTACTCCCGCCGCAACGCCAGCCAGACCAGACGTACCGACGGCTGGAACTCCGGGCCATAGGCGAAATTGTCGATAGGGTCGAAGCCGATCCGCGACTTATAGCAGGGATGGTACGGGTGCCCGTCCTGCAATTGCCCTTCCAGCGCCGTCAAATCACGTTCGGAGGCATCCGGCTGTCGGGCGTGTTGAGCTAGCGTATCTTTGAGCAGTGTTTGCTGGATCTCGCGGAGGAAGCGCGCCAATAGCATTTCTGTCGTATCGACGATGGCGACTGCTTCCAGCAAGAATTCCTGCAGGGATGCTACAGGCCTTGTGCCTTCCAAACTAATGCGCAGAATCAGCGAATCGTTCAGGCGGATACGCCCGAAGCTGTCGCTGATACGGCCGCAGCAACGATAACGGACTGACGAGCCGTCCTGCGCTCGCCCGGTAATATCGAAGCACACGCTATCATGGCTGTCTGGCGTAATTTCAGCGATAAGCACCTGTTCGAACAGCAGCGCCTCCAGCAATTGTCGCAGCACGCGGCGTTGCGTGGTCTGGTAGTGCGGTGAAGTCAGCGCTGCACTAAAGGTGTGCCAAGCGACAGGGGCGCTCATGCCGATCCCTCCGGGAGGGTCGTCGGCAGTGAGCGATTTTTATAATGGTTCATAAACGCCTTACTCGTTGTGGTTAGCTTGTTTCTGGCTGGCTATTCACACACAAGGCGATGGCTGGCTAAATGAGGGGTGGCTTACGCATTACTGCGTAAGCCGGATTTGTAGGTCTTATTCCCGCTTCAATGCGATTAAGTTAAAACAAAAACAGCATAGATCGGATAAACCCAACCCATTCTGGGTATCAGTTCGCTGAAAATGCCTCGGTCTGTCCAGGCTTGCGCAGCATCTTGTTCACTTCATCCTGATGTGCGATCTCCTCAACGATCATATCGCGGGCGTATTCTTCCAGCCGGATACTTTTGTCTTTGACCAAGTTGAGTAGCTCGTAGTATGACTTCAAGGCTTCATCTTCAGACTCAAGCGATTCGCGCAGGATGTCTCCTAAATCGTGTTGGTGGGATTCGAGCAGCGGGCCGATACTCAGCGACGGGTGTCCGCCTAACCAGGTCACCAGCTCGCCTGCCTGTCGCGCATGAATGAGTCCTTCGTCGGCGTTCTTTTTCATCCAGTCAACGATGGGGATGCGGTTGTAGCCGTACACCATCAATGCGTAGTGTGTGTAACGCACCACGCCGGCTAATTCCAGCTCCATGATGCGGTTGAGGATTTTCAATACTTCGTCTTTGTTCATGATATTTTCCTTGAGTGGGGGGGGCGAGGTTGAAAAAATTATTCTTTTGGCGTCGGATCGGTAACGAAGCCGATTTTCATGATCCCTGCGCTCTGCGCGGCTGACATGATCTCGGCCAGTTTCTGGTACGGCGTGATTCGCTCGGCACGAAGGTGCAGCTCGGGTTGGGGCTGTTTCTGCGCCACTGTCGCCAGTCGCGAGGCAAGCTCCATATCTGTAAATGACACATCGTTCCAAAACAGTTTGCCTTCCGCATTAATCGACAGGGTGACGGTGTCGGGTTTCTCCTGATCGGGTTGGCTTGCTGCTTGCGGCAAGTCAATTTTGACTGCGTGGGTGAGCAGCGGTGCGGTAATGATGAAGATGACCAGCAGTACCAGCATGACGTCCACCATCGGCGTAGTGTTGATTTCCGCCATCGGCTGGGTATGGTGATTGTCCCCGCCGAATCCGCCTGAGCTGATCATAATGCCACCTCTGTTGGCGTCATTTCGGTAATTTGCACGGCTGCCAGCGGTACGCCGGTGGTCAGATAAGTATGTAGATCGTGGGCGAAGGTTTCTACTTCTCCCATTAATAGGCGGTTATCGCGTACCAGGGCGTTATAGGCAAGCACGGCGGGGATGGCTACCGCTAGGCCGAATGCGGTCATGATCAGCGCTTCGCCGACCGGGCCCGCCACTTTGTCTATGGTGGCCTGACCGCCGACGGCGATGCTGCCGAGGGCATGATAAATTCCCCAGACTGTGCCGAACAATCCGATGAATGGGGCGATGCTGCCCACCGATGCCAATAAAGTGAGGCCTGTTTCCAGCTGCATGGCTTCCTGACCGATAATGCGACGTAGCGCCTGGGCAATAAATTCATTGCAACTACGTGTTTCGTCCGGACGTTGCGCTGTATAACGATTGTGATGGTCGGCAGCGTTAATGCCTTGTATGGCAAGACGTGCAAACGGGTTTTCCGCTTTGTTCAAATCTTCGCTCATGGCGGTCGCCATTGATGATGGGGTTGCCGACGAGGCTTGCCAAAAGCGTACTAAAAAAAGTGCGCTGTTGCTTTTTAAGCGCCGTGCCTGTATCGCTTTTATGACTATTAAAGTCCAGCTTCCTATGGACATGGCTAACAGCCCCGCTGCTACAGTAATAGAGACTGCGCCGCCCTGGCTGATGAATTTCAGGTTGTCTAAGAGATATTCTGCTTGCATGATGACTTTATCCTTCTATTGAAAATCTGACCGGTACCACGACCGATGCGCTAACCGATTGCTCGCCGCGTTTGGCCGGAACAAATTGCCATTTCTTGACGGCTTCCAGTGCGGCCTGATCGAGGCGGGTCGAGCCGCTACCGGTTTGCAGTTCCACGGAGTCGGCTGTGCCGTCCGCCGTCACCTGTACGCGTAGCAACACCAAGCCTTGTTCGCCCAATCGCCGCGACAGTGATGGATAATTGGGTGCCGGGTTATTTAAATAAGCCGCATTGAAGCTGGGCGACTGATATGTCTGCGTGTCAGCGGCCCCTTCGGCTACGCTCAGGACAGGCTTGTTGTTCGTTGGCTTCGTCTCCGGTTCGGCAGCAGGCGAGCTGGTCGGGGTTGCGGACATGGATGCCTGCTCCACAGGCGGAGTGACAGGCAGACTTGCTTGCTTGATGGCGGGTGCCACAGGTTTATTGATCGGTGTTTTGACCGGCTTCTTGATTGGTTTTTGTTCCTTTTGTATCGGCGTGGCGGGTGGTTCCGGCTTTTGTGGCGCTGTTTGCGGCGCGCTCAGCAAGCTAACCATGATGGGTTCGGAGATAGGCTCAATCGATAAAGGCTGCGGTTGCGGACGCAATGCCGCAAACACCGACAGATGTGCGCACAGCACCAGACTCAGCGCAACCCAGGGGCGGTCATGGATACGTGTAACTCCACCGTGACTGATGTTTCCCAACAGGAGGGCAGGGCGACTTTCCAGGAAATAGAAGTTAGCCACTGGGAAGCCTATTTTAGTGAACACGACCGACCCTTATTTGCTGAGCGCCGTCATTTGTCAAAGACGCATTTTGCATCTGGGCAAGCCGCACTTTGGCGTGATTTAACACCGAGCTAAGTATGTGTAACGATTCAGAATTGGTGCGTATCGTTGATGTGCCCAAGCTTATCTCTAATGTGCCGCAATCCGGACAAAATGCCACGCGACAATCGCCGTTACCGGAAAGGCCTATTTTCTTGTGTTGTTTATTTGAATTCATTGGGTTCATTGATTTTTGCCATCCAAATGTTAGGTAGCTGCAATGTGCAGCGTTTAGACGGCACTGGATTTAGCAGTACGCATCTTTGACATTGGCTGGCTAACAACTCCTGAAGGTGTTGGGTGGCTGGCTGTTCTTATTTACTCTTTGCACTTTATTGTCGGCATGCCCATCCTCAAATATCAGGAGGAGAGGTTACTGCAGGTGAGGAGAAAATAGCCTGCCGACAATAAAGTGCAATAACTAAACTATTTGGTCAGGATTAATTTACCCTGACGAGTCAAACGCAATCGGTATTCTTCACCGGCATGCTCAATAACAACCTCACGCGCTGTACCAAATAGCTCCGCGCTGTGTAAACGCTGTCGCACCGGCTGTGATCCCGTCACTGCCGGCGCTTCCACTATCCCTGGTGATCGTAAAGCCGACGTTATGTCCTGCTTTACAGAAAGCGTTAAGTTCAGCGGTTCGATAAGATCAGGAGGTTGTTTGCTCATGGTTGCAAATGATAATGATTATCATTTGCAAAGTCAATGCCTAATAGGAGAAATTGATGTCATGGCTTGAAGAAGTTAAAACGGCACATTTTGGTGATGCGCAGTTAGATGAGCGAACGACATCCCCGACGAATCAATATTCTTGCGCGCTTTTGCAGGGTTCACGGTCTCCTATTTACCCGAGCGAGTCCATGTAGAAAATAGCAAAGGTTATAAAGTTAGCTGGACAGCGTCAGGTAACGTCGTAAATTTGCTTTATCAGCATAATCCCTTATAATCGTTTCTGCTTTCAGGTTCCAGAGGGTTTTTCAGACCCAATGGTTAAACGGGAAGTCGGTAAGGTTCACACCAAATCCGACGCTGCCCCCGCAACGGTATATAAGTAAAGTTTCATCAAGATGCCACTGTGTTCACGCATGGGAAGGTGATGATTCAGGTTAACGCCACTTATAAGCCCGGAGACCGGCCCGAGAGTTTAATTCGGTACAGCGGAGGGCTGTCTACGAAAAAGACAGTGTATCTTCGTATTACCCACCCGTCTTTTTTGTCCTCTGTTGTTTAAAACAACTTTCCATGCGCGGGCGGCGCACGACTTGCATGGATGCAGGAGGTAGAGCAATGCAGGAGCAATTGCCGAGAGGACACACATGCAAAAATTCATCTTCGGCTCATTATTACTCACGGGTTTTAATGCCCAGTTACAGGCGCAGGAAACTGTGCAAAATCTTCCCGATATAGTTGTTACGGCAACCAGAACAGAGACGGCTAAAAATCAGCTGGCGGCTGCGGCTACGGTCTATACCCGAAAGGATATTGAACGCCTGCAAGCTAAAACCTTGCCGGAACTGTTAAGCGGTACGACCGGCATCGACATCACACAAAATGGCGGCTACGGAAAAACTACCAGTGTGTTCATGCGCGGCACTAATGCCGATCACGTATTGGTGTTGATTGACGGCATTAAAGTCGGCTCTGTTACTATGGGTACGACACCTTTTGAATTTATTCCCATCGATCAGGTCGAGCGGGTGGAAATTATTCGCGGCCCTCAGTCTAGTCTATACGGTTCGGAAGCAATAGGCGGGGTTATCCAGATTTTTACCCGCAAAGGCGGGCGGGAGGATAAGCCCAGCGTCACCTTGGATGCAGGCGGCGGCTCCTATGATACTTACCGCGCTTCCGGCTCTGTCAGCGGCAAATTGAAAAACAGCTGGTATACCTTGGGTTCATCGCAGTTCGGTTCTCAGGGTTTTAATGCCCGGCAGCCAACCACGGGGCCGTTCGGCGTTAATCAACCCGACAAGGACGGTTACCTGAACACGGCGCTGAATGCCCGATTAGGTCACCGTTTTGACAACAATACAGAAGTTGAGGCGTTTTTTATGCGGGCTGAGGGGGAAACCGAATATGACGGCAACCCAAATAAAACAGAATTTATCAACCAGGTTGTAGGTACTTCAGCCAGTATGGACATTGTTGATAACTGGCGCTCGATACTGCGTCTGGGGCAAAGCCGCGACGACGGCGACAACTTTGCACCTGATGGAATATTTTCCAGCCGCTTTAACAGTTCCCGCTGGAACGTCAGTTGGCTGAATGAGCTTGCCTTGTCCGCTGATCATCAGCTGGTTATCGGCTCCGACTACCGACTGGATCAAGTCGACAGCTCAACCGCCTACAACGAAAGTTCCCGTTATGATGCAGGCATTTTCACCGAATTACACAGCCGCATTCTGGATGACCACTTTATCAACGCATCGGTACGCGGTGATAAAAACGAGGCATTTGGCGATCAGGCGACGGGCAATATCGGCTGGCGATATAACGGAAACTACGGCATCAGCCCGTTTGCCAGTTTTGGCAATGCGTTTAAAGCGCCGACATTTAACCAGCTTTATTTCCCGGGATTCGGTAACCCCTCCCTGAAAGCCGAACAATCGACTTCTTTCGAAGCGGGACTGGCTGGCGACCATGACTGGATGCAATGGGAAATTCGCGGTTATCATACCAATATAGACAATTTGATCGTGGCGGTAACAAACCCGATAACCTTTCAATCCAGTGCAGAAAACGTTGGCAAAGCGCAAATTGACGGTATTGAGGCTGAAATCGGAACTCACACAATGGGCTGGAACAGCAAGTTGAACATGAACCTGTTAAGCCCTAAAAACCGGGAGTCTAGTGCGCGACTGCCGCGCCGTGCGGAAAAAACCTTATCTTATGATTTATCACGCTCATTCGGACAGTTTGATCTGGGCGCTAATGTGCTGGCTCAAGCTGACCGTTTTGATGATATGCTTAACAAAACCAAGATTGCCGGTTACGTAACCGTTGATTTACGCTCGGCTTATCATTTAAGTAAAAACTGGACGCTGAGCGCAAAATTAAATAATCTGCTGGATAAACAGTATCAAACAATTAATACCTACAATACCGCAGACAGGAATTTCTTTCTTTCAATCCACTATAACAACTAACCTTTTGGAGATAACACTATGAACATAAAACAATGGTTGCAAGCCGAATATTTACCAATCCCCCTGATCGCGCTGATGGTGCTGACGCGCTTTCATCACTTTGGCGACGTATTGCATCTGCCCGATGCTTCGTTGGCGGTTTTTTTCTTTGCCGGTTTTTACCGCAAAAAGGCCTTGTTCATCTTCTTGGCTGTCATGGCGGCGTTGATTGACACCATCGCCATCCAAAACGGCACCAGCAGCTGGTGTGTGTCGCCCGCCTACGTTTTTCTGATTCCTACTTATGCGGTAATGTGGTTTGCAGGCCGCTACTGCTCGGAATTTAAATCACTGAAAATGACTGAACTTTTAATGCAGTTTGGTTTGATAACGCTGGCAACATCGGCTGCATTTGCCATTTCAAACGGCAGCTTCTATTTGTTTTCAGGCCGTTATGCGGATTTATCCTGGGGACAATATTTTGCACGGGTAGCCCAGTATTACCTGCCTTATGTTGGTTATACCTTGGGTTATGCGGTTGCTGGTTTGTCAATCGTTAAACTATTCAATGCACTGCCTGACGCGCGAACCAAATATGAAGAACTTGACAGAAGAAGTTGATTTTTATCGTGAAGACGGCTGGGTAGTTTACACAGCCGAATACCACTTGAAACGCGGCTATTGTTGCCATTCAGGGTGTCGTCATTGCCCTTACGGTTATGACAATGAACCACAAAAGCCCGAGGTCGCCAATGGATAAACAAATGACAACGGCAACAATTGGCTCAACCGTTATCAGTCGCGAGACGGTTGAGAATCTGGGTGGCACAATTACTGAATATACGTACTTCGAGCCTAGCGAAGAAAAGATGAAAGAGCTGTCGCAAGATCTGTTCTCGAAAAACTGGAATAAGATTGTCGTTGGCCCCTGCGTTGAAGGCGCCGTCTTTGAAGTACGTTTTGCTAAAGAGCCAAAACTTTCTTATCTTGATGGCTATCTGACCGTTGACCTGGGTCATTGGCATTTTCATCTTTGCATTGGATCGCACAAGAATTGCCCCTCTGAAGAACTGAGAAAAAATCGTCCCGTTGCAAAATGTGGTTTTTTTGAAATGCGTGGCGGCAAATGCGGCGGCGGGCGCAGCTGGGGATTGCGGCTGTGGAACGGCTTTGGCGACCAATTGACGACAGTCTTTTTGCCTTCGCCGTTTTTATCTGATGAGCAGCAGGTATTGCCTGAACCGAAATGGGAACGCCTGGATCTTTATTACAGTTTGCGCGAAAAGTATTTAGGTGAACCAAAGCCGGAAAACTTTAAACCTGAAAACGCGCCTGATATTAATCCGTTTTTGGATGGGCACGGATAAACCAAAATTCCGCAGTTAGTCCACGAAAAGCCATGTAGGGTGCGCTGTGCGTACCATTGAACGCCGAAAGGTACGCACAGCGTACTCTACGAGACTTTTAGACTTGATCACGCAATAACTGGGCAAATTCTTCGGCTGGTAGGGGCTTGCTTTTGATGAAGCCTTGATAAGTATCGCAGCCTTTTTCGCGCAGGAAGGCCAGTTGCTCAAGCGTTTCCACGCCTTCGGCCAGCACCTTGAAGCCTAAGATATGGCCCATCGCAACTATCGTTGCGGTGATTTCCATGTCGTCTTGCAGTGATGGAATATCGTCGATAAAGCTCTTGTCGATTTTCAGCACATCCAAGGGGAAACGCTTCAGATAAGCCAGCGACGAATAGCCGGTGCCGAAGTCGTCAATCGCCAGACGAACACCCTGGGCGCGTAGATTATTGAGTACTTCGACGGCTTTGTCTTCGTTTTCCATTAAGCCGCTTTCGGTTAATTCCAATTCCAGCAGCTCGGCGGGGAATCCGGTTTCGTGCAGTACTTCTGCGACCAATGCGCTGATGTCGCTACGGCGGAACTGGTGGGGGGAGACATTGACCGCTAAGGTTATAGACGGCAAGCCTGCATTTATCCAACGCTGTCCTTGCTGGCAAGTCTCGCGCAGCACCCAGGCGCCGATTTCCATGATCAGGCCGGTTTCCTCGGCAATGGGAATAAAGCTGGTTGGCGAAATCAGCCCCTCAATGGGATCATGCCAGCGCACCAACGCTTCGGCACCGATTATCTTGCCGCTGTCGATGTCGATTTGCGCCTGATAATAAACGCGCAAGTGCAGTTGTTCAATGGCATGGCGTAAGCGGGTTTCCAGTGCGATACGCTCGCGTGCGATAACGGTGAATTCTTCTGAAAAATAGGCAAAGCAGCCGCGCCCTTCATCCTTGGCTTTATAGAGCGCAATGTCGGCGTTATCCAGCAATGTTTCCGGGTTGTTACCGTGCTGTGGAAACAGGCTAATGCCTATGCTGGCACCGATTCTGACATTTCGGCTTAGTTCGGGATGGATGTTACTGCTTTTAAGTAATTCAAAAGGTTTGCTTAAATCGGCGACGATTCCTTCTGCGACCCGCGCCGCATCTTCAGGATGGGTAATGTCCTCCAACAGCACGACAAACTCATCGCCGCCTAAACGGGCGACCATATCGACATCGCGCAGCCTAGCCTTGATGCGGGCAGCGACTTGTTGTAGCAGTTCATCACCCGCCAAGTGTCCCATACTGTCATTGACCGCTTTAAAACGATCCAGGTCAAGCATCAGCAATGCCAGCTGTTTGCCGTCGTCGCGCCGCGCGACTTCGATGCCATGTTTCAGCCGCTCCCACAGCAGACGGCGATTGGGTAGTGCGGTTAGCGGATCGTAATAAGCCAAGTTATGAATCGTATCTTCCGCTTCCTTGTTTTTGGTTATGTCGGTGAACGCGGTAACGTAGTTGGTGATCTGGTTATGGGCATCACGAACCGTGGTGATGTTAATCCACGCGGGATAGATTTCCCCGTTTTTGCGTTTGTTCCATACTTCGCCTTCCCAGTAGCCATCCTGTTTCAGGTTATGTTGTAATGCTTGGTAAAAGCGGGCATCCTGGCGACCCGATTTAAGCATGGCATGGGTTTGCCCGATGGCTTCTTCCGGGGCATAGCCGGTAACGCGGGTGAACGCTTTGTTGGTTTTTAAAATGATCTGATTGGCATCGGTGATGGACATACCTTCTTGCGAGTTAAAAGCGGCTGCGGCGATGCGCAATTCAGCCTCGGCCAGTTTTTGCACGGTAACGTCGCGAAAACTCCACACCCTGCCAACGACTTCGTTGTTGATCATCTTGGGGATTGAATAGCGCTCGATAATTCTTCCATCCTTAAACTCAATAGTATCGAAGGAGAGGGCTTCCGGGGTCGCGTACAGTTCGGTTACTTTATTTGAGAAAGTCTCAGCGTCTTTGATTTGGTTAGGGCCGTACAACAACTCTGCGCTACCATCTTTAGCTCCTATTCTTGCAGCGATGATTTCATCTGGAATTTGCCACAAATCAATGAATTTTTGGTTGTGCAACAACCAATTGTTATTTAGATCTACAGCCAGAATGGCCTCGCCGGTGGATTCCAAGGTGGCCTTGAGTATCGATAAGGATTCTGCTATTTGCAGCGTTGATTGATTCCGCTCAATCGCCACTTGCGCCAGCTCGGTATAGTGGTCAATCAAGTTGATTTCGGTCTCTGTTGGTCTTGCCGGCAGTCGATGATAGACAGCGAAAGTCCCGAGCACTCGGCCCTGATTATTTTTGATGGGCTGCGACCAGCAGGCTTGCAGATTAGCTTGTTGGGTAAGGTCGCGAAACGCTTGCCAATAAGGGTGCTGCTGCACATCTTCAACGATGACGCGCTCACCGAGATAGGCCGCCGTGCCGCAAGAACCTACTCCGTCGCCTATCGCCAAGCCGTCTACGGCCTGATTGTAGAAGTCGGGTAAGCTGGGGGCTGCGCCATGGCGCAGATGTTTGCCGTCTTCATCCAGCAATAAAATGGAACATAACATGTTGGGATGCAGGCTTTCAATGTGGCGCGCTAACGCGTTCAATATCTCGGCTAGGCCAACCCCTTGGTTAATGAGTTGAAGAATCTGATTTTGTAAGGCCAGCTCGTCGGTGCGGTTACGCAACTTGTTTTCGATAGCCTTGCGCTCGGTGATGTCGCGCCAGCAGGCATGGACAATCAGCTTGCCCTGCACGGTCATTGGCGTTAGAGACACCTCGGCAGGAAGGGGCGAACCGTCGGCTCTTTGATGTAGCCATTCGAACCGGTGATAACCCGCTGCTATTGCGGTGGCTATCATTTCAGATGCTTTCTCCTCAGACAAACGTCCATCGGGTTGATGGACGGGCGATATTTCACCGGGCCTGCAATTGATGAGTTCTGGTTTTGACTGGTATCCAAGCTGTGCCAAAGCGGCGGCGTTGCAGTCGATGAAGCGTCCATCTTTGAGTAGCAGAATGGGGTCTTTGGAGTCTTCAAACAAGTGCCGAAGCGCGTCTTCGCTTTCGCGTAATGCGGTTTCCGCTTGCTTGCGTTCGGTGATGTCGTGTGTCACTGCAAGCAATGCGCTGATGCGCCCATGCGAGTCGCGCAATGGAACGGCGTACGTATCCAACCAGCGATGTGAGTCTTTGAGTCCGCACAGCTCGAATTTCAGGTTGCCGGACTCGCCCGCGAACACGCGTTTGGTCAGCGCTGTGAAGGCATCCCGATATTCCGGTAATATAAGTTGCGGCATATGCAGGCCGACGACCTGATCCAGTGAATCCGCTTCGATCATGTTCAGTCCGGCACGGTTCATCTGCAACAGTGTTCCGTCAGCGGCCACCAGCTTCACGCACTCAGGTTCAGCCTCAATGATCGCATGCAGTTGCAGCTGGCTTTCAGTGAGTTTTCCAAGAAAGAAGCTTAACAGGGACACAACCAGGGTAGCCACAAAACAGGATGCAACCAATCCGGTCAGCAGATAATCGGGAGGTATCTCGCCCTTTAATAATAGCCCCATGACGGAGACAACCGCCTCAGTCAACAGCACCGAGAAGGTCACCGAGAACAGCCATAACTGCCATAACTGCCATATTTTCATGCGCTGTAGCAGTGGGAGAGGATTTGTATTCAAGTCAGTCCTTCTCGGTTGTAGCGGTGTACCCACTACATCGAAAACCGATTGTGGTCATGGATTATTTTCTGATAGCAGGGTAGGGTGGACATAGGTTGTCCACCCTTATAGGCTTATTTGTTCAGCAATTTACGAACACGGTCGATAATCATCTGCCGGTTGATTATCAGCACATAGCTTAATAATCCGAGCATTAGACCGAACAACAGTTTCCCAAATACGGAACCTTCTTGGTCGGCTGCCGGAGTCGCTGGCGGTGCCCATTGTGCCTGTACGTTTTGCACCGCAACTTTGGACGGCTGGTATGCGGCTGCCAAGTCAGGCAGGCCTAAGCTACGCCACTCATCATAATCCTGCCAGATCGGGTATTCGCGTTTCCACATGCCTTTAGTGAAATAAGGCGCAAGGCTCATGCCGTGCGATTTGGGGATGCCTTTTTCATCAAGGAAGCCGTCATAGACGACCAAGCTGATGTCGCCGCCTTCGCCAACGCCGTTAGTGGTAAACGATTTTTCGACATGGTCATGGAACATCCAGATGCCTTGACCAAAGCTATGCAAGCCGTCATCGACGCCGCTTAATTCCATGTCCAGTCGCTGTGCAGGCACCATGCCATGCACATCGCGTTGGATATAGGAACCGGGGCCGTTATCGACGCCGTCATAATGGGTCACGGTCGGTTTGTGGCCGTGGATATGCACAGCCATGGCTTCGGTGTGGCCGTTCAGGACGCGCAGTTTAACTTTTTCATCCTGTTTCATTTCAATCAGCGATTCCCTTAGGGTATAAGGGAACGAGCGGCCGTTGAGCATGAAATAATCATCGGTGGCATCGGTGGTGTCGTATTCCATGTTGATATGCTTGGCAATCAGACGCGGGTCGTTGGCTGACCGGGCGACAAGCTCATGCAGTTCCTTATCTGCCGATTGATAATGCAGGTCATATTCGCGTGAATATTTTTCCAGCACCGCGACGGAGGGATGGCGCACTTGACCGGCTCCGACATTCAGAGTTTGCGGCCAGTTGTTGGGACGGTTTTCTTCAACCACAAAAATACCTTGCAAGCCCATAGGAATATGGGTGTGCGGCTGGACATGGCAATGGTAATACATGGTGCCCGGTTGGCGCGGCTTGATCACATAGGTTTTGCTTTGTCCGGGCATTACATCCATGTTGCTGGTTTGCGCAACCCCGTCGTTGCCGGTGCCGCTCATATCCATAAAGGGATGGTCGATGCCGTGCAAATGGATGGAATGCGGTAAATAATGAGTGTTTTCCAGAACCAGCCAGACCACATCATCCTGCTCGACGCGAATAACCGGCGACGGTACGCGTAGCAATGGATTAGCTATCGGCTCGTAAATGCTTAAGGTGGACATGTCGCGGGTTTTGGGGGCAAAAACCCAAAAAGTCGGCTGTATGCCCGGCGCAATGTCGAATGTGGTGGTTGGATCTTTCATATCAGGAGAATGACCGTTAAGCTCGGCAATTTCCAGTTTGATAACGATTTTGTCCGGGTCGCCGTCGCCGTCAACGTCGTCAGACATAGTGATTGCGTCGGCTGCGAGTTGGGTTTCCATCAGCGTTGCCATGGAAACGCCGTTGGTGCCTTTGACGAATGCGGCAATGTCAGCCGGATTGTCGGGATTACAGAGATGCGACGCCTGTATCTTTACGCCATCGATGACTTGCTCTTTGCGCCATGCGGGATCAGTAAAGTCGGAACAGACTTCTTCTACCGGCCCCATGTCCACCTTGGCTGTGGGGGGTAAATCACTGGCCGCTTGACTCCAAGGATGCATAAGGAGCAATGTAGCGCCACAAATGAAGGTAAGAAGATTTTTACGCATACGACGACCTCAGAAAATTCATTAAATAAAAACGACACACCGCCATCCGAAAGCGGAGGTTTTTTAAAGCGGATATATTAACCGAATCTCAGGGAGAATTCATGTTTAACGCTAGAATATAAGGTGTGATTTAAAGTGCGGTTTTGGAAGATTATTTCCCGCACCTGTTTTTTGAGCGCATAGGTATCTATACAACACGTCATCCCGGCAGGGATTGCCGGGATCCAGGGGCCATGGATGGCAATATCAAAGAGGAGCACAAGTTTGTATAGGGAATTACGCAGTTCGCAACCGTTCACATCCCTGTGCTCTGGATTCCGGCAATCCCTGCCGGAATGACGATGCTACATAAGCGCAATATCGTTTATCTTGAGTTTATAATCACACCCGCAAGAATACGCCCAAAACGTCAGTTTAACGCCCTACCGAATCGGCGTATGATTTTATTATGATGAATTCCAAAACAAAAAATTCCAGGCTCGATGACTTGATCTTCGATAACCGTTTTATTCGCGAGCTGCCCGCAGATCCCGAAACCGCCAACCATCGCCGTCAGGTACTTAGCGCCTGTTATTCGCGGGTGTCGCCGACTCCCGTTGCCGCGCCCAAAACCGTCGCTTATTCCAGGGAGGTTGCCGAGCTGCTGGATTTGGATTCGGCCGTTTGCGAGTCTGACGATTTTACCCAGGTGTTTGTCGGCAACCGACTGTTGCCCGGCATGGAACCGTATGCGACCTGTTACGGCGGCCACCAGTTCGGCAACTGGGCGGGACAGCTCGGTGATGGTCGCGCGATTAACTTGGGCGAGGTAGTCAATCGCCGAGGCGAGTATTGGACATTGCAACTGAAAGGCGCGGGTGAAACGCCTTATTCCAGGACTGCGGACGGCTTGGCGGTGCTGCGCTCCTCGGTGCGCGAATTTTTGTGCAGCGAAGCCATGTATCATCTGGGCGTGCCGACCACGCGGGCCTTGAGCCTGATCCTGACCGGCGAAGAGGTTATCAGGGATATGTTCTACAACGGCAATCCCAAACCCGAACCGGGCGCAGTGGTTTGCCGGGTTGCGCCGTCGTTTACCCGTTTTGGCAATTTCCAGATTTTTGCCGCCAGGGGCGAGATCGACCTGATGAAAAAACTGCTGGATTACACGATCCGTACCGACTTTCCTCACTTGGGCGAGCCATCATTTGACGTGTATCTGGCTTGGTTTGAAGAAGTCTGCCGCAGAACGGCGGAAATGATTGTGCACTGGCAGCGGGTCGGCTTTGTGCATGGCGTGATGAATACCGATAATATGTCGATACTAGGTCTCACCATAGACTACGGCCCTTACGGCTGGCTGGAAAATTACGATCCCAACTGGACGCCGAATACCACCGATGCGGCGGATCGTCGGTATCGTTTCGGCAACCAGCCGCAAATCGCTTTCTGGAATTTGGGGCAGCTGGCCAATGCCATTTATCCCTTGATAGAGCAGGTCGAACCTCTGCAACAGGCGATCAATGCTTATAAAGACACCTTTGAGCAAGGTTGGCAAAACATGGTTGCCGCTAAGCTTGGCTTAGGTACCTATGATCCTGCCACAGATAAGGAGTTACACACCGAGCTGTTGATCCTGTTGCAAACGGTTGAAACCGACATGACCATTTTTTACCGCAAGCTGGCGGTGCTGGTCATGGATGTTGAACTCAATAACGAGGCTTTGATGGCACCGTTGATGGAAGCTTATTATGTGCCGGAGCAGTTAACCGAGGACTACAAAGCCCGTTTGGGCAACTGGCTCAAGGCTTATATCAAGCGGGTGCAACAACCTGGCATAGCCGATGTTGAGCGAATCAAAACTATGAACGCCGCCAACCCCAAGTATGTGTTGAGAAATTACCTGGCGCAACTGGCGATAGACAAGGCGGAGCAGGACGATTTTTCTATGGTCAACGAGTTGTTGGAACTGTTGCGCCATCCCTACGACGAACAACTTGGCAAGGAAGAATTCGCCTTAAAACGCCCCGACTGGGCAAGGCAGCGGGCAGGATGTTCGATGTTGTCGTGTAGTTCTTAAAATCACCGTCATCCCGCAGGGAGTGCCGGAATCCAGAGCACAGGGATGTGATAGAGTGTGCAAGCTGGTAAGTTTGTAACACGAGCTTTAAATTACTTACTGGTAAAACAAGCAAATACGCTGGTAAGATTGGAACAACGTTTAAAAACAGATAAACCGTTGAAAAATTACTTATGAATAGTAAAGCGCTCATCAAACAATTGGAAAAAAACGGCTGGGTGCTTGTAAGAGTCAAAGGCTCCCATCATCAATTTAAACACAACAGTAAAAAAGGGCTGGTTACCGTTAAACATCCAGACGGAGACATTCCAAAAGGAACCCTCATTAACATTTACAAGCAGGCGGGTTGGAAATGAAAATTGCCGTAGTATTACACTCAGACGACGGTCAACGCTATGGTGTGACCGTGCCGGATTTAGCCGGTTGTTTTTCGGCTGGAGACAGCATAGACGATGCGCTGGAGTCAGTTAAAGAAGCGATAGAATTGCATTTGGAAGGATTGTTGGAAGACGGGCAAGACATGCCAAGTATTGCGCCTATTAGCCAGCACCAAAATAATCCGGATTATGTCGGCGGCGTGTGGGCATTAGTTGACGTGGACACCACGGCTTTTGAAGGCGAAGCCGAAAAAATCGACATCGTTTTGCCGAAGCTTTTTACTAAAACGCATTGATGACTATACCCATGCCAAACGTCTAGCCCGTTCGGTATTTTTGGCTGAAGCGGCACGGGCGGCTATGCGTTGATAGGCTTAGGGTTTTCACGAATGATGCACTTCTATTCTTACGACGAGCAACCCGGCTAGGAATAATATGCCTTAAAACGCCTAGGCTGGGCAAAACAACGGGCTGGGTGTCTATGTTGTCGTGTAGTTCTTGAGCCAATGTGAAGCACATTAATCGCTAATGATGAGAGATTCACTTTGCCCTGCTCAACCTGCGGCCCTACGCGCTAAGGAAATAATATCAGTCTGTTCATCTTTAAAGCAACCAGTGTCAATAATCGCTTGCCCCAACATTTGTATAACAGGCACTGAAACACTATTACCCACCAACTTCATCCACCTGCTCCGTGATTCTGGTAACCAAAAATCTCTAGGAAAGCCTTGTATTAGGCAAGCCTCTTCCTTGGATATTTTCCTAAACAGTTTTTTATGGAAAATTTCATCCAGAAAAGCTTGCTTATAGTCATGGTCGTTATCCGCATCAACATTTTTCAGGGCAACAAAGTCATTGGTGTCACTCGCCACCAAAGTGGGAAATGCTTCAGATTTGGGTAGGAATACTCGATTGATACCCTCAATACCAGTGCTGATTTTAGTATATCTGAACTCATATCTGACTTCACTACAGGTGAGCACATTTTTGGCGATGAGTGAGCTTAGTGCTTTTTCAAGCGGAAGTTGTGTTTTTTTGAGTTCACGGCATTCTTTCAAAGTATCCAGGGTAATTTCCTCTGCAGATACATGTTGAAGCACCAACTGCTCATGCGTATCTAGCAGTAAGTGTCCATGTGGTTTGACCGCATAGCTATAATCGATCTTTTTCAGGATTCCCAAATCTACCAATTTTTCCAGTTCATTTTGTTGGATGGTGTTGTCAAGCCGCTGGAAATGCGCGAGAGATAATGGGTTGCCATCAAGCTTACCATAGATCCGTTTGCGCCTGTTCCTTAACAGTAAATAACAGATGTATTGTTGTCTCTCGGTGGTGGGAATTAAATCCCATGAGTGGATAGTGGTCGGACCATTGCGGATGTCATTGAATAGAAAGAAATCATTCATTCCATCGATTTTGCGATAGCGTCTTTTGCTTTGCAGTGCGTCGCCGAACAAATCCATTGTTTCACCAAGGCCGATTTTTTCAGGCCGTTTTTCTCCGCAATCTTGTAAGACGTCGATCAATTTTAAGGTGCTTTTTTGCGGTATTGGAAGGTGGAATTCTTGCATCCACGCTTCATGTAAAAAACCGACAATATAAACTCTCACCCGGTCTTGCGGTACGCCGTAATCTGACGAGTTCAACACAAAATGTTTAGCAAAATATCCCGCTTTGCTTATTCGGCTAAGGATGTAGGATAGAGGGGCTTGGTTTCTGGGGTCGGCAAGTCCCTTTACGTTCTCGAAAATAAAGGCTTTAGGGCGAGATTGGTTGAGCAAATAAATAGTGTCATTCCAAAGCTGACCACGGTCATCATCAAAACCAAGATTCCTACCTGCAATAGACCAACTTTGACAAGGGACACCTGCTGTCAAAATATCATGAGGAGGAAGATTTTTGATCTGGGTGATGTCACCTAAGTTCAAGCTGGCATTTTCGCCAAAGTTGGCGCAATAGGTATTAATAGCATCATTATGTATTTCGCTGAAGCCTGCGCATTGACCACCGAGATTGCTTAAGGCAAGCCGAAAACCACCGATTCCAGAGAACAAATCAATACAAGTGAATTGTTTTTTTATGGTATTCATGTAGGTTTACTTGAGCAAAAAATCTTCAGTATCAGACGGTGGTTCGATCCCTAAAAATTCGCGGTAAATCCTTTCTCGATAATTTTTCCCCAATTGATTAACTTCATTGACAAAATTGGCATATGTCCCGCTTCCGCCAATAAAATCCCAGAATTCATCGCCGATTAGGACGCATGGGTCACTACACATGTTGAACCAACGCATAGGAAATGTCCATTTGTAATCCCCTTTATTAGAACCGTAAGGATTATAAGGTAGCGCGTAGTAAGCACCATCTACTTGTATAGGCTCCATGCTAAGCAATTTGAATATTTTTTCTTTGCTGACCTTAGTCTGGTCACTATTTGGTAAGGGGCCTTTTAATTCGAAAGCATAACGCTTTCCCGTTGTCGGATTTCTGATATAAATATCACAGACAACTGAAACTGGAATTGGGTTACCTTGTCCCGCATTGATGTAGGCTAGTTCATCCTGCCAGTTTGGGAGGTATTTATCTTGTCCTTTCTGGCTATGTTCTAGTTTGTTCAATACTTCTTGGATTCTCCGTAGCCGTTCGTCACCAATATTGCCAGTAATGGAGTAACCTATCGCACATTCTCCATGCGCTTCTTTGGCGACAACTTGAGCCAGTTTCTCCCATACCCCGCCGAATGGGGTGACAAAACGCCTTTCAAAGTGAGACCCTTTAAAAATCTCATCGGGAACCAGTGCTGCATACAATGGTTTTTGGGAGTGATGTTTTTCCTTAATGAAAGGGTCTTCAATAAGGACTTTTTTCATCACGCGGTTCATCATTGCGTCAATAACTTCTTTAATGGCCTTTGCAATTTTGTCTTTATTATTCATTATTTGAGTCCATAGGATGCACTAATAAACGAAACGCATCGCATCGTTTGAGTTATTCGCCAACATAAATACTAAAGCTATCATGTTACTACAAATGCCAATTTAGCCTGCGCCTTTCCATTTCTGCTTCCGCGCCTTTTTCTTGGCCTCTTTCTCATCCCGAATAATCACCAGCTCGGCCAGTTCTTTCTCCATCATGGCCGGAGTTTCCAGGCTGATTCTGCCGATGGTTCCGGCGCGTAATTCTGCCAGCAGGATTTTGGACACTTTATCCATCTCGATGCGCCCGCCAGAGCGCAAACAGCCGCGCTTTTTGCCGATGATTTCCATCAGTTCCATCTCGCTTTTCGGGAGTTGCTCCAGCTGATAGCGGGCCAGCACTAATTTCGGGTAATGCTGCAACAGGTAGTCGGCGGCGAAGTAGGCGATTTGGTCATGACTGATTGCGGTATCCCTGATTGCGCCGGTGGTCGCCAGCCGGTAGCCGCTGTTCTTGTTTTCGACGTTGGGCCAGAGCATGCCGGGGGTGTCCAGCAGGATAATGTTGTTGCCGATGTCGATGCGTTGCTGGGTTTTGGTGATGGCCGGTTCGTCGCCGGTTTTGGCGATCATTCTACCGGCCAGGATGTTGATCAGCGTGGACTTGCCGACATTGGGTATGCCCATGATCAGGGTGTGGATCGGCTTGTCGCTGCTGGCTTTGTTCGGCAGCATCTTGTGGCACAGCTCAGGTATTTGGCGCATTTTCTCCGGCTGCTCGATGGTCAGCGCCAGGGTTTTTACACCTTGTTCCCGCTCCAGATAGGTTTGCCATTGCTGGGTGATTTCGGGGTCGGCAAGGTCGCTTTTACTGAGCACTTTAATGCAGGGCTTATCGCCGCGCAGTTCGGCGAGCATCGGGTTTTGGCTGCTGAACGGAATGCGCGCGTCCAGGATTTCGATGATCAGGTCAACCTGGGGCAGGATTTCTTTGACCTCTTTGCTGGCCTTGTGCATATGGCCGGGGTACCACTGAATAAGCATGATGTTTAGATGTCGCCAAAATGGTATATTTAAGCATCATAGCCGTTCAATCTACAGCTATAAATACAGGTAAGGGTTAATTAATGAAAATAGTCAAATTATTAGGGCTGCTGGTTTTGCTGGCGGGTTGTACGCAGGATCAACAAAACCAGCTGTCCAGGAAGGCGGTCGAATTGCTGGACGGGAATTATCTGGTCACGTACGCCAACGGTTCGACTGCAAAAACCTGGACGATACATAATGGCAAGGTCACCAGCAGCGAGAAGGGCTATTATTACTTCTGGGACGATAAGAAGCATTATGTGCAAACGCCGATAGTCAACACTTTTATTGAAGCAATCGATTGAACATGAATGAGATAACGAGTACTTTTTATGCGTATTTATCCCGGCTGAGATGGATTAAACGCTGGGGGCTAAAGCGTAATGTGCTTGATGAAAATGTGATGGAGCACAGCTGGGAAGTGTCGGTGATTGCCCACACGCTGGCGCTGATTAAAAATCGTTACTACGACGGTAATGTCGATGCCAATGCGATTGCGGCGGCGGCTTTGTATCATGACATTACCGAGGTGATTACCGGCGATTTGCCGACGCCGATCAAATATCATTCCCCGGAAATCAATGTTGCTTACAAGCAGATTGAAAAACAGGCGGAGATAGAGTTGTTGACTCTTTTACCGGCAGAACTGCGGGCGGATTATCAGGTGCTGATTCAGCATGACATGATACCGGAAGAGCATGTGCAGATCATCAAGGCGGCAGATAAAATCTCCGCTTATCTTAAATGTCAGGCTGAGTTAAAGGCGGGCAATAAGGAATTTGAAATGGCTTCCGAGCAATTGGTTTTAGCGCTCGGTGCGTCTGAGCAACCGGAAGTCATGTTTTTTATGAAAGCGTTTGTACCCAGTTGCGGGCTGACGCTGGATGGCTTGATGAAAACTTATTGAGCGGCTTGTAGGGGCGGATTTATCCGCCCTGGGCGAATGAATTCGCCCCTACAGGGAAGTGCGGTTTTTTTAGTATCGACGTCTCAAGCTATAATTGTTTTTTTATTGGCAGGCGACAGGATGAAGCTGCACGAAGCTGCTAAAATTGTTTAACACTTGTGTGAAAAAATGAAACAGATGAAGTATACCCACGGAGAAGTTGTGAAACATCGATACACCATTGAGCAAGCCAGAATATTATTGGATATTTTGAAGTACCATAACGCATCGACGATGCTGCCTTCTTATCATCAGGTCAAACACGATGTGCTTGATGAGGCACTGGATAAGCTGCGACTGGAGCTGTCTGAATTTATTGCAACGGATGACGGGCTGGGCTTTATTGTCCCAATCCGGGATGAGAAGGGTTTGATTTAATTGGGTCTCCCGCTTTTAAAACAGCATCGCACAGCGCAGGAAGTACAGGCGGCTCCGGTTTTTTAGGTTTGGCAGCCTCTGCCTTGGCTTCCGCTGAAAACCACCAAGCCAACGATGCATCGCAGCCGTCGCTAACAGGAAGCGGCTCTTGTCCGGCGCAGTTTTTATTATTCAATGGGCACTTGAGGCGCACATGGAAGTGGTCGTCATGCTTCCACCACGGGCGTATTTTTCTTAACCAGTCATGGGTCGATTTGCGAGTGCATAACAGGCGCTTGACGCTTGGGTTAACGAAGATGCGGTCGACTTCTGGGCTTTGCGCCGCAGCCTCAAGAATTTTCTCGTGAGCCGGTGACCACTGGCTATCATCAATGCTATCCGATTGGGTGGCGAGGACAGAGGGGGCGCTCCAGGTTTCGCGCTCATTAAACTCCAGGCTTCGGGTTTCGGCTTGTTGCGACAGCAGATACCAGATGTCGACATCGAGTCCGGTTTGATGGCTGCGATGCCCGCTTGGAGTCGGGCCGCCGCGAGGCTGCCCCAAGTCGCCGATCAGCAGCACGCCCCGGCTTTGTAAATACATGGTCTGCGCCAGGTTTTCGATAAACCGAATCAAGTCTGGATGGCCGTAAGAACGGTTGCGGGTAGGGCGCATCAATTGATAACCGGTGCCGTTCGGGGGTAACGAGACTGCGCCGCTCAAGCATCCGGCGGTATAGGAGCCGATACTCTGGGCGCTGTCGCCGATTTGTGCGGTTTGTTTGATGGTTGCCCAGTTATTAGCGGCAGGCGATGACGAGCATTCCGAAAAAACACCCAACAAAAAGATAAATACTAAAAATTTCATTTTAAAACGGATGGGCGACCGATCTGTCGCCCATGTTGCAGCGCTTATTTCTTAACCGGTGCAGATATGTCCAGAAAGTGCTTGGAGTTATCGGAAACCGGGGCTGAACCGGGTTTATTGTTGGTAGTTGCCGGGGCAGGGAAGTTGGTTTTTGTTGCGCCCTTGTTCTCAGTCGCGGCTGCTTCTTCCAGCTGGGGCTCCTCTTCTTCAGGAACATTGCCGTCATGGAGCAGATATTCACGGCGCTGCTGGTAAGCATTTTTGACAAAGGAATAGCGATCTTCTCCAGAGGCTTCATCTATGATCTTTTCAGTCGGCATTAAATCGGCGCGGGTATCGGTGACATCAACTGTTTTGGCTCCCGTATTGATCGCGCTGACAGCAGCGCCGCCGGCAAATGCAAAGGTATAGGTGAGCGGATTCATTAACGCATCGCCAATAGCCCCGGCTACTTCTCTAGGCGAACTGGCACCCATAAACGGCACCACCAGATAGTTACCCGTTGGAACACCCCAGAAGCCCAAAGTCTGACCGAAGTCTTCATGATGCTTGGGCAGGTCGATCATATTGGCTACATCGACAAAGCCGGCTACGCCAGCCGTGGTGTTAATCAGGAAACGGCTGGCATCCATACCGCCCTGTGCCATTTTAAGCTGCATAAAATCATTGAGCGTTACGCCGATGTCGTTCATGTTACTGAAGAAATTGGTTATGCCGTCGTCAACGAATTTCGGGGTTATCCACATATAGCCTTTCGCTACGGGTTTTAAAACCGCCTTGTCCAGATCGTCATTAAAGTCTTGGGTGCCGCGATTCCAGCCTTCCCAGGGATCCAGTTCGTTGGGCTTCGCAGTGCTCGCACAACCTGCAAGCAGACTTGATATAACCAGACTACTCATGATTAAACGAGTGTTGATGGTGGATTTTTGCATACTCATGGTTTATCTCTATTTACAGGGTGTTGAAGTGAAATGGAAGTCTGTCTCGGACAGTTATTATAGGGAACCTCTATTAATTCCAAATTTAAACCGCCATACTGAGAATGGCACTAAAATTTTTTAATTTTTCAAAATCCGTGCGTTTTTAGGTGGATTGTTGCTTCAAATTCCTCTTTGCAGAAGGATTCCCCCCTTTTTTATGCCTTTATAG